>NZ_VZQO01000059.1:0-42220 GCF_014397665.1 Paraburkholderia sp. UCT2
CGCCGGCGTGGCCCGCCAGGAAGCTGTCCATGCGGGCATCGAGGAAGAAGCGCAGATAGATCTGCCGCGACCACGACAGCACCATGACGAAGGCCATGAGCGGCCGGCGCGCGCGCCCGATCTGCAGGTGATCAAAATGGGCCCAGTCAACCTGGCCCTGCTCTGCATGCACATTTGCAAGGGAATTTATGCTGAGACAAACGAGCATCTCGTCGACGGTGCATCAAGGGATCGGGCCGCGATCAATTCGCACTTCATTCGGCACGTTTCGAGCGCAATACAGGCGGGATCGTTCGTAGGCATTGCAACGCACGATGCCCAATTGATCGATCTGCTTTCCAATTGGCTGCAGTGCGAGCGAATCGACAGGTCACGCTTCGAGTTCCAGATGTTGCTGGGGGTGTGCGAGCCGCTGCGTGACGCTTTGCTTTCGCAAGGATTTAACGTGAGGGTCTATGTGCCCTATGGTCATGATTGGTATGGCTACAGCACCCGGCGAATCAAGGAGAATCCGCGAATTGCTGGATATATCCTGGCGGCGATGATCCATAGCAATCGGGCGCGCTAGCAGTTACAGCAGGATTAGCGGAGCGGGACCGACCAGATCGTTGGTCCCGGTTTGAACGGCTGCATTTGAGAGGACCGTCCGGCCGGAGTGGGTCGGCAACGGTCTCCGGCCGATCGCCATTCACCGAATCAGGTACGTGCCATCGACACGCCACGACCGCCTCCCGGGGCGCGAAACGGTTCCAGCTCCCCACGAATCGTGCGGCGGTGGGTCGCCCGCAGGCAGCGGGACTGATGCGTGCCATGCGCCGGTCAATGGCGACCGGTTGAAGGACAGTCAGTCGAGTAGGAGGCAGCAGGCCATCAGAAGCAGAACAAAGGACGCGAGCAGAAACCCGATGCCGGTACGCGTCAGAACGGCAGGCCACTGCGCGCGTGGCAGGGCATCAATGCGGATCGTGCTGCTCGCGGGGAGCGGATCGCGCCGCACCATGAGCGTCGCGAGCGGGAGGCATAGAACCGTCAGCATGACAGCAAAGAAGCGCAGAGCCAGAGTGTAGTCCACAATCAACCCCCGTTCAGCGGCAGCCGCAGGCGGGAGGACGCCCCGCGAAGAGCTTTCGCAGCAGGGCCACTAGGCGCGCGGGGTTCAGCCGGAAATGGCCATGGCGTGTGACGCCTGCGCGGGTATGCAGATCCGACACTTCAATCAGGGAAAAAGGGCTCATGACTATCTCCGTTCGACCATCCAAGGGTTAGTGAGATAGTAGGCGGGTACCTCTTCGCCTGGAATAATACAAGTCCGAAAGGGCTCCGGCCCCTAAGCGCTACCCTGCGACGGGAAGTCGCATCGCGCTACGCCAGACGTTGCACAGTAGGCGTCGACATTACCTGCTGCGCCCGCAACGATCGCGCGTGGCCATACGGACAACAGCTACAGGTGGCGATCGACGTCCATGCGCTGGTGCAGGATACGGATGACGTCAAGCGTGTGATCCGTGTCCCGGTAAAAAATCACATGTGATCCGGCTGTATAGCGCCAGTATCCGGCCCTGACGGAGCAGATACGTCCGGTCTTCAGCCCCCGCGCCAGCGCCCCGATTGTCGAAAGCAGATCGCGATGATAGCGATCTGCCTGGTCCACGGACCAGTTGCTGGAGGTATAGCGCCAGATATCCTCAAGGTCGGACTCGGCCAGCGGCGTGAGCCGGACCTGCCGCCTGCTAGCTGCCATGCGTGGTCCGCATGCGGGTCAGGAACGCCTCGCTGTCGAACGGACGGGGCGTGCCGGAATCCTCCCCGGCCTTCAGGGCTTCCTGCAAGGCACGGATCTGCATCTCGTGCGATTCAAGCAGGCGCAGGCCTGCGCGCACGACGTCGCTTGCTGAACCATAACGTCCAGACAGGACCTGGGTATCAACGAACTCGGCGAAGTGGTCGCCCAGCGAAATGGATGTATTGCGTGGCATGGCGCTCTCCTCTTCGGTCGCCCCATAATATACCAATTTTTGGTACTCGCCCGACCGCCCAGTCCCCGTAGTCATGGGGTTAGAAGAGCTGTGCGTCAAGCGCAGTGAGATTCTTCCATTTCACCGCGCTGCGAAACCGCCGGCCGTTCCCGTCGACTGACTCGATGGTCACGCGCCGGCCGCGCGCCTCGGCCACCACCTCCACCACCCGTTCACCGTAATTCATCAGCGACGGAATTTCCGGGCACAGCGGCCAGCGTCGTTGGTGCGCCGCGCGTCTCATGAACGGTCGCCGGGCTTGCGGGACGCGCGACGCAGCTTCGTCGCCCCAGCTGGACGTCCCGCGCGTAGCGTATTTCGCGGCGCGATATTGCCAGTGCCGGCCGCTATCTGCCGTAACGTTTCGAGTTCCCGCGCCTGGGCGTGATGGCTCGCGCGCAGCGCGTCGAGTTGCCCCTCGAGCACACCGGCCTGGTGACGCAGACTGCCAAGTTGCGTCTGCAATGTCTGGTTCGCGGTGCGGGCACTTGCCTCGTTGTGGGCGGCACGCTGCGCGGCGGCGGCCGCGTCGCGTTGCAGCCGGGCGTTCGTGGCGCGCTCGCGCTCGATTTCGAGCAGCGCGCGTTTTTCGGCCGCCTGCAGACGGGTTTCTGCGAGTTTGGCACTTGCCTGCTGCTTGTCGAGCTCGGCGGTGAAGTCGGTACGCGCCTGTTCGAGCGCGGCATCCCGCTCCCGGCCATGCTGCTGCAGCCGCGCGATTTCGCCTTCGAGCGCACCGCGCGTCGCCTCGGCGGCCACCTGTGCCTGTTCGAGCGCCTGAACGCGTCCCCGCGCGGCGAGCAGTGCCGCGGTGCGCTGCTCGAGCGCGGTGTGCGCGCGTTCCAGATCCGCGCGCATCGCGGCCACCGACGCCGCGGCTGTCTGCCGGACCTCCTCGACGTCCACGCGCAGCACCTCGAGCGCATCCTGCGCGGCCCCCGTGGCGCGCTTCCAGAGCGTGGCGACGAGTTCGCCGGCGGCGCCCTGCAGGTCCTCGGGCAGGTCCGCGTGCTCGATTCTCACCCGGCTCTTTTCGCGCAGCTCGGCCCAGAACTCCTGCAGCACCGCGACGGGCGTGCTCATGCTGCCGCGGCGCACCAGCTGGTAGAGCCGGTTCGCGGTCGGCGCGACGCCGAAGCGGAAGAACAGCAGCGCGCAGGCCTCGCGGTACAGCTCGCGGGTTTTCGGGAACTCGGCCTTGAGGCGGTCGATTTCGGCCGCGAGGCGGGTTTCGTCGGGGATGGCGTCGGGCATGGGCGGAAAACCGGGCAGCTGGAAATGCGTAGATATTACGCCGTAGTACCGTAGATACCTACTATTATGGCATTGTGGTTTTGACATTATCCCTATAATGTTGAAATTTAACATCGGTGGTGCGAGCATCGTCGCGTGTCACCCTGAGGCCGCCCAAACTCCATGAAAACTGCCCTGAGCGCGCCGCGCCCGCTCGACGTCCTCGAACTGCCCGATGATCTCGACGGCCGCACTGGCGTCAACCGCGCCACCGGCCACCGCCAGATCGCAGCCGATGATGACCTGGCGGCCGTTCGCGCGTGGCTGGCGCGCGTCGCCGACACGAAAACCACGTTCGAGAACTACCGCAAGGAAGCCGAACGACTGCTGCTGTGGGCGATCGTCCAGCTTGGCAAGCCGCTGTCGTCGCTCATGCACGAGGATCTGCTCGTGTACCAGCGCTTCCTCGCCGACCCGCAGCCGCGCGCCCGCTGGGTCGCCACCGGGCGCAAGTTTGCCCGCGACGATCCGCGCTGGCGACCGTTCCACGGGCCACTCGCCGCTTCCAGCCAGCGCCAGGCCATGGTGATCCTCAACGCCCTTTTCTCGTGGCTCGTCGGCGCAGGCTACCTCGCCGGCAACCCGCTGTCGCTCTCACGCCAGCGCGCACGGCGTGCGGCGCCGCGCGTCACGCGCTTTCTCGAGCGCGACCTATGGCACGAGGTCAAGATTTCCATCGACACCCTGCCGCGCGAGACAGACCGCGAGCGCGAACGCTACTGGCGCGCGCGCTGGCTCTTCACCCTGCTGTACCTGGGCGGGCTGCGCATCTCCGAGGTCAGCGGCAACACGATGGGCCGCTTCTTCTGCCGGCGTGACGCCGACGGGCATGAACGCTGGTGGCTCGAGGTCACCGGCAAGGGCGACAAGGAGCGCCTCGTGCCCGCCTCCGCCGAGATGATGGTCGAACTTGGACGATACCGGCGCGAGCGCGGGTTGCCCGTGCTGCCCGGTTCGCATGAGGACACGCCCCTCGTGCTGCCACTCGGCAAATCCATGAAGCCCCTCACGCGGGCCGCCCTGCACACGATCGTCAAGGGCATCTTCGCCGGCGCCGCCGAAAAACTGCGCCTGCGCGGTGAAGAGTATGCCGCCCGCGCAGCCCAGCTCGAGCGCGCCTCGGCCCACTGGCTGCGCCACAGCGCGGGCTCCCACATGGCCGATGGCGACGTGGACCTGCGGCTCATCCGCGACAACCTCGGCCACGCGTCGCTGACGACCACGAGCCTGTACCTGCACGCCGACGACGACCAGCGCCATCGGGAGACCGAACAGAAGCACCGCATTGACTGGTAAGGGCGCGGATATCACGGTTCGCTCATCCCGCCGTGCGGACGCCGCCCGACGCGCCTGTGCGGCCGCGCAAGCGCAGCCAACCGTTCACCGCGCTGCTCCGGCAGCGGATCATCGGCCGGGTTTCGCGAGATAGGCCCCGATCGACGACGCCAGCCCGACAACGAGCTCTGCCTCTTCGGCGCTCGGCTCGCGTCCCTCGATGAGATGCCGGCCGCGTTCCGACGTAAAGCCCAGATTTTGTCGACCGCGACGTCCAGGGGCCGGGGCAGGAGATCGCGGTGCGCCTTGATCACGTCGCCCAGCGTCGCCGTGCTACCGGTCACGGGGGCGAACAAGGTACGCGCTCATCCGCTGCAGCGCAGACGCGCTTACCTCGTTCAGCCCCCCTCTTTTACCTACTCGCTCCGATCGCAGTTTTCGTCATTTCTCTCTGTTCAGAATTCGATTCCGAGTTTGGGAATATCGGGTCGGCGCACGCCCTAGGTGCTCCTGGCCTACACGGAGGCGGGATCTTCCTGCGCCTTCCGGCAAGCCTTCGGCCACCAGGTCGCAATACTGGCGATCCGAACAACCGCGGCTTCCCGACGCGACCAAAAAAGCTTCCTATGCAAATCTTGACGATGGACATCGTTCGGCGCAAACAAGAAACTGACGCGGATTGCCGACGATCCATGGGACTATGACAGCTGACCGTGCGTGGCCGCGTACTGCCCGATGCATGTCGGCCCAGCTCGACCCGTTACGGGCATTGACGTTAAGCGCGCAGCGTCTCCTGACCGGCCTAACGCAGGCACCCGGAATGTCGGGACGTGTGACCGCTTCTGGCCGATCGAAGCAGATCGGGCTCTCACCCATGAGTACTATTCCACTTTCGCAGACTTTGTACTGCGCACGTGCGTTGCCGTGTCCGCGAGCAGATCGATCGCCACCCTGCGCAGCCAGCGATTCTGCTCAACCGGCACGCGTCATCAGAACAACGCACCGGTCGCGTGTATGCTGACGCCAGTATGCCGTGCTATTGCGTGGCCGCACCGCTTGCAACCCGTACAAGTCCACCGTTTCTGATAGCCCTAATGAGAAAAAGCAATTCCGTCGAGAATGCTCCCAAACCTGAAGTGATAAATCCGCCCGAACAGTTGCTGGCCGACGTCGCCTTCGCGCAGATCGAGGAAATGATCATCACCCGTCGCTTGCCGCCTGGCTCCATGATCTCGGAAAGTCAGCTCGCAGTTGAGCTGGAAATGGGGCGAACCCCCGTGCGCGAAGCGCTTCAGCGGCTACGTCAGATCGGCTTCGTCGACATGCTTCCGCGCCGCGGCACACTGGTTGCCGGCGTCGACATTCGACAGCAGCTTGAACTGCTGGAAGTCAGGCGGCCGCTCGAGGAACTCGTCGTCCGGATGGCCGCGCTGCGCGCGCAGTGGAACGGAAAACCGGGTTAAGCGTGAGTGCTCGCCGCGTGCAGCGGAAATTCGGGTAGCTCGGACAGCGGTCGCGAAGCTAACTTGGTCCGGCTTCAGAATTCGGACATTAGAGCACCATCAGTATTGTTCACCGCAGATTCAGGAGGACCGCCGCAAAGCGGCCCATCAACAGCCGTTCGCCTGTATGTCAGACGGACACTTAACTGTAGCGGCCCGATAACATAAATCGCAGGGCTCGATAACATCGCCAGGATCCACATTCCGCGAGAATGCCCGTCACGGTGCGAGTCTCAGCCTGTCTAACGACCCATTGCGGTCTGTTGATATTCTTGATAAGAGGCGGTCCCCGACCTTAATTCTTCCACCCGCCCGTTGTGCCAGTCACGGAGCCTGTGACGGCCGAGTGCGACGCGCGACACCGCCGAAATTCTTGCACGCAGAACAAAAACGGATTAAACAGCTAACCTGTCCTCTCTGCCAGAGCCCCCCAGCAGAATGAAATCTCGCTTGAACACATGTTTCGCCATAGGCGCATTTGCCTGTTTCCTGATCGCACCATGCGGATCAGCTTTGCCGCAAGCGCAGCCTTCCATCAAGACAGTTGAGTCCTCCCAACCGCCGTATGTCGCGAGGACTGCTGGCAATGCACTGATTTCGATTACGTTGCCGCCAAAGCTGTTGCGTCTGGACATGAACGCCGAGAACTCGATCGCATCGGAAACCGGTGATTTCAAACCGGCGCGCTATTTTTTCCCAGGTACTGCCGTTCCGAAATCGGTCCTCCACGACGTGGCCAGAATCTATCGATACGATCGTCGACGAGATGTTCCGATCGTCTCTTCGGGGGGCGACTGGGTAATCGCGGAATACTTCATGGCGGGCTCTCATGTTCCCACGTCACGGTTCCGCTTGCTGGGCAAGCAGGTACAGCGTCAGGAGCAGCTGGACCGGGCCGGACGAACGATCAGGATCATTGCGATCGGCTGGGCGCGCCCGTCCACGGCGGACGATGACGAGACGACGGATATGTCAGCGCTTGGCGAACATCCTGCCTGGATCCGCGTGTTCAAGGTGTCGACTACGGGAAAGAAAACACTCGTTGCATTAGCCTGGCGACGGAAGGTTTTCACCGTTGCGCCCGCTACTTTTGATGAACCCGACGACAAAGCACTCATATTCGGCCTACCGGATGGCACCGCGAAGTGGCGTATCAAGGCAGAGTTTCTGAAAGCGCAGGATATCGACCTCAACGCTAAAAGGTTATCGGGACGGTCCGTTTCAGCAGCAAGATCGCCAGCGGATTTTTAATCAAGAGGTGTGAGTGGCTCGATTGTGGACGATCTGGGCCACGCTTTCGACCGACCGCTGATGGCCGACCTCTGCCCGACGGCGATCGGCCCTTCGCCACCCCCAACGGCCGTTCGACCGTCCACTTAGCGGACGCTCAATGCCATCATCAAATCTCGACGGTAATCGACCGCATGACTACCCCCGTGCCTCCAGCCATCAATCGCGAAATCCTGCTGCTGTCGACATCAAGAGCGACCTGGATGACGCTCGGCGACGGCGGCTGCATCAAGCGGCCCTGTTCAATGGCTATTTCCGTGTCGCCCACACCCATACGCTCGTATAGAAAGCACGCCAGAGGCCCCGCCGCCGTTCCCGTCCCCGACTCTTCGGCAATTCCGAAACGTGGCGCGAACATCCGGGCTCCAGCGTGGCGACCCGGTACTTTCGTCGTGGTCGAGAATACGTAATAACCAATCAAGTCGAGTTCGTCGCTGATCGATTCGATAGATCGCTGGTCCGGACGGATCGCGGCCACGGACCGCTCATCCGGCAATGCAACCATCAGAAAACTGTTGCCCGTGTTGACTACTGCCGGGCTCGCCGTGCTGTAGATCTGGCCCGTCGATATGCCCATCGACTGTGCGATTTTTGCGGCGAGTTGGGACCCCTTTTCGATTGTGCGATAGGTCGGGGAACGCTGTTCCATCAGAACGGTATTGCCATCAATTGCGATGTCCCTGCATCCGTCGATTGTCTCCTTTGACGACCAGCCGTTACTTACTCTGCCGAGTTGCCTCAGGAGCGAAAACGTGGCAATGGTGGCGTGACCGCAATGAGCAATCTGCCGCGTTGGTGTGAAAAATTCCAACTTGATCGTCGCGACATTCGATTTCGACACGAATGCAGTTTCCGATAGTGCGGCCTGCTGGGCGACATGCAGCTTCTGACTCACGGTGAGTTCATCGGCGTCGATCACCACGCCGGCGGGATTTCCCCCAGTTTTTCCGTCTGTCAAAGGCATGTTGTGAATGAAGACGGCACCGTTGACTTCCATGCGTACACCTTCTGCGTGCTGGAAGAGCTACAGATTGCCCTGAAGCGTCGTGACGTATTCGTAGCGCCGAGCTGGCGTTATGCCAATCCACGTGCCGGCCTGCTGGAAGGTGCTGAATGGGAGGCTACCCGCCCGATCATCTGCCGGACCCTCGGGCTGTCGGTCGGCCACGAGCCGACGCTGACCGCCTTGGCGACCGAACTGGATCGGACCTACCGTGCGGTGGCAGCCAGGCTGCCCGACAACCCGGCAGTACGCTTCGACATGGCTGGCGACAAGCACGAGCTGGTGCTCAGTCCGCTGGACAAGCTGGACGAACCGGCTTCACTGCTCGAGTTGCGCAAGAAGGTGGCCGGCATGCTGCCGCGCGTGGACCTGCCGGAGCTGATTCTGGAAATTGCCTCGCATACAGGCTTCACCGGCGCCTTCACCCACATCTCGGAACGCACCGCGCGCGCGACCGACCTGCGCATCAGCCTGTGTGCAGTGCTGATGGCCGAAGCCTCCAGCACCGGGCTGGAGCCGTTGATCCGCAACGACGTGCCGGCGCTCAAGCGTGACCGGCTGTCCTGGGTAGATCAGAACTACCTGCGAGACGACACGCTGACGGCGGCGAATGCGACACTGGTCGCCGCACAAAGTCGTCTTGTGCAGCTGGCTAATTTGTGGGGTGGCGGCGAAGTGACGTCGGCCGACGGCATGCGCTTCGTGGTCCCGGTTCGTACGGTGCACGCCGGCCGAAACCCGAAATATTTCGGCGTCGGGCGCGGCGTCACCTGGTACAACCTGCTATCTGATCAGTTCTCTGGCCTGAACGATATTACCGTTCCCGGTACGTTGCGAGACAGCCTGATCCTGCTGGCCGTAGTACGCGAACAGCAGACTGACCTTCAACCAACGCAGATCATGACGGACACCGCCGCCTACAGCGACGTGGTGTTCGGACTGTTCCGCCTGCTCGGCTACCGCTTCAGTCCCCACTGGCCGACGTTGGTGGCACGCGTTTCCGGCGGTTCGATGCACAGGCCGACTACGCTTTGCTTAATCCAGTCTCGGCGCATCACCTCAGCTTCCAGAAGATCGAGCCGCATTGGGATGACATGCTGCGCCTGGCCGGCTCGCTCAAGCTCGGCCGGGTGGCCGCTACCGGCGTTATGCGCACGCTCCAGGTTGGCGACCGGCCGACGCGACTCGCGCAAGCGATCGCTGAATTCGGGCGCATCGACAAAACGCTGCACATGCTGACCTACATCGATGACGAAGCGAAACGCAGAGGCACGTTGACACAGCTCAACCGCGGCGAAGGCCGCCATAGCGTCGCGCGTGCTGTCTTTCACGGCAAGCGCGGCGAGCTGCGCCAACATTACCGTGAGGGTCAGGAAGACCAGTTGGGCACACTCGGCCTCGTGCTCAACATGACCGTGCTGTGGAACACGATATACATGGAGGCAGCCTTGAACCAGTTGCGGGAGGAAAACTACGTGGTAAAGGATGCCGATGTGGCGCGGCTATCGCCACTGTTGCACGAGCACATCAACATGCTGGGGCGGTACTCGTTCTCGATGCCCGAAGCGGTGGCCAAGGGCGAGTTGCGACCCTTACGTGATCCCGCAGACAGTGACTCGTGAAAATCCTTAACCCGGTTTTCCGTTCCACTGCACCTCAAACATCAAACCCGAGAATGTCCAGCACATGCGGCGCGCGTGCAACGGGTATGCTAGTCAGCATTCTCTCCGGCTAACGGCCTTCCCTCGACAATCGCCAATGAACCAGAACAAACAATGGAGCATCGACGACATCACGCCTCAGCACGGCAAACGCGTCATCATCACGGGGGCCAACAGCGGCATCGGCTATCACGTCGCTGCAATACTGGCTCGCACAGGCGCGGAAGTCGTACTCGCCTGCCGTGACGAACAGCGCGGCGCCGATGCCCTGTCCCGTCTGCAGAGGGAACTGCCCGCCGCCCGATTGCGGCTTGAACGACTGGATCTCGCAAGCCTTGCTTCGGTGCGCGCCTTTTGCGATCGCGAACTCGCGCAATGCCGGCCGCTCGACATCCTCATCAACAATGCGGGCGTCATGGCGCCCCGCCGACGCCTCGAAACGGTCGACGGCTTCGAATTGCAGTTCGGCACCAATGTACTCGGGCATTTCGCCCTGACGCGCCTCCTGTTGCCTGCGCTCGAGATGGCGGCAGGAGCGTCTGCCGAGCGGCCACGCGTGGTCACGGTTGCCTCTATCGCACACAAGACCGGGCGGCTCGACTTCGACGACCTTCAGGCAACCCATCGTTACCGTCCGATGACCGCCTATCGACAGTCGAAGCTCGCCAACCTCATGTTCGCGTTCGAACTCGATCGCCGGTTGCGCGCCGCACGATCGCGCGTGATGTCCGTTGCCGCGCATCCCGGCGTTGCCAATACGAATCTGTTCCGTGCCGACCATTTTGCCGCAAGCCCGATCGTCCGCTCTGCGCTAGGCGGACTGATCGATATCTTGTTCAACAGTGACCAGACCGGCGCGCTTTCCACGCTCTATGCCGCAACCGCGGCCGATGTCGTCGACGGCGGCTACTATGGTCCGCTCGGATTGTTCGAAACACGTGGTCGAGACGTGGGACCAGCGAACGTCGCCAGTCAGGCAAGAAACGGAACCGATGCAAGACGCCTCTGGCAGGCCTGTGAATCGCTGACTGGAACAGCGACCGGATAGCGCATGGATCGCGGAACGCGGGAAACACTAACCGCGAGATACGGATTGCTCATTCAACGATGACCGCACCCCGACTCGCGCTGTTCTTGTATCTGATCGCTCAATGGCGAACTCCGACGCAGATAAAAAGCGCAGACCGGTTTGCACTCGAACTACCGGGGCGCAACGCGAATCCTGTCGCGTCGAGCCCCCGATGTCCCCTGCAGTGCCTCCACGCGTTGCCGTGTTTATTGTGGCGCGTCACCTTCGCGATGCACCGGCTGCGTCTGCTTCAGGCTCTTCGCGAGGCGCGAGGCCTGCAGATAGCCGGGATTCGCGGGCCGCTTCAGATAACGCCCGGCTCCGCGCCGCGCGCGCAGGTCGCCGTCCGCCCACACGAGTTCGCCTTGTGAGACGGTGTGTGTGGGCACGCCGCGAACCGTCATCCCTTCGAACACGTTGAAGTCCACGTTCTGATGATGCGTCTTGACCGATATCGCGCGCGTGGCCTCGGGATCCCAGACGACGAGATCGGCGTCGGCACCCACGGCCACCGTGCCCTTGCGCGGGTACAGGTTGAAGATTTGCGCCGCATTGGTGGAGGTGACGCGCACAAATTCGTTCGGCGTGAGCCGGCCGGTGTTCACACCTTGATCCCACAACACCGCCATGCGATCTTCCACGCCGCCGCAACCATTCGGAATTCTCGTGAAATCATGGCGGCCCATGGCTTTCTGCGAAGCGCAGAACACGCAGTGGTCGGTTGCGGTGGTGTGCAGCAGGCCGCCCTGAAGCCCGCGCCAGAGCGCGTCGCGATGCTCCTGGGTACGGAACGGCGGACTCATCACGTGGGCGGCGGCGCGCGTCCAGTCCGGGTCGCGATAGACCGACTCATCGATCACGAGATGCCCCGCCAGCACTTCGCCGAATACGCGCTGCCCTTCGCCGCGTGCGCGCGCGATCGCCTCGAGCGCGTCTTTCGCCGAGACATGCACGATGTACACCGGCACGCCGAGCACCTGCGCGATGCGGATGGCGCGATTCGCTGCCTCGCCTTCGACTTCGGGTGGCCGTGAAAGCGGATGCGCCTCGGGCCCCGTGAAACCGCGCGCAAGCAACTGGCGTTGCAACTGGAATACGAGCTCGCCGTTTTCCGCATGCACGGTAGGCAGCGCGCCCAGTTCGAGTGAGCGCGCAAAGCTGTTCACGAGAATCTCGTCGTCGGCCATGATGGCGTTCTTGTAGGCCATGAAGTGCTTGAAGCTCGAGACGCCATGCTCGTTCACGAGGAGCCCCATGTCCCGATACACGCTTTCATCCCACCACGTCACCGCCACGTGAAAGCCATAATCAGAAGCGGCTTTCTCGGCCCAGCCGCGCCACTCGCGAAAGGCGTCCATCAGCGGTTGCTTCGGGTTGGGGATGACGAAGTCGATGATCGATGTCGTGCCGCCCGCAAGCCCCGCCGCCGTGCCCGTGTAGAAGTCGTCGCTGGCGGTCGTGCCCATGAAGGGCAGCTCCATATGCGTGTGCGGATCGATGCCGCCAGGCATCACGTATTGGCCACCGGCGTCGACCACGGTCGCGCCCGCAGGCGCGTCGAGGTTCTCGCCAACGCTCTGGATCACGCCGTTTTCGCAGAGCACGTCCGCACGCCAGCTCTTGTCTGCATTGACGACGGTGCCGCCTCGAATCAGGATCGCCATGATGCCAAGTCTCCTTCAGTTGAACATTCACGCTTGAAACGCTCACGCGCTCGCAACACGTGGGCGCCGGCTCTTGCCGAGCTTCATCATCACGCCATAGACGAGCGCCGCAATGGCGAGCCCCACGAACCACGCATAGGTGTAAATGCTTTTGAACGCATCGGGCACGGTGGCAAACGCATTCGGGAACGCGACATTGAGAAAGCCCGGCAGGTTCGGCAGCACACCTGCGATCAGCGCGATCACGGCAGCCGGATTCCAGCCGTTCGAGTAGGCGTATTCGCCGTTTTCCTCGAACAGCTGGGCCGTGTCGAGGCGTGTGCTGCGAACGAGAAAGTAGTCGACCATCAGGATGCCGGCCACAGGCCCAAGCAGCGCCGAATAACCGACGAGCCACGTGAAGATGTAGCCCTGGGTGGTGGCAAGGATCTTCCACGGCATCATCACGATGGCGATACCCGCGGTGATGAGACCGCCCGTCTTGTACGAGATGCCCTTGGGCCAGAGGCTCGAGAAGTCGTAAGCTGGCCCGACGAGATTCGCGGCGAGATTGCAGCACATCGTGTCCAGTGTGAGGATGATGAGCGCGATGCCCACACCGACGCCCTCCATGCGACTCGTGAGGTCGATCGGGTCCCAGATCGCCCTTCCGTAAATCACAACCGTTGCAGAGGTCACGACCACGGAGACCACCGAGAGCAACGCCATCGGAATGGGCAGGCCGATGGCCTGGCCCACGAACTGGTCTTTTTGCGTTTTTGCGAAACGCGTGAAGTCGGGAATGTTGAGCGCGAGCGTGGCCCAGAAACCCACCATGGCCGTGAGGCTCGGCCAGAACGTCGCCCAGAAGAGGCCCGCCTTCTTGCCGCCGGCGGCGAACTGTGACGGTTGCGACAGCATCGAGCCCACGCCGCCTGCCTTCGAACATGCCCACCACACGAGCACTGCGCACATCACCACCTTGATGGGCGCGGACCAGCTTTCGAGCCAGCGGATCGAATCGGTGCCGTGCAGGATGAAGTACAGCTGGAACACCCAGAAGACGAGGAAGCAGCTAGCCTGTCCGATCGAAATGCCGAGCCACGGCAGTGCGTCGCCCACCAGCGCGTTGTGCGTGAGGATGTTGACGAGCGTATAGATGGCGCTGCCGCCAAGCCATGATTGAATCCCGTACCAGCCGCACGCCACGACGGCGCGCAGCATGGCTGGCAGCTTGGCGCCCTGGGTGCCGAACGACGCTCGCACGAGCACCGCATAAGGAATGCCGTACTTCGTACCCGCATGACCGATCAGCAGCATCGGCATGAGCACGATCAGATTGCCGAGCAGCACGGTTAGCACGGCCTGCCATGGCGCCATGCCCTGCTCGGTGAGGCCGGCGGCGAGCATGTAGGAGGCGATGTTCATCACCATGCCTACCCATAGTGCCGCGAAGTGATACCAGCGCCATGTGCGCTGCGCAACGCCGGTGGGCGCGAGGTCATCGTTGTATAGCTCGCTTTCGGCGCGGCGCGCATTGGCGTCGACTGCAAAGGGCTGGCTCATGACGTGGGTTCTCCGTGCTTGTCGTGGGTCCGGCTCGATCCGGCTTCGAAATGTCAGGCGGCTTTCGGGTCGGCGACACGCGCCGGATTGTTCGGGTGCGTGGTCCAGTTCTCGTAGCGCTCGCCCGAATCGACACGCTCCATCGTGATGCATTGATCGACCGGGCAAACATGCATGCATAGATTGCACCCGACGCAGTTCGCATCGACCACTTCGAAGTGGCGCTTGCCGTCGCGCGTGGCGGTGATCGCCTGATGCGAGGTGTCTTCGCAGGCGATATGGCAGAGCCCGCACTGGATGCAGCGGTCCTGATCGATACGCGCCTTGATGTCGTAGTTGAGGTTCAGGTATTGCCAGTCGGTGACGTTCGGCACGGCGCGGCCGCGAATCGCGTCGAGGCTGGCGTACCCTTTCTCGTCCATCCAGTTGGAAAGGCCGTCGATCATGTCGCTGACGATCCGGAAACCGTAGTGCATCGCCGCGGTGCATACCTGCACGCTGCCCGCTCCCAGCACGATGAATTCCGCGGCGTCGCGCCAGTCGGAAATGCCCCCGATGCCAGAGATGGGCAAGCCTTGCGTTTGCGGGTCGCGCGCAATCTCCGCGACCATGTGCAGTGCAATGGGCTTCGCGGCAGGACCGCAATAGCCGCCATGCGTGCCCTTGCCGTCCACGGTGGGCAGCGGCGCCATCACGTCGAGATCGACACCGACGATCGAATTGATGGTGTTGATCAGCGAGACGCCGTCCGCACCACCCTTCATCGCCGCGCGCGCGCCGTGACGAATGTCGGTGACGTTCGGTGTGAGTTTTACGAGGCAAGGCAGCCGCGTGCCTTCTTTCACCCAGCGGGTGACCATTTCGATGTACTCGGGCACCTGACCCACCGCCGCGCCCATGCCGCGCTCGCTCATGCCGTGCGGACAGCCGAAGTTGAGCTCCACAGCGTCCGCGCCAGTGTCTTCCACCTGAGGCAGAATCCACTTCCAGTCGTGCTCGTTGCAAGGGACCATCAGCGAGACGATGAGCGCCCGGTCGGGCCAGTCCCGCTTCACCTGCGCGATTTCCTTCAGGTTCACGTCGAGCGGCCGGTCGGTGATGAGCTCGATGTTGTTCAGGCCCGCCATGCGCTGGCCGCGCCAGGTGGTGGCGCCATAGCGCGAGCTTACGTTCACCACGTGCGGGTCGAGCCCGAGCGTCTTCCAGACCACGCCGCCCCAACCCGCCTCGAAGGCGCGATTGACGTTGTAGGCCTTGTCGGTGGGCGGCGCGGAAGCGAGCCAGAACGGGTTGGGCGATTGAATGCCGGCAATCGTGCAGCGCAAGTCGGCCATGATGCGACTCCTTCGTTTTATCTGGATTCGGTGTAGCTATCACGCGGCTCGGGCGGCCCTGGCGGACTGATTCGCAAGGAAGCGGTCGATCGCATGCGCGGCAAGCTTGCCGTCCTGCACGGCCTGGACGGTCAGATCGGTGGCGCCGTGGCCGGCACAGTCGCCGCCTGCGAAAACGCCCGCGAGCGAGGTGGCGCCGTTCGCATCCACCGCGACGCGCCCGCCTTCCTCGGTGAGTTGCAACCCGTCGAGGGCTTCGGGCAACAGCGTTTGGCCAATTGCCTTCAGCACCATATCGGCCTCCACGCGCACGATCTCCCCAGTGCTGCGCAATGCGCCGCTCATATCGAGCCCGGTGCGCTCGAATTCCACGGCCCGCACCTGCGTGTCGCCGACGATTCGCAGCGGCTTCATCCACTCGGCCAACGTCGCACCCTGGCTACGCGCGAATTCCAGTTCGGCCCAGGTGGCGCTCATCTGCGCCGCGCCGCGACGATAGGCGAGCGTCACTTGCTCCGCGCCCAGCTTGCGGCTTTGCACGGCGGCGTCGATTGCCGTATTGCCGCCTCCGAGCACCACCACCTTGCGACCGACGGGCACGCTGGCCAGATCGTCGGCCTCGCGCACGCGCGCGATGAAATCCACCGCATCGAGCACGCCGTCGAGCAGTTCGCCTTCGATGGAGAGCGTATGCGTGCCGCCAAGGCCCACGCCGATGAACACCGCGTCATACGCCGCGCGTAACTCCGCAAGCGTCACGTCATGCCCCAGTCGCTGGCCTTGGCGCAGTTCTATCCCGCCAATGGAAAGAAGCCACCGCACTTCGCGCTGCGCGTAGTCGTCGACGGTCTTGTACGCGGCTATGCCGTACTCGTTCAGGCCGCCCGGCTGTTCGCGCGCGTCGAAGACGCTCACGCGATGCCCGGCAAGCGCGAGCGTGTGCGCGCAGGCGAGACCCGCGGGACCCGCGCCGACCACTGCAACACGACGGCCTGTTTCGCTGGCCCGCGTGAACAACGCAGGGGCACCGGCGGCTTCGCGGGCCATCTGGAAGTCGGTGGCATGACGTTGCAGCGCGCCGATCTGAACGGGCTCGCCATCCTGATGATTTCTCACGCAGGCGCCTTCGCAGAGAATCTCGGTCGGGCACACGCGTGCGCACATGCCGCCCAGCGGGTTCGCGCTGAGGATATCGCGCGCCGCGCCCTTGAGATTGCCGTTGCCGATCTTGCGGATGAAACCGGGAATGTCGATGCCCGTGGGGCACGCGTTCACGCAAGGCGCGTCGTAACAGTAATGACAGCGGTCGGCGGCGATCACGGCCGCATTCGCGGAAAGCGGCGGCGCGACGTCGGCGAAATTGCAGCCCAGTTGCTCGGCACTGAGACGGCCTGGCGCGATGCCGTTGGCGGCATTCGAGGTGGTCTGGGACATCCGGATGCTCCTTGCGCGGCGAAACACGGGTCCGCCGGCCGTGTGCGTGACGTGCGCGGCCGGTACGTGGGGAATCGTTGGAAAGACAGCGCGGCGCTGAGACCGCTTGCGTTAGATCGAGATTGCGTCAGCCGGGCTCGCTCGCGCGTTCGAGCATGGCGTGCAGCAACACGTTCGCGCCGGCTTCGATCCATTCGATCGTCGCGTCCTCGACTTCGTTGTGGCTGATACCGTCGATGCACGGTACGAACACCATCGAGGTCGGCGCGACCGTCGCGAGATAGCACGCGTCGTGACCTGCGCCCGAAACGATGTCGCGATTCGAATAGCCGAAGCGCTCGGCCGCCGCGCGCACGGACTTCACGCACGCCTCGTCGAACGGCACGGGCGCGTAGTAGAAAATCTGCTCGACGTCGGCTTCGAGCTTGCCCTGTTCCGCGATCTTCGCGATGCCTTCACGCAGCTCTGCGTTCATCTGCGCCAGCACCTCGTCCTGCGGATGGCGAAAATCGATGGTGAAGAACACGCGGCCCGGAATCACGTTGCGCGAATTCGGATGCACCTGCATCATGCCGACCGTCGCGCACGCGAGCGGCGCATGACGCAGGCCGATTTCGTTGACGAGCTGCACGACGCGCGAGGCGCCCAGCAGCGCGTCGCGGCGGCGCGGCATGGGCGTAGGCCCCGCGTGCGCCTCCTGGCCCGTGAGCACGACTTCGTACCAGCGCTGACCTTGTGCGTCGGTGACCACGCCGATCGTCCTGTTTTCGGCCTCGAGTATCGGACCCTGTTCGATGTGCAGTTCGAACGCCGCGTGAATCTTGCGGCCGCCGCACGGCAACGCGCCCGCGTAGCCGATGCGCTGCAATTCCTCGCCGATGGTCTTGCCGTCGACGTCCTTGCGCGACAGTCCGTACTCGAGCGCAAACACACCCGCAAATACACCCGAGGCGACCATCGCCGGCGCGAAGCGCGAGCCTTCTTCGTTGGTCCAGATCACCGTTTCAACAGGGCGCTCGGTTTCGATGCCGTAATCGTTGAGCGAGCGAATCACTTCGAGGCCGCCGAGCACCCCATAGATACCGTCGAAGCGCCCACCGGTTGGCTGCGAGTCCGCGTGCGAGCCGGTCATCACGGGCGGCAGGTCGTTGTTGCGCCCCGCGCGGCGCATAAACACATTGCCCATCTGATCGACACTGATCGTGCAGCGCGCCTCTTTCGCCCATTGCACGATGAGATCGCGGCCCTGCTTGTCGAGGTCGGTCAGCGCCAGACGGCACACGCCGCCTTTGGGCGTGGCGCCAATCCTGGCCATCTCCATCAGGCTGTCCCACAATCGCTGACCGTTCACGTGGATCGCGGTCGTCAGCGCGGCTTCGCTTACTGCGCTCATGCGTGTTCTCCTGTCCGTGCTTGTCAAACGTGCATGCATGCCACCGTGTTGGGGCGCGAAGGATCACAACGGTGCACGTCTCGATGGCACTGCGCTGCCCCTGAAACCCAGCCCTTCGAATCCTGTCCGATTGGACAGGTTTTAGACGAGAAACCTCGCGAATTCAATGCGGAGTTACGAGCGAGAAGCGTGCCATTGATGCTGCAGTGCGTGAAAACACCAGGCGTCCGTGCTGCGCGTTTCTCCTGATGTCGGTGAATTCGCGGCGCACTTGCATCGTGGCTACAATGATTCCCGCATGCGCGCGGCCGCCGCGCTCCTTTTCTCTTCCGAATGGACCGAACATGCGCGACGACGAACCCACCACGCGAGCCGCGCCCCTCGCGACGCGCGGCACCGTGCAGGCGCAACGAGCCGCCGACACATCGCACAAGCCACATCGGCGCAAAGCCTCCATTCGTGCGTCGAATGAATCCCATCTACTCGCCTGTGCCGAAGCCGTGTTCGCCGAACGCGGATTCGAAGGCGCGAGCACGGCGCTGATCGCCGAGCGCGCGGGTTTACCGAAGGCGAATCTGCACTATTACTTCCCGACCAAGCTGGCGCTGTACTGGCGCGTACTCGACGATGTGTTCGAGGAATGGAACGCCGCCGCCAACCTGTTCGATGCAAGCGACGATCCGGTCGAGGCGATTGGCGGCTACGTGCGCGCCAAGATGGCCCTGTCACGGCGCCGCCCGCTTGGATCGAAGGTGTGGGCCAACGAAATAATCAGCGGGGCGCTGCACATGCAAGAGATCCTGCTCGAACGCGTGAAGCCGTGGATGGACACACGCGTGAAGCTGATCGAGCGATGGATAGCCAAAGGGTTGCTCGCGCCCGTCGACCCTCGGACGCTCCTCTTCATGATCTGGGCGACCACGCAGCACTACGCCGATTTCGAGGCTCAAATATGCGCGCTCTCGGGCAAACGCGCGCTCTCGACGAAGCGCTTCGAGGCTACGACGGAAGAAGTGGTGAGCATGATCCTGCGGGCGAGCGGAGCGCGATCGCCGGTCCGATGAATCGTTTAGGGAGTTTCCCTGATGACGTCATTGTCTCGTTGCCCCGGTCGCTGTTTTCCGCGCCGAAAGCCTGAGCTTCGCGGACTGGCGCGCCCTCTTCTCGAACCTGACGACTTGGGGCATGCTGATCGGCTTCTTCGGCTCGGCGTATCTGAACTGGGTCTATCTGACCTGGCTGCCCGGCTATCTGACGATGCAGCGCCACATGACGCTGATCCACACGGGCATCGCGGCCTCGGTGCCGTTCTTCTGTGGCTTCCTCGGCGCGCTCTGCGCGGGATGGTTCTCCGACCTCATCACGAAGAAGAGCGCCTCGCCGGTGGCGAGCAGACGTAACGCGGTCGTCATCGCGATGCTCGGGATGGTCGCGTTTACCGTGCCCGCCGCGCTCGTCGAAAGCAATACGATCGCGATCGTCTGCATCTCCGTGGTGGTTTTTCTCGCCAACGCGGTGTCCGCCTGCTCATGGGCGCTCGCGACGGCCGCTGCGCCCGCCAACCGCGTCGGCTCGCCTGGCGCGATCCAGAACTTCGGCGGCTTTCTGGGCGGCGCGCTCGCGCCCATTCTCACGGGCTACATCGCGCAGGCGTGGTCCTTCGTGCCGGCTCTGCTGACGGCTGCCGCGATTGCCTTCGTCGGCGCCATGAGCTATCTGTTTCTGGTGCGCAAACCGATCGAAAGCGAACCGGAACCGGCCAGTCCGGCACCGGCACCAGCTTGATGAACCGCCCGTTCAACCCTGCCAAGGACAACACCGACATGACCCTCCCCACTTCTTCGACGCGCTCCTCGCAAACGATCGAAGGCATCGTGCCCGTGATGCTGACGCCTTTCGACGACGACGGCGCCATCGACTATGCCGGGCTCGAACGGCTGATCGAGTGGTATCTCGCGCACGGCTCGGACGCGCTGTTCGCCGTGGCGCAGTCGAGCGAGATGCAATTTCTCAGCCTCGCGGAGCGCGCGGCACTTGGCCGCTTCGTGGTCGAGCGCGTGGGCGGCCGCGTGCCGGTGGTGGTCTCGGGCCATATCAGCGATGATCCCGACGCGCAGGCCGAAGAGCTGAACGCCGCCGCGGCGACCGGCGCGGACGGGATCGTTCTGGTGACGAACCGGCTCGATCCAGCCCGCGACGGCACGCAAGCGTTCTCAACGAACTTGCGCCGCCTGATGAGCCGCTTGCCTTCCGACATACCGCTCGGGCTATACGAATGCCCGGCTCCCTACCGGCGCCTGCTATCCGACGACGAGCTCAAGATGTGCATCGACACCGGCCGCTTCGTGATGTTGAAGGACGTGAGCTGCGATCTCGACACGGTGAAGCGCCGCGTTGCCCTGGCGAAGGGTTCGCCCATGAAGATCCTTAACGCGAATGCCGCGATTGCCTGGGATGCGATGAAAGCCGGATCCGCGGGATTCAATGGCGCGTTCACGAACTTCCATCCGGACCTGTACAACTGGCTGCGCAATCGCGCCGACGAGAACCCGGCGCTCGCCCGCGAGCTCTCGATCTTTCTCGTGGTCGCGGCGGTATCCGAGGCACTCGGCTATCCGGCGCTCGCGAAGATGTACCACCAGCGCGTCGGCACGTTCCAGTCCATTCGCTGCCGCGCGATCGACTACGACGTGCGCGAACGCTTCTGGGCGCTCGACGCGGTGCTCGACAAGATCGTCGAAGGTACCGAGCATTTCCGCTCGCGCATCGCAGCGGGGGCCTGACGGATGCGCCGTTGTGTCGCGCCCCGAGTAAGATGACGGGCTCCCTGTACGAGACCTGAACGTCGATGCCTCGCTCTTGCGCCTCTGACTCTGCTCTCGAAGAAAAACCGTCACCTGCCGGGCGGGCGGCCGGGGCCCGCTCCCGCCGCAGCACGGGGCGCACGGTGCTGTCCGACGTGGCGAAGCTCGCGGGCGTGTCCACGGCGACGGTATCGCGCGTCTACAACGAGCCCAGCAAAGTGTCGGACAGCGTGCGCGAGCGCGTCGAGCGGGCTGCGCTGGAGCTGAACTGGTTTCCGAATGCAGCCGGACGTGCGCTCGCATCCACACGCAGCCACATTGCGGGCATCGTCATTCCGACGCTCGATGATCAGGTGTTTGCCTCGCAGGTGAGCGGCATGCAGGCTGCGATCGCACGCGAAGCGCGCCCGCCCCTCACGACGATGTACGTGGACACACGCGAGATCGGCACGGTCGCCGCGAGGCATCTGCTCGACGCGCTGGACGGCCGGGCAACGCGACAAGGATATGCGCTGCCTGTGGTGCTAAAAGTACGCGGGTCAACAGGGCCGTATCTCAATGCGGCTGGCAAAAGATGATGCCCTCGTGTGCGCTTGCGGAAGCAGACGTGCATTTTTCGAAGAATTGCTTATCGCTATTAGGCCAGCCGGCTTTGCAGTAAGGTTGTCGCTTTCATGTACCGAACGGCATGAACGGCTGAAAGCTCAATGACGGCGTTGAGTCCAGAGGCGGCGCGAGTACTCAAACGTCTGAATCATCCGCTCGCATTCCGTGCAAAAAGCTGGTCTCGCCGACTTGGATATCCCGCCAAGCGCCCTATACTTGAAGAGAGCCGCGCGGAAGCCGGCCCCTGATGCAGAAGCGGACGAGAAATCGTTCATTGGGGCGCGGTAGCGGGGCCACGGAAACGCCCGTGTGAATAACACGGGCGTTTTCTTTTTTGTGCCCCGATCGTGCAGCTTTGGAAAGTGACCGGCTGGTCACGCCCGTTGATCAGCGGTCTTGCCTTGTGTCCCAAACCCGGAGCACGAAGATGGTGGCACGGGCTGGGCATATGCGGGTCTTATTTCGAGATGGATTTCGTATCCCCCGCCCAAACACACCCACTTGTGAACTTCGCGGGGCGGCGGGCCGTCATGCTCGTCCAGTTCCTCTCCGAGCCGGTGGTAATGGTCTACGCCTGGCTTCCTCGCTTCGGCCAGGAGTGCCTTAACTACCGCTCGCTCGGTCCTGCGAGCGTCAGGATCCGGTGGGTGCCTACGATGGGGCGATAGCCGAGCGAACCACCGCTCGCGCCCTTCCCTCTGGTTGGTGCACGATGAGCGGGACACGTGCACCAACCCAAACCAATCGCGACCCACACTGGATCACGGGCAGACAAGTACCAGCGTCTACGCCAATGTAAAAATCGTTGCCGGGCAAGGACTTCCTGCCAACCTCCCCTGCTTGGCACAGTTGCTGCGAGCATGAGCTCAAACTTGTATTCAAGATTGAACTCATGCTTCCCGACGCCTTCTTCAAGGTTCGAGCGCTGCTCGAATCCTACGCCGCCAAAAGCACGACGCCTCGCGACATCGTCGACACGGTGATCGCCCGGATCGAAGCCTCCTGTCGCCCCGAAGTCTGGATATCGCGCGTGAGTGCCGCCGATCTCGGCAGCCGGGCTGCCGCGCTCGAAGAAGCGCGCGCGCGCCTGGGCGCCGCGATCTTTGAGCGGATGCCGCTGTTCGGCGTACCGTTCGCGGTGAAGGACAACATCGACGTCGCCGGCATGCCAACCACCGCAGCCTGCGACGCCTTCGCCTACACGCCCGCAGCCTCGGCATTCGCCGTCGATCGTCTGCTCGACGCCGGCGCCATCCTCATCGGCAAGACGAATCTCGACCAGTTCGCCACAGGCCTGGTCGGCACACGCTCGCCCTATGGCGGCGTGCGACAGTTCGAATCCGATGCGCACATCTCCGGCGGATCAAGCTCCGGCTCGGCAGTCGTTGTTGCGGCTGGGCTGGTTGCGTTCTCACTCGGCACGGATACCGCTGGCTCGGGGCGTGTTCCGGCAGGCTTCAACGACCTCGTGGGTCTCAAGCCAACGCCTGGCATCGTAAGCAAGCGCGGCGTGGTACCGGCGTGCCGGAGCCTGGACTGCGTGTCGATCTTCGCGCATGACGTGGGCGACGCCTGGGAGGTCCTGCTGCAGATGGCGAAGTACGATGGAGACGACAGCTATGCGCGCCGAGTGCCGGCGCTCGGACTGCCCCATGCACCACTGCGCCTCGCCGTGCCGGATCAGTTGACCTTCCAGGATGACGCTCAGGCGCATCAGGCCTTTGCCGCCACGCTCGACACGATCGCTTCGCGCCTTGCGCTTTCGCCAACAAGCGTGCCGTTCGAACCCATGCAGCGAACTGCCGCGCTGCTTTACGACGGCCCGTGGGTAGCGGAGCGCCGTGCCGCGCTCGGTTCCTTCTTCGAGACGAATCGCGCCGACATCGATCCGGTTGTCGCCGAGGTGATTGCCAAAGCGGACGGCTACAGCGCTGTCGATGCGTTCGACGGACAGTATGCACTGGCCGCACTGCGCCGCGAAGTGGAAACGCTGTTCGAGGCGATCGACGTCCTCGTCGTGCCGACCACGCCCACGCATCCAACCTTCGACGAAGTACGTGCGGACCCGATCGGGGCGAACAGCCAGCTTGGCGTCTATACCAACTTCGTGAATCTGCTCGATCTGTGCGCTCTGGCGGTGCCGGGCGTTCGCCGCGCGGACGGCCTGCCAGCCGGCGTGACGCTGATCGCCCCAGCGGGCGCGGACCAGCGCCTGGCAGTGCTCGGCGCACGCGTCCAGGCGCTCTTCATGGCGCACGCTACACCCGACGACGCTGCCAGGATTGCCGCGCGACCGCTGCCCTTCGAAGAGCCGACGGTGACACTCGCCGTGGTCGGCGCTCATCTGCGCGGGCAGCCCCTCTGCTGGCAACTGCTCGAGGCTGGTGCGCGTTTCGTCGAGACCACCACCACGTCTTCGCACTACCGCCTTTACGCGCTCGCCGGTACGAAGCCGGCCAAGCCCGCTCTGGTGCGTACGCCGCACGAGGCCGGCCAGCCCATCGAAATCGAGCTCTGGGAAGTGCCGCTGCGCAGCTTCGGCGCATTCGTTGCCCACGTGCCGGCGCCGCTCGGCATCGGCAGCGTGCAGACAGCCGATGGACTCATCGTCAAGGGCTTTATCAGCGAGCCCTCGGCGGTCGCACCAGGCAGCGGCGCACACGACATCACTGCATTCGGCGGCTGGCGTGCATGGCTCGCAACGGCGGCCGGAACGCAAGCCCAATCCGATCGGCAATTCTGAATATATGCATTGAACTCACGAGGAGTCCAACCATGACAAACCGTCGCGATTTTCTCAAGGGCGCTGGCGCCTTCGCCCTCGGCAGCACGCTCCCATTCGACCTCGCTTTCGGTGCCGAGCCGCTTACGGTCGGCGTCATCTACGTCGGTTCGCGCGGCGATTACGGCTACAACCAGGCACAAGCGCAAGCTGCGGCTGTCATCAAGAAGCTGCCGAACGTGAAGGTCGTCGAGGAAGAAAACGTGCCCGAGACCGTCGCCGCCCAAAAGACCATGGAGGCGATGATCGAGCAGGACGGTGCGACGCTCATTTTCGCGACCTCGTTCGGCTACTTCGATCCCCATGTGCTGAAAATGGCAGCCAAATATCCGAAGGTTCGCTTCGCCCACTGCGGCGGTCTCTGGAAGAGCGGCAATCCGGCCAACATCTCCAGCTACTTCGGCTATATCGACGAATGCCAGTATCTGAACGGCGTCGTGGCAGGCCATGCGAGCAAGACGAAGAAGCTCGGCTTCGTCGCGGCCAAGCCTATTCCGCAGGTGCTGCGCAACATCAACTCATTCACGCTGGGCGCGCAGTCGGTGGATCCGTCGATCGCCACGCACGTGATTTTCACGGGCGACTGGTCGATGCCGGTGAAGGAGGCGGAGGCCGCCAACAGCCTCGTCGATCAGGGCTGCGACGTGCTCACGTGTCACGTGGACGGACCCAAGGTCGTGATCGAGACAGCCGAGAAACGCGGCGCGATGAGCTGCGGTTACCACGCAAGCCAGGCGGCGCTGGCGCCGAAGGGCTATCTGACGGGCGCCGAATGGGACTGGGCGACGCCCTACAAGCTGCTCGTCACAAACGCGCAGACGGGCAAGCCGCAGCCGAACATTCTTCGCGGCGGTCTGCGCGAAGGCTTCGTGAAGATGTCTCCGTATGGCGCGAAGGTGACACCCGATGCCCGCACGCAAGCCGACACCGTGAAGGCGAAGATGGTCGCGGGCGACTACGTCATCTTCAAGGGACCGATGAAGGACAACAAGGGCGGCAGCGCCATTGCGGCCGGCACAAGCTACGCACAGACCGATATCGCGCTCGAAAGCATGAATTATCTGGTTGCCGGTGTGGTTGGCCAGATCTGAGGACCGTAAGCGTCTTCGCCAGGAGTCCTGATGTCCGCATCCCTTTCTCCCGCTCACGGGCCGTCGCGAAGGCTGCCTGCAAGTCTCGCGCGCCTGCTGCTTGCCCTGTTGCCTGCGTTGCCGACAGTATGTGCAATCGTGGCAACTCTGGCGATCTTCGGCATCTTCCTGCTCGTGCAGGGACAGCCGGCCATCCAGGCCCTTGGTCTCATTGGCGAAGGTGCGTTCGGCTCGTCGTTCGCATGGCAGAACACCTTGCTGCGCGCCGCACCGCTCATGCTTACGGCTCTGTGCGTCGCGCTGCCTGCCCAGGTCGGCCTGATCGTGATTGGCGGCGAAGGCGCGCTCGCGCTGGGCGGGCTCGCGGCCGCCGTCGTGCCGCAGGGCCTGCCGCAGGCTACGCCGTGGATCGTCGCGACGCCGCTGATGGCGATTGCAGGCATGCTCGCGGGGGGCCTGTGGATCAGCGCAGTGGGCGCAATGCGTCAATGGCGTGGTGTCAACGAGACCATCAGCAGCCTGCTGATGTCGTATATCGCCATCGCCGTTTTCAAGTTTCTCGTCGAAGGGCCGCTGCGCGATCCCGCCAGTCTCAACAAACCGTCGACGCTGCCCCTCCCCGACGCCATGACCATCGGCTCGCTGCCGGGACTCGACGTGCACTGGGGCCTCTTCTGGGGCGTGCTCGCGTGTCTCGCTGCCTGGGTGCTCGTGCGCCAAAGCACGCTCGGCTTCGCCATGCGCGTAACAGGTGGCAACGTGCACACGGCGCGCCTCGTCGGCCTGCCCGTGGGCGGGCTCGCGCTCACCGCCTGCGCGCTAGGCGGCGCATCGGCGGGACTTGCCGGAATGTTCGAAGTTGCGGCCGTGCAAGGCAGCGCGAATGCGTCGCTGCTCTCGGGCTACGGCTATGCGGGCATCCTTGTCGCGTTCGCGGCACGCCAGAATCCGTTCGCCGTGATCGTGTGCGCGCTGATGGTCGGCGGCATCGAGGCGAGCGGCAGTCTGCTGCAACGTCACCTCGAGCTGCCCGACGCCGCCACGCTCGTGCTGCAAGGCCTGCTTTTCGCGAACCTGTTGGCCTGGGAGGCACTTGCTCCCCGTCTTGCCGCCTGGCGCGTGAAACTTCAGGCCGCCGCGCTCGACACCTCGTCTGCTTCACTGGAGCGTACCCGCCATGTCTGACCTTCATTCGCCCGCTGCGGTACTGCTGATTTCGCTCTTTGCGGGGGCCATTCGCGTGAGTACGCCCTATCTGTTCGTGAGCCTCGGCGAATGCCTCACCGAGAAAGGCGGCCGCGTGAATCTCGGTCTCGAAGGCATCCTCGTCTCCGGCGCCATGTGCGGCTATGCGGGCTCGTATCTCTCGGGTTCGCCGTGGATCGGCGTACTCGCGGCGGCGGCGGCCGGTCAGGTGCTCGGCTGCCTGCATGGGCTGGTCTGCTCGCTGCCGCGTGTTTCCGATATCGCGTTCGGCATCGCGCTCATGCTGTTCGGCACCGGCCTGGCGTTCTATCTCGGCAAGCCGTTCATCGAGCCGCAGGCAGCGATGCTCCCGTCGATCGATCTCGGCGCGTGGGCCGCCTCGCAGCAAGTGCACAACGCGCTGCATATCAATCTGCTCTTCGTGATTGGCGTCGTGCTTGCCGTCGCTTTGCAGTGGGGACTGCGCTCGATGCGCTGGGGCATGACGCTGCGGCTCGTCGGCGAGAACGCCGAGAGCGCGCGTGCAATGGGCTATCCCGTTACGCGGATACGCGTCATCGCGACGGCGGTGGGTGGTTTCTTCGCGGGCGTGGGCGGTGCCTATCTCTCGCTCGTCTATCCCGGCAGCTGGAACGAGGGACTGTCGAGCGGGCAAGGCCTGATGGCCGTCGCCCTCGTGATCTTCGCACGCTGGCAGCCGCTGCGCTGTCTTTGGGCCGCGCTGCTGTTTGGCGCTGCCGGAGCGCTTGGCCCCGCCCTGCAGGCAATCGGCGTGACCAGCGGCTATTACCTCTTCAACGCCGCCCCTTACGTGCTGACGCTCGCGCTCATGATCATCAACTGCAGGCCGGACCGCACGCTGGCGGGCGCACCCGGCGAGCTGAGCCTGACGCGCTGAGCGCGGACAGCTTCCGACCGACCGAATCCAGAATCGCCCGCGCTCGCGTAGCGCGCGACCGGAGAATCAACATGACCCGTACCATCGAAGCCCGTCCCTATTCCTGGCCCTACGACGGGAACCTGCGCCCCGACAACACGGCGCTCGTCATCATCGACATGCAGACCGACTTCTGCGGTTACGGCGGCTACGTCGACAAGATGGGCTACGACCTCTCGCTCACGCGCGCCCCGATCGAGCCGATCAAGCGCGTTTTGGGGCCGATGCGCGAACTCGGCTTCACGATCATCCACACCCGTGAAGGGCATCGGTCGGATCTGTCCGATCTGCCGGCGAACAAGCGCTGGCGCAGCCGCCAGGCGGGCACGAACGGTCTTGGCATCGGTGACATGGGACCGTGCGGCCGGATACTCGTGCGCGGCGAGCCGGGCTGGGAAATCATCGACGAACTCGCCCCGCTGCCGGGCGAAATCATCATCGACAAGCCTGGCAAAGGCTCATTCTGCGCGACGGACCTCGAACTGATCCTGCGCACGCGCGGCATTGCGAATCTCGTGCTCACGGGCATCACGACGGATGTGTGCGTCCACACGACGATGCGCGAAGCAAACGACCGCGGCTTCGAATGCACGTTGCTCGCGGACTGCTGCGGCGCGACCGATAAGGGCAACCATGACGCTGCGCTGAACATGGTCCTGATGCAGGGCGGCGTGTTCGGCACGGTGTCCAGTTCGGCGGCGCTCGTCGCTGCCCTGGAGCAGTGACCATGATCACCGCGACACGCGCGCTCGGCGTCGAGGTGATCGGCGCGAGCAAGTCGTTCGGGACGTTCCGCGCACTCGATGACGTTTCGATCAGGGTTGCGCCCGGGACGGTTCACGCGCTGCTCGGCGAAAATGGAGCAGGCAAGAGCACGCTCGTGAAGGGGCTCGTGGGCTACGGCCCGCTCGATCACGGCACGATTGTGGCCGATGGAAGCGAGGTGCGCATCGCATCCCCGCGCGATGCGCAAGCGCTCGGCATCGGCATGGTCTATCAGCATTTCACACTCGCGGCGGGGCTCAGCGTCGAGGAGAACCTGCTCCTTGCGCGCGGCAACCTGTCATGGAAGATCGACTGGGCGGCCGAGCGCAACGCGCTCGACGCCTTCATGCGCCGCATGCCGTTTCGCCTCGAACTCGATGCGCCGGTCTCGTCACTCGCGGCGGGAGAAAAGCAGAAGCTGGAAATTCTCAAGCAGTTGTATCTGGAGCAGCGCTTCCTGATTCTCGACGAGCCCACCTCCGTGCTCACCCCGCAGGAAGCCGACGAAGTGCTCGGCCTCATGCGCACGCTTGCCTCGCGCGGTGACCTCACGGTGCTGATGATCACTCACAAGTTCCGCGAGGTAATGGCCTATTCGGACAACGTCACGGTATTGCGCAAGGGCCGCTTCGTCGGCACCTGCGCGGTGGCCGACACCGACCGCGACCGGCTGGCCGCCTGGATGATGGGTAGCGACGCAAGCGCGCAAACGCGTGAGGGCGCCGCTGAAGACACCGATGAGTTCAGGCCTGCGCGCCGGCCGAACTCGCCCGACGCTCCGGTGCGGCTCTCGCTATCGAGCCTTTCGGTCGTCGACGAGCGTGGGCACGCTGCCGTGCGCGAGGTGTCGCTGAGCGTGCGCGCGGGCGAGATCCTCGGGCTTGCGGGCGTCTCCGGCAACGGTCAGAAGGAACTGATCGAAGCGCTCGTCGGGCAGCGCAAGGCCCAGTCGGGCGCGATGGCCGTGGAAGGTTTGCCCTATGCCGCGACGCGCGTAGAGATGACACGCATGCGCGTGTTCGCCCTTCCCGAGGAGCCGCTGCGCAATGCTTGCGTGGCAGGCATGAGCGTGGCCGAGAATATGGCGCTGCGGGATTTCGACCGCGCGCCGCTGCGGCGCGGCGGATGGTGGCTCGATCGTCGCGCCATGCGCTCGCGCGCCGAGCGGCTGATCGCCGAATTCGACGTGCGGCCTGCGCTGCCCGAGCGCGCCATCGGCTCGCTGTCGGGCGGCAACGTACAGCGCGCCGTGCTGGCTCGCGAGCTTGGGCACGCAGTGAACGTGCTGATCGTCGCGAATCCTGTGTTCGGACTCGACTTTGCCTCCGTCGCGGACATCCACGCCCGCATTCTCGCGGCGCGCGATGCCGGTGCGGCCGTGCTGCTCGTCAGCGAAGATCTCGACGAACTGCTGGAGCTTGCCGACCGGATCGTGGTGATGGCCGAGGGACGTCTCGTCTACGAGACTGCAGCAAACGAGGCGGATCGAGTGGTGCTTGGGCGTCACATGGCGGGCCATGGCGACGAAGGCAGGCCGCAGACGGCTGAGCCGGCCGAGCTGCACGCAAGCGCCTGAGCGGCGCGCGAACGATCCACAACGCAAACGGAGAAATGTCGCGATGACAACCATCGCCAGCGCAAAGCCCGCGCCGTTCACGTTCGACGCGCGTCATACGGCGCTCATCGTGATCGACATGCAGCGCGACTTCATCGAGCCGGGTGGCTTTGGCCAGGCGCTCGGCAACGACGTATCGCTGCTTTCAGGCATCGTGCCGACCGTCGCGCGGCTGCTCGCGCATGCGCGCTCGGCGGGATGGCAGGTCGTGCACACCCGCGAATCGCATACACCCGACCTCTCCGACTGCCCCCCGGCCAAACGCATGCGCGGCATGCCAGATGCGCGCATTGGCGACGCAGGACCGATGGGCCGCATCCTCGTGCGCGGCGAGCCCGGCAACGCGATCATCGACACGCTCGCGCCGATCGATGGAGAACTCGTCATCGACAAGCCCGGCAAAGGCGCTTTCTACGCAACGCAGCTCGGCGAGGAACTGTCGATACGAGGCATCACGCATCTCGTGTTCGCGGGCGTGACGACCGAGGTCTGCGTGCAGACTTCGATGCGCGAGGCCAACGATCGGGGCTACGAGTGTCTGCTGGTCGAGGACGCGACGGCAAGCTACATACCGGCGTTTCGCGAAGCGACGATTGCAATGATTCATTCTCAGGGCGGCATCGTCGGCTGGACCGCTCCGCTCGACGCCCTGCTGGGGGCAGACTGATGACGATGGAAGTGAACCGGCCCGAGATCGTCGCGCAGGTCGCGGCAGCTTTCGAGGCTTACGAGCGAGCGCTCGTCGACAACGACGTCGAGACGATGAACGCCCTGTTCTGGGACGCACCCGAAACGGTGCGCTATGGCATCGCCGAAATCCAGCATGGTGGCGACGCGATCCTCCGCTGGCGGGAAACCTGCGTGCCGGTGCCCCGCTCGCGGCGGTTGCACCGCACCGTGGTGACGACGTTTGGCGGCGACTACGCGACGGTGAGCACTGAGTTCACGAGCGACACCACGCCTTTGACGGGCCGCCAGATGCAGACCTGGGCGCGGCTTCATGAGGCGAACGATATGTTCGACGGCTGGACGATCGTGGCGGCGCACGTGAGCCTCATCGAGCCCGTTTAAGGGCGGATAATAGGGAGCTGGCCCCCGTCGCCCACCATTGCACCGACGCGCCGCACCACTCTCGACGTTATCGATACCTGACTCATGGACGACTTGACCGAAGCCGCCGCCGAAGCCCCCGCAGCATCTGGCACGAAGGTGACCTATAGCGCGAACCCCCTTGCCGAGCAGGTGTATCAGCTCATCAAGCAGGACATCTTCAGTTTTCGACTGTTTCCCGGCGACCGCTTTTCCGAAAACGACATTGCCCAACACCACGGCGTGTCGCGCACGCCGATGCGCGATGCGCTGTTCCGTCTCGCGCGCGAAGGCTATCTTGAGGTGGGGTTCCGGCGCGGCTGGAAAGTCTGCGAAATCGACTTCAATCAACTCGACCAGTTGTATGACCTGCGCATCGTTCTCGAACTGGCGGCGCTCGAGCGGCTCTCGGGCGCCCCACACGATGCGATGGATGCGTTGCGAGCCGTATGGTGCGTTGACGAACGGGAACGCGAAAGCCGTCCGGCCACGATGTTCGTGCTCGACGAGGGCTTTCACCGCGGCCTCGTGAGCGCTGCCGGCAACAATGAGATGCTGCGCGTGCACAACGAAGTGACCGAGCGCATCCGCATCGTGCGGCGGCTCGATTTTCTCAAGGCGCATCGCACGAGCGCGACGTACGACGAGCATTCGGCGATGCTCCATCTCATCGATCGCGGCAAGTTTGGCGAGGCTGCCATCCTGCTGCGCGCTCACATTACGCAAAGCAAGCTCGAGGTGCGAAAAATCACGCTGTCGATGCTCGCGACTGCGCGCGACGAGAAGCTGCCCTTTGTCAGCTAGAGAGTGCCTTTCCGGGGCTTTGGTGCAACTATCTGGCGCGGTCTCCGGACACAGCCTTCGGCCTTCATGTCTTCGAGGCGCCCTTCAAGGGGTAATCGTACTTTCCATGCAGAATTTGGCATTCCACCCCGGCGACTACGAGGAAGTCGAAGATCCGAGGGCTCGTCAATACTTCGCGGTTCGTCGGTTGAGGCTAGCTGCTCGCTCGAGTCCCGGCCGACACGCGGCAGGTTTCGACTTCTCAGTGTATGCGCGCGAGGTTACGAAGGAGCGAATCGCCGTCCGGCGTCACGCGAGGTCGCACTGCCCCGCCGGCAAGCCTCTCCATGGTGACGAGCCGACGTTCAAGCAGCGTATCGAGTTCTTCCCGCTCGGCAATATGGTCAGCCGAATCCCTGACCAGCATCAATGTCGCAAATTCATGGGCACTGAGCATGCTTGCCTCCTGATAGCTTGAGTAGGTGCTGTATGGATTGTGTTGGCTGTGGCACTCGCTTTTGACGTCGCCTGCCGATGGCGCACTCGCGGCAATGGCGCGGGGAGTTGATGGTAGGGGCAGCGCAGCGGCGCGGCAATCCAGGGTCGTCCCGCATATTGGGTCGATTGGGGAGTGCCGCACTGCAACAGATACGGTGGCGATCACGCAAATTCGGGTTTCGGCACGCTGGAGATCGGGAGAATCGTCGACGTAGCCGTTCGGGCTGTAAGCCGCCTTCTCGAGTTGAGCCAGTTCGGCCGCCAATGACTACAATTTAGGGATCGTCGCATTCCCCAAGGAGGCTGCCATGACTCAATCAATGATCAGTTTTTGGGTTGGCCTTGTGGTTCTCGTTGTCGTTGCATCGGCCTTGTCCAGGCGCTACAGGCGCGATCACCCGGGAGAGAGCCTGAGTCAATGGCTCGACACACACCATATGAGCTGGATGCATCGCAAGCACTAGCTGGCGGCGCGGGCTGACGCCGAGGAGCGCACCATGGCCTTCACCCTCACCTCACACGCTTTCCACGAAGGAAGCGAGATTCCTCGGCGCTACACCTGCACGGGCGCGGACGTCTCCCCACCGCTCTCGTGGTCCGGGGTGCCCGCCAACGCGAAAAGCCTCGTGCTGATCGTCGACGACCCCGACGCGCCCGACCCGGCCGCGCCACGGATGACATGGGTCCACTGGGTGCTTTACAACATCCCGACGACGGCTCCTGGTATTCAGGAGGGCGTCACTTCGGGCGCGCTTCCGGCAGGCACACTTGAAGGCACCAACGACTTCCATCGCACCACGTATGGCGGCCCATGCCCGCCCACTGGCCGTCATCGGTATTTCCATAAGCTCTACGCGCTCGACACCGTGCTACCCGATCTTCACAAGCCCACAAAGGTGGCGTTGGAAAAGGCGATGCAAGGCCATGTCGTGGCGCACACCGAACTGCTCGGCACATTCAAGAAGTAACACGCAGCCCCCTGGACGCTACTTGTCCGGGATTGTCGATTCCACGTCGATGCTGCGCAAGCTCGTTCACGTCGCATTCGGTGTTATCAGGTCAGGCAAGGGCTTCGATCCCGAACTACAAAATGCTTGACGGGGACCACAGTATCTATTCTGAAGCCGGGGGGTGCGACATGAACAGCGTTGCTGTCGCAAAAGGATGAATGAAAGCCTACTCAGCAGAAAGAAAAGAAGCGTTAGTGCGCCGCATGATGCCGCCAGAAAATGCGCTGGTTTCGGCGCTGGCCATAGAACCGGGGACTACAGAACAGACGTTGTACACGTGGCGCCGACAGGCCAAAGGACAAGGAGTCGCAGTGCCGGGCGATGGGAAGAATCCCGAAGGATGGTCTTCGGAAGACAAGTTTGCGGTAGTGCTGGAAACCGCGTCGGTCAACGCAGTGGAGCTGGCCGAGTATTGCCGCCGCAAAGGTCTTTATCCCGAACAGATTGCAGCGTGGCGGGCTGCTTGCCAGGCGGCCGACGCGAATGCTGCCGAGCAGGCGCGCGAGCAGCGTCATCAGTCGAAAGATGACAAGAAGCGCATCCAGCAGCTTGAGAAGGAATTGCAGCGCAAGGAAGGCGCTGGCGGAAGCGGCTGCGCTTGTGATTCTGAGAAAAAAGTCCAGGCGATCTGGGGATGTCCGCGCCGGATCTGGTGAGGGCTATTGCCTATGGCTCGTCACTACATGGCCGCGCGACCCTCTCCTACCCCAAGTCCAAAAACTCTCTGTACGGCGTCAATTCGCGAATTTACGTCGAGCTTTTCGAAGATATTTTTCAGATGCCACTTGACCGTCTCGGGTGCCAGTTTCAACGACCGGCCGATTTCCTTGTTCGAAAGACCGCGGGCAACGCACTCGAGTACCTCAAACTCCCTCGCACTAAGAACATCCGGTGACAGCGGCACGGCCTCAACATGCGCGGGCGACGCAGCCGGTGAATTACCGAAGGCATCAAAAGCTGTAAGCAGCCTGTCGACATACGCCGTTTCTGCCGTAGGAACATTCGCTGAAGCCAAGCGAAATTGCTGTAGCAACGCGCGCACGGGTGGCCCCTCATCCACGAAGCTGTTAATCATGCCGCTCTGCCTTCCGAGCCGTAGCGCTCGTTCGAGCGCACCAAGCGCCTTTTCGGACGCTCCACATTGCGCGAGCGCGCATGAGAACAGCAAGGAAACCACAGCCTCCGAATAGCGCCTGCCCGTAGCAGCCAGAGTATCAAGCAAAGGTGTGAGAAGCGTGACGGCTTCATGTGCACGATCCCCGGCGATCAGTACGCGAGCCTCCAGGAGACAATAGCTTGTCCAGGTGTCTACCGCGCACCCAGTCCGCCCTTCGCACATCATGGGCACGCTCTTGCTCAGCTCGTCGGCGATCTGCCTCGCTTGAGCAACGTTGCCTTCTACAAGGAGCAATCTTACCGTTTCGGCATCCAGCGCCAACTTCAGACGTAGCCAGTGTCGGGTTACGGCGGCCTGTCGACCGTCTTCGAGAATGGCCAGCGCCGAACCCATCTCCCCGTCGCGCCACAGCAAGCGTGCTGCAGACAGAATATGGCGCATTAAACCAGTTAGCGGCGAGGTTTCCAGTGCAGCGGTCGTGCGGCCCGCGATCATCCTCCGCGCTTCAGGCAGTTCGTTGCACTCATAGTAGATCGCAGCAAGGCAACTGGCCGCCCAGGTTGCGCAGGATGACGAGTGGCCCCATGCTTTTTCGATGCGGTGGAACATCGCCTCAAAAATTCGCCTTGATTCAGACAGCTCGCCATGCATAAATGCAGCAACACCGAACGACGAGCGTCGAAACATATCCGAGTAGTCGGGCTCCTGGCCCTGTTCGACTCGCTCGCCGACGGCGTCGCGTATTTCACGTATCTGGTCGAACCTGCCCCTGTGCATCAAGCCGAAGAGCTGCGCGAATTGCGCACAGCGCTGCACCCACGGCGCTGTAGGCGCCATTGAGGCTTGAGCAGCACGCCCTAGTTCGAGCGCCCGCTCGCTTTCCTCCACCATGGTGGCGATCAGTGCGCTGACCGCGTTGATCTCCGCCAATGCCGCTTCCTCTACCATGCTGGTATCCTTGCGACGCCCCCGAAAGAATTCGTTGTTAACAGCAGCAACCTCCCTCGAGGCGGCGTCCGGCTGAATCGAGAACACGAGCGCCCATGCTTTCGTCAGGCGCAAACGAAGCCGTCTCTGGATGACATCCGGTGGCAGTTTTCCGATCCATCCTAGCAACGTGTTCAACTCACCGCGCTCGAGCATCTCCGTCGCACAGTTTTCAACCCACTGTGCCGCCTGCTCGAGTTCGCCTGCAGCCAAGGCATGTCTGACTGCCTCGGGCCAAAGACGTGCTCCTGCAAACCATTGGGACGCACGACGGTGCAGCAACGGGACGTGTTGCGGCATCTGGCGAAGAAGGCGCCGACGAAGTGCGTCGGACAGGAGCGCATGATAGCGGTACCAGTGCCGTGTTTCATCCAGCGGCCGGATGAACACGCTGTGCCGCTCGAGCCAGTCGAGCTGGCCCGCGCTTCCACTTCCCTTGCCCATGATGGCATCGCACAACTCAGGGGCGAGTCGTTCAAGAATCGACGTGTATAGCAGAAACTTCAGCATATGGAGCGGCAGGTGTGCGAGCACGGCATCGTTCAGGTACGAATCGATTCCGGAACTGACTCCGACCAGCGCACCGGCGACCTTGGCCGCATCGCCCACATCGCGTAGCGCAAGAGCAGCAAGTTGCAAGCCAGCGACCCACCCCTCCGTTGCCTCGTTCAGCAACTCAACACTGGTCCGGTCAAGCGGCACGGTGCCTGTCCGGTCAAAAAATGCCTGCGCATCGGCGATCGAAAAACGCAGATCGTCGACATCAATACGAACTAGTTCCTCTGGAGCTCGAAACTGACCAACTATCAAGGCCGGTTCACCTCGCACCCCGAGCAGGATATGCATGTTCTCGGGGGCATAGCGAAGCAGACGGGAAGTAATCGCAAGAACCGGTTTCGCAGTCAGACGGTCGGCGTCATCCAGCACGAGGAAAACGCGCCTGCCGGATGCAGCGATCCCGTTCAGGAGTAGTGAAATGACCGTTCTGATAGGAGTCAGCGGATCGTTATTAAGGATCTGTTGCGCTTGCGAGGCAATTTCCGCCGAGGCCCTGGCGAACGCGGCCACCAGGTAAGCGCAGAACTGCTGCGGATCATCGTCTTCTGCGTCGAGGCTGAGCCATGCAACAACATGCTTTCGCTGCGACAGCGCTTCACACCAACCAGCAAGCAATGTCGTCTTGCCGAACCCCGCCGGGGCGGTCACGACGGTGATGCTGCGAACCGGCTGCTTACGCAACCACTTAAGCAACACGGATCGTTGCACGCAGCCAGACGGAAGACGGGGCGGGAGCATCTTGGTCTGAATCAGCGACACGCTCCATGGGCGATCGGTACTGTCTGAAGACGCATCCATGTTTGTCCTCTACTGGCCCCCAATCCAGAAATAATAGCGCGAAATTTTACCAGCGCTATTGCTGCACCGGTTCTGTTGCAATAGCGGAGGCTGGTATGCTGCGGGACCTAACAGAATGATGTGGACGGCCATGAAGGCGCTGAGTCCGGCGGTAGCCGAAGTGCTGAAGCGGTTGCACTATCCGCTCGAGATAATGTTGGTGTGCGTGCGTTGGCACGTGGCCTACCCGCTGAGCTTGCGCAATCTCGAGGAGATGATGGTCGAACGCGGGATCGCGGTCGATCATTCGACCGTGCATCGGTGGGCCATCAAGCTTCTGCCAGTGCTTGAAAAGGCGTTCCGCCGCTGCAAGCGCCCGGTCGGCAAGAGCTGGCGGATGGACGAAACCTATGTGAAGGTCCGGGGCACATGGAAGTATCTCTACCGCGCCGTCGACAAGGCCGGCAACACGGTTGATTTCCTGCTGCGAGCCAAGCGGGACAAGGAAGCGGCCCGACGGTACTTCGAGAAGGCCATCGATCAGAATGGCGCGCCCGAAACCGTAACCATCGACAAAAGCGGTGCCAATCTGGCCGGGCTGCACGCCGTGAACGCCGAGCGTGAGACGCCCATCAAGATCCGCCAGACCAAGTATCTCAACAATATCGTGGAACAAGACCATCGGCCGCCCGGCAATTCTACTGGCTGGCGATGTAAGCAATCCTTCTCACATCGCAATCGTCCGCCAAAATCGCCTTACCGCGACAGAACCGCAGTGGTGCAGGCCCGATCGGCGCCCGGCGTTGCGCTCATCACGAGCCCTGCAACGCGTTCAGCACCTTGACCTCGCTGCGCGCCAGGTACTTGCGCCATGCGATTCCCGCCAGCACGACATCCTGCAAGCCGATGCCCACGGCCTTGTAGACGATCACGTCGTCGTCCGCGACGCGGCCTTTAGCGCGGCCGGTCAGCACATCGCCGAGCTCCACCGTGTCGTTCCAGTCGAACGTGCCCGGCTGCGTGAGCACCAGGTCGCCCGCTTCTTCGCGCGCCTGCTCGCGCAGTTCGACCACGATGCGCGACGCTCGCGCGATCAGCGTGTCGTCGAGTTCGCGCGTATGCGGCAGGCTCGAACCGATCGCGGCAACCAGCGCGCCCGGCGACACCGCATTGCCGTCGAACAGCGCACCGGTGGCACGCGTCGCGGTCACGATCACGTCCGCGCCCCGCACCGCGTCGCCCGCGTCGCACACCGTGGCCTCGATGCCTCGCGTCGAACCGGCGGCCGTGACGGCCGCCGCGAGTTCGCGCGTGCCCTCCAGCCCGACGATACGAAACGACCGCAAGTCCGTATGCGCGGCCAGCGCAAGCGCATGAGCGCGCCCTTGCACGCCGGTGCCGAACGCGGCCACCGTGCGCGCCTGTTGCTTCGCCAGCGCGCGCACGGCCACCACCGTCGTCGCGGCGGTGCGAATGCGCGTGATCGCGTTCGCATCGAGTGTGGCCAGCAAGCTGCCGTCCACCGTCGAGAACAGCACGATCGAAAAGTTGAATTGACCGGCAATCGTCGAATAAACCTTCGCGCCCGCGACACCGAGTCCTGGCAGCACGGCGCCAAGGGTCGAGAGCTTCACGCCGCCCGCTTCCGTGCGCACCCGGCGCTGCACCGCCGCCGCGCCGCTGGAGAGTTCGCGAAATCCCTGTTCGAGTGCCGGAATGGCATCGTCGATGGTGATGAGTTCGTCGATCCGCGCATCCGTCAAATGAATCATGCAATCTTCCTTTCGTGAAGCGCGGATTCGGCTTCGTGCTGGAACGTGAAGCTGTCCGCGTAGAGGTGATCGATGCTCGCGCCGTTGCGCAGGAAGTGGCGCCGCGCATCGTCGATCATGGCCGGCGATCCGCACAGGTAGACCGCGTGCTCCGACAGGTCCGGAAAGTCCTCGCATACCGCGTGCTGGACATAGCCCTGCCGTCCGGTCCAGGTACTGTCCGGTCGCGACAGCACCGGCACGTACTGGAACTCGTAGAGGCGTGCGCCCCATTGCTGGATCTCGTCGTGAAGATAAAGATCCGCCTCGGTCCGCGCGCCCCAATACAGCGATACCGGCGGGCAATCGGGATCGTCCATCAGCGACTCGATGATGCCTTTGACCGGCGCGAGTCCAGTGCCCGTCGCGACCATCACGAGCGGGCGGTAATCCTCCGCGTGGAAGCGGAAGCTGCCCAGCGGCAGTTCGACGTCGAGACGATCGCCCGCGCGCAAGCCCGACAGCAGATGATCGGTAAAGCGGCCGCCCGGCACGCGCTTGATATGAAAGTCGAGCGCATATGTATCCGCGCCGCCGAGCTTGGCCGACGCCATCGAAAAGCTCCTGCGCGCGCCGTTGTCCAGCACGACGTTCATGTACTGGCCGGGGTTGAACTTGAGTGCGAGGTGCTCGGGAAGCGCGATCGCCAGCCGCCGCACGTCCGGACCCAAGCTGCTCACTTCGACGACTCGCGCCTCGACCACGGCGGGTGCAGACACATCCGCGCCCGCATGCCCCGCGGCGATCACCATGTCACTGCGCGCGCGCGCCTGACATGCGAGTGCGAAGCCCGCGCCGGATTCTTCCTCCGAGATCCCGAACGGGAACTCGTCGTACTCGTGCGCACCGCTGACCACCTTTACCCGGCATGCGCCGCAACCGCCCAGTTGGCAATCGTGAGGAAGCGCGACGCCAGCGGCGAGCGCCGCGTCGAGCAGCGATTCGTCGGCCTGCGCAGCGAAGCGCTGGCCGGTTTCCGCGATCTCAATCTGATAGACCATCTTGCCAATCTCTAACGAAACAATGGACTCGCCTGCCACTGGGCGGCGCAGTGTGACTTCTTGACGTTACTTCTTGATGTCGGCTTCCACGAGCACGCGATGCAGGCCCGCGGACAGCAGCGTCTGCAGCGCTTCGAGCGCGGCGAGGCCGCACTGCGTGTCCTGCTCGCCGTTGCCGCCGCTCAGCCCCACGCCGCCGATCACTTCGCCGTCGACCACGATCGGAAAGCCGCCGACGAACGCGGCAAAGCGTCCCTCGAAACTCAACTGGATGCCGAACGCCTCGTTGCCCGGCAACGCGGGGCCATTCGGCGCCTTGGTGAACAGATGCGTCGAGCGCTTGTGGCCCGCCGCGGTGAAGGCCTTGTTCCAGGCGATCTGCGGGCCGGTGATGCGCGCTTCGTCCATGCGCTCCAGCACGAGCGGATAGCCGCCCGCGTCGACGATGCAGACCGACTCGGCGACGTCGATCGCCTGCGCGCGTTCCAGCGAGGCGCGCGCCATCGCGCGCGCTTCGGCGAGTTCAAGCCTGAAAGAACTTTTCATGATGCGTTTTCCGATTGAATGATGTGTCGTTGCGATGCTTTGGCCGCGCGACGTGCGGCTCAGAGACCGCGATAAACCGTCTTGATCTGCGTGTAAAACTCCAGCCCCGCGCGGCCCGATTCACGGAACGTGGACGTGCTCGAGCGCTTCAAACCGCCGAACGGCGCATTGACGACGTTGCCGGTGGTGGTGCGGTTGATCTTGACCGTGCCGGATTCGATCTCGTCGGCGAAGCGGTGCATGTAGCGCGGATTCGACGTCGCGATGGCCGCCGAAAGACCGTATTCGGTGTCGTTGGCTTTCGTCATTGCGTCCTCGAAGCTCGTCACCGAAACAATCGCCAGCACCGGACCGAAGATTTCCTCGCGATAGATGCGGGCGTTCTCGGGCACGTTCGTGAAGACGGCCGGCCTGACGTAATAGCCGTGTTCGAAACCGTCGCCGGTCAGTTGATCGCCGCCGGTCAGATGGGTCGCCTGCTCCTTGCCGGATGCGACGTAGCCGAGCACCGTATCGAGCTGCTTGCGGTTGGCGAGCGGACCGAGATCCATGCCGGGCGTGACGCCGCTGCCGATCTTGAGACTCTTCACGCGTTCGAGCAGCCTGGCCGTAAACGCTTCACGCACCGTCTCCATGACGAGGATGCGGCTCGTGCCGGTACACGCCTGGCCACTCAGCGACAGGCCGCCCTTGACCGCGAGATCCACCGCGCGCTCAAGGTCCGCGTCTTCCATCACGATCAGCGGATTCTTGCCGCCGAGTTCCATCTGCGTGCGCGTCGTGATCGGCACCGAGCGATGGATATGCTCGCCCGCGGCCGTCGAACCCGTGAACGACACCGCGCGCACCACGGGCGGCTCGGTGATCGCCGCGCCGATGTCGGAGGCGCGCCCGGTGATGTAGTTGATGACGCCGGCCGGAATGCCCGCCTGCACGAACGCTTCGGCAAGCCGATAGCCGATCAGCGGCGCATCCGATGAAGGCTTGAAGACGACCGTGTTACCGGCCATCAGCGCCGGTGCGATCTTGCGCGCCGGAATCGAGATCGGGAAATTCCACGGCGTGATCACGGTGACCACACCGAGCGGCTCGCGCTGCGTGTACACCAGCTGGTCGGGATCGTCGCTGGGGAACGTCTCGCCGGTGAAGGTCTGCGCTTCGACCGCGTAGAAACGCAGCACCTGCGCGGAACGCAGGATTTCGTCGCGGCTTTGCGCGAGCGGCTTGCCTTCTTCGCGCGTCAATTCGAGCGCGAATGCATCGGCGTTGGCCTCCAGCCAGTCGGCCGCCTTGTTGACGATCTTCGCGCGCGCCGATACCGAAGTGCGGCGCCACTTCGCGAATGCGGCCGATGCCGCGCCGAGCGCCGCCTGCGCGTCGTCGGGCGTCGACGCCTGGAAATGACCGATGACATCGCGCGTATCGGCGGGATTGATGTTCCGGAAAGTCTTGCCGCTCACGCTGGCGGTCCACTCTCCCGCAATCAGGTTCTTGAATACAGTTGCGGATTCGCTCATGACACTCCCTCTTGTACGCGATGGCGATGGCGAGCACGCCGCCATCGCATGAACTGAATGACCGGGCGTCTCGCGCCCGGCCCCGACTACTTCAGGCGGCGAGCCCCAGTTGGGTCAGCGGGATTTCCTTCTCGACGTAGTCGTAGTAGAGGGCGGTGGTGTAGAGCAGGCGCATCTGCGCGCCGATCTCGCAGATCTTCAGGCAGCGCTGCTGCAGCTCGACCGTGTTGGCGTTCTCCAGA
>NZ_VZQO01000060.1:0-41923 GCF_014397665.1 Paraburkholderia sp. UCT2
GCTGCAGGACCTTCGAGAGCGCCTGCTCCTTGAACTCGACAGAATAAGTTTGTTTCGCCTTCAACTTGCACCTCTGACTCTTCTTGATAAAAAAATTCAGAGGCGACAACTACTATGACGCCGGGGGGGAGAGAATCTGGACAGTCGAGACAGACTGTTAAAAGTGGTGCATCCATGAAACGCGCTGTTGCAACCCTGCTGCTATCACTTCCTGCGCTATCTCTGGCGAAGCCCCCGCCCTGCGACAGATGGCCAACCAACGTAGCCGAAGGTAAGCTGAAAGCAGCGGGGCTGATTGACCAGACGAAGCTGGATTTCTCGAAAACCAGGGCCGTGCGACTTTCATCGGAAAAAATCGGCAAAGACCAGTTTTACGGCAAGGATTTGTATCGCCAGGTCTATCACATTACCTTCTACGAAGAGAGCGGAAAGCAGGTAAGCGTTATTACTGTGAACGACGCCGGCTGGACAGAATGCTCAATGAGCGGCGTTGAAGTTTTTGTCGTTTCGCAACACATGGGGCCAGTCGAACCCCTGATTAAAGAATAGAAGTAGCTTTTCACGCGCGCTCTTCCGGTGGTGCCGGAAGAGCGAACCTGCTGCGCTCACGCAGGGCGCTCGACGCCGCGAGAAGGGGGGTCGGCATCGCAACTTTCGGCAGGAGCGATGTTTGTCCTAAACAACCCGATGCGCGGATAGCATCCCGGTTGACTTCGTCGTTGCGAGTGGTGTGAGTCCTGCATGTCCCATCTGCCGGAGACCGTTATGCCTCACGCCCGTGCAGCTCCTGCACCGCTACCAGATCAATGCCCTACCCGCCGCGACCAACTGCTTCGGTCTGCGCAAGGTGGCGTCGCGCGCCTGCTAAACCGTCGCCACGGCTGCGTGATCGACCCGGCCTGCACCCGGCTCGTCGACGGTCTCAGCGCGACGGAGATGTCCGCCGCGCTTTTGCTGAATTAAGTGGAAAACTACAGCTCGCAGTGTTTACGACTTCGCCGCCGCGGCCGCCGCATCATCCTCGCGGAACAGCTTGTCGGCCAGGTGAAACGCGGAGTTAGCGGCCGGCACGCCGCAGTAGATCGCGGTCTGCAGCAGCACTTCCTTGATCTGCTCGCGCGTCACGCCGTTGTTTTTGGCGGCACGCAGGTGCAGCGCGAGTTCTTCGCTGCGATTCAACGCCACCATCATCGCGATCGTCAGCAAGCTGCGCGTATGACGCGGCAGACCTTCACGCGTCCAGATCTCACCCCACGCATAACGCGTGATCAGGTTCTGGAACTCCTCGGTCAACTCGGTGCGGTTCGCGAGCGAACGGTCGACGTGCGCGTTGCCCAGCACCGCGCGACGCACCTCCATACCGGCTTCGTAACGGTCTTCGTCGTTCATTTTGCCTCCGTCAGGAAGTCGAGCACGGTCTTCGTGAACTCACCGGCCTTTTCGATGTTGGAGATATGCGAGGCATTGAGTTCGACGTAGCGCGCGCCCGGAATCGACTGCGCAAGTTCGCGGCCTTGCGCGGCCGTGGCGGCCAGATCGTGCGTGCCGCTGATCACGAGCGTCGGCAGCTTGATGCCCGGCGTTTCGGGACGCAGATCGGCCGCGTCGATTGCGTCGCAGTTCGATGCGTAGCCTTCCTTGTCGGTATGCACGAACACGTCGCGGATCATCGCCAGCACGACCGGCTCGCGCTCGATGAAGTCTGCCGTGAACCAGCGCGGCAGCACCGCGTCGGCGAGCGCGAACATGCCTTCGCTGCGCGCCTTCGCGGCACGCGGCACCCACACTTCCGGCGAGCCGATGCGCGCGGCCGTGTTGCACAACACGACGCGCTCGAAGCGGTCGCCGTGACGCGCGGCGAGTGCGACGCCGGTCAGGCCGCCCATCGATATGCCGCAGAAATTCGCGCGCGCGATCTTCAGCGTATCCATCAGGCTGAGCACATCGCCGCTCAGCTGCTCGATCGTGTACGGACCCTTCGGCGCTTCCGAATGACCGTGGCCGCGCGTGTCGTAGCGCAGCACGCGGAAGTGCTTCGACAACGCCGCGACCTGCGGCGTCCACATGGACATATCGCAGCCGAGCGAATTCGACAGCACGAGCCACGGCGCGTGGCCGTGACGATCGCCGTCGATACGATAGTGAAGCTCGGTGCCGTTGACTGCGGCGTAGGGCATGCCGGTTACTCCTTGGAATGGGCGCGCTGCGCGCGCGTGGTGTGAAGCGCCAGCGCGGCGTCGACATATGCGTGCGCCTGGCCGACGTATTGAGCGGGATCGAGCAGCTGCTTCAGGCGCTCGAGCGAAAGATGTTCGGTGACGGCCGCGTCGGCGGCGAGCACGTCATACAGCGTCTTGCCGTCGCGGATCGCCGCCTTCGACGCGCGCTCGACCAGATGATGCGCGTCGAGCCGGCCGATGGAATCGCCGAGCGCGAGCATCACCGCTTCGCCGAGGATCAGGCCGTGCGTGACGTCGAGATTCGCGGCGAGGCGCGGTACGTTCACGCTCAGGCCGGACGCGATCTGTTCGATGTTCGCGAGCGCGCCGCCCGCGAGGCGCGCGAGATCCGGCAGCGCGTCCCATTCGGCCTGCCAGCCGCCGAGCGCGCGTTCGTGCTCCTGCACCATGCCGGCGAACACGGTCGACACGAGGCCGGGCGCGCGCGTCGCGGCCGTCAGTACCGCCGCGCAACCGACCGGGTTGCGTTTGTGCGGCATCGTCGATGAACCGCCCTTGCCGGCCGCGGCCGGTTCGGCGAGTTCGTCGATTTCGGTTTGCATCTGCAGCGAAACATCGCGCGCGATCTTGCCGAGCGTGCCGATCAGCATGCCGAACAGCGACGCCGTCTCGGCGATGCGATCGCGTTGAGTGTGCCACGGCAAGGTCGGTACCGCGAGGCCGAGTTCCTTGGCGAGCGACTGCGTGACCTGCGGCGCCGCCTCGCGCAGACTCGCGAGGGTGCCGGCCGCGCCGCCGAATTGCAGCACCAGCACACGTTCGCGCAACGCGTCGAGCCGCTCGCGATGACGCAACAGCGCGTCGAGCCATTGCGCGAACTTCAGACCCAGCGTGATCGGCAGCGCCTGTTGCAGCCACGTGCGGCCGATCATCGGTGTCGCGCGATGGATGGCCGCGAGCTTCGCGACCGCGTCGCAGGTGGCTTGCAGGCCGCCGTCGAGCAGATCGAAAGTGTCGCGCAGTTGCAGCACCGTCGCGGTGTCGATGATGTCCTGGCTCGTCGCGCCCCAATGCACGTATTTTCCAGCTTCGGCATCGGCGGCTTTGACGCGTGCAGTCAGTTGCTTGACGAGCGGAATCGCGAGGTTGCCGCCGAGCGCGGCGTCGCGTGCGAGCGCGTCCGCGTCGAGCTGGTCGGCCTGGCAGGCCGCTTCGATCGCGGGGACGGCGGATTCGGGAATGACTTTGTGCGCGGCAGAGGCACGCGCGAGCGCGGCTTCGACGTCGAGCATCCGTTGCAGCGTGGCACGCGGCGCCCAGATGTCGTTCATCGGCTGTGTGCCGCAAAGAAGGCCAGTCAGACGGGCGCTGGAGTCGAGCATGGTGACGACGATGTTTGAGGGAATCGGAAGCGAAGAAGCGGCACGGCGCGCGGCGATTCGAAGCAGACGCCGTGGCGGAGCAAGCGCTCGTGCCGTGCGTATGCCGCGGTATGTGCTGCGTATTGTGCGCCAAACGCGGTCAACCCGTCGCTGAAGTTGCCAGGCCAGCGCTGACGAGGAGTTCGCCCCGTCAGCGCTGGCCCGTTCGCGCAATGCCGCTTTCAGACGAGACGCCATCGGCGCGGCCGCAAAGCAGACCGCCCCCGCGACGCCTCAGCCAGCCATCAGGCCGCGCGCGCGGCCTGCGTGCCGTCGGTCATCGGCACACCGGTCAGCTTCAGCAGTTCGTCGAAGCCGATGTCCGTGAAAATCTCGCGCACGACGAGGCCTTCCTTCGTGACGTCGATCATTGCGAGGTCCGTATAGATACGGGTCACGCAACCGATACCGGTGACCGGGTACGAGCACTCGGCGGTGATCTTGCTCTCGCCCTGCTTGGTCAGATGGTCCATCATCACGTAGACCTGCTTCGCGCCGATCGCGAGGTCCATCGCGCCGCCGACCGCCGGAATCGCGTCGGGTGCGCCGGTGTGCCAGTTCGCGAGATCGCCCTTCGCCGACACCTGGAACGCACCGAGCACGCAGAAGTCAAGATGGCCGCCCCGCATCATCGCGAACGAATCCGCGTGATGGAAGTAGGCGCCGCCCGTCAGCAGCGTGACGTGCTGCTTGCCGGCGTTGATCAGTTCGTCGTCTTCCTGGCCCTTCGCCGGTGCCGGGCCCATGCCGAGCAGACCGTTTTCGCTGTGCAGGAAGATTTCCTTGTCTGCGGCGAGGTGGTTCGCCACCAGCGTCGGCACGCCGATGCCGAGGTTCACGTAAGCGCCTTCAGGGATGTCCTGGGCAACGCGCTTGGCCATTTCATCGCGAGTCAGTTTCTTCATGTCGGTCTCCGGGTCAGGCAGCAGCGTCGTGAGGATTGGGCGTGGGGGCATGCGCCGCTTGCGGCACCGCGATCACGCGTTGCACGAAAATGCCGGGCGTTACGATTTCTTCCGGATCGAGGCCGCCGAGCGGCACCACTTCCGACACCTGCACGATCGCGGTCTTCGCTGCGCTCGCCATGATCGGTCCGAAGTTACGCGCGGTCTTGCGATAGATCAGGTTGCCCCAGCGATCGCCCTTGTACGCCTTGATCAGCGCGAAGTCCGCGTGCAGCGGCGCTTCGAGAACGTAGTGACGGCCGTCGATCAGGCGGGTTTCCTTGCCTTCGGCGAGCTTGGTGCCGTACGCGGTCGGCGTGAAGAAGCCGCCGATGCCCGCCCCCGCGGCGCGGATGCGCTCGGCGAGGTTGCCTTGCGGCACGAGTTCGAGTTCGATTTCGCCGGCGCGATAGAGCGCGTCGAACACATACGAGTCGGTCTGGCGCGGGAACGAGCAGATGATCTTGCGCACGCGCTTGGCCTTCAGCAGCGCCGCGAGGCCGATATCGCCGTTACCTGCGTTGTTGTTGACGATGGTGAGATTGCGCGCGCCCTGCTCGATCAGCGCGTCGATCAACTCGGACGGCATGCCGGCCGTGCCGAAGCCGCCGATCATGACGGTCGCGCCGTCGTGGACATCGGCGACCGCCGATTGAAGTGTCTCGAAAATCTTGTTGATCATGTCGAATTTCCTTTGGGGGCGCTACGTGCCGCTGGGCTGACAGCCGTAACCGGCAAGGCTCGCGCGGAAACAGTCTCCGGGCATGCTGGCGACGGCTCGCGAGGGGGAGAGCGGGCTGGCGCCTTCGATTGCTTCGCTGCTGAATTGTTCGTTGTGTGAACAGTGATTCGTTTAGCGAACGCTTCGGCGATTATGGTTGTCCTGTGGGCGGGTTGTCAAGGCAGGGAAACCCCCTTCATCATAGGTCGCCGCGCGCGGCGGCGAAGGTCCGGGATGCCCTCGTCCAGCGCTCGCCCTGCGCGCGAAAATGCCGGCCGCGCAAAATCCCACTATGCTTACGGGCGATTTTTCAACTAGGCTCTATAGCGATACGGCATAAGCATTCCCTTGCCCCGCCCTCCCCGCGAGCCATAACAAGCATGTCCGAGACACATCTGGATCTGAACCTGATCCCCTATCTGGTCGCGATGGAAGACACGCGCAACGTGAGCCGCGCCGCCGAGCAGCTCGGTGTGAGCCAGCCGCGCGTGAGCACCGCGCTTGGGCGCCTGCGCGAATACTTCGACGATCCGCTGTTCGTGCGCACATCGAAAGGCATGGAGCCGACACCGCGCGCGCTCGCGATCCTGCCCGCCGCGCGCGACGCGTTGCTGCGCATCGAGAAAGGCATGCTCGACGTGCAGGATTTCGATCCGGCGACGAGCACGCACACGTTTTCGATTGCGCTGTCCGACGTCGGCGAAATCGTGTTTCTGCCGCGTCTTTTGCAGCTGTTCGCCGAGCGCGCGCCGTCCGCGAATCTGCGCTCGGTCACGCTGTCGCCGTCGCAAGTGGAACGCGGGCTCGAATCGGGCGATGTCGATCTCGCCGTCGGCTATTTTCCGGACCTGGCGGGCAACAACTTCTTTCAGCAGCGGCTCTTCACGCATCGCTTCATCTGCCTGATGCGCAGCGGACATCCGCTGTCGAAGGGGCCGCTCACGATCGAGCAATACGTGGCGTCCGGGCATGCGGTCGTGCGCGCCGAGGGACGCAGCCAGGAAGTGCTCGAGCAGTACCTCGAAAAGAAGCGCATCAAGCGACGCGCGGTGCTCGAAACGCCGCACTTCATGAGCCTGCCTTTCATCCTCGCGCGCACCGACCTGCTCGCGACCGTGCCGCACGCGATCGGCTTCGCGTACGTGTCGGAGCATGCGTCGATCATGCTCGTCGAGCCGCCGCTGCCGCTGCCGCGCTTCGACCTGCGGCAGCACTGGCATCGCAAGTTTCATAACGATCCGCGCGGCAGCTGGCTGCGCGGCGTGGTCGCTGAGCTGTTCAACGATGCGATGGACGAATGGCCGAAGTAGCCGTGCGCAGCACGCCCGCGACTGCCCCGGCCGCGAAAGGGGCATCGGCACCTTCAGCGCAAAACATGGAACAATGACCTCAGTTACTGACCCCGCGCGCCGCGCAGCGTCGACGCGCGATCCAGGAGAGCGACGCATGACCAGCAGCAAGGCAAAGAAGACCAAACCCGTAGCGGCCGCCGAACGCCCGAGCCGCGAAGAAGCTGAGGCAGCCGTGCGCGTGCTGCTGCGCTGGGCCGGCGACGATCCGCAGCGCGAAGGCCTGATCGACACGCCGGCACGCGTGACGCGCGCTTACGACGAGTTTTTCGTCGGCTACCAGGTCGATCCGCGCGACATCCTCGCGCGTACCTTCTCCGAAGTGGACGGCTACGACGAAATGATCGTGCTGAAGGACATCCGCTTCGAAAGCTACTGCGAGCACCATATGGTGCCGATCATCGGACGCGCGCACGTGGCGTATCTGCCGAACCATCGCGTGGTCGGCATTTCGAAGCTCGCGCGCCTCGTCGATGCGTTCGCGAAACGGCTGCAGATCCAGGAAAAGATGACGGTGCAGATCGCCGATACGCTGAACGAGGTGCTGCAGCCGGCCGGCGTGGGCGTGATTCTCGAAGCCGCGCATCAGTGCATGTCGACGCGTGGCGTGCACAAGGCGGGCGTCACGATGGTCACGTCGCGCATGCTCGGCACGTTCCGCACCGATCCGTCGACACGGCGGGAGTTTCTGGCGATCGTCGGGAATCCGGGCGTGGTAGCGATGCCGAATGCCTGATGAGGTGGATCCGGGGGCTGCTCGTGGTTCGTTGACGATGCAGCCCCCGCCCCTGCGAATCCAGCGTGCGCGCCCGCGCGCACTCTCTTCAAGCGCGCCGGCCACGTTGCGGTGGGTACGCGGGAGTGACAGTTAGTTGCGTATTGACGATTGAGGCCGATGGTCGACACCGGCCGTCCACGCATGGCAGCCCAACAGCAGCAACAGGAGCGCCTCAATTGGTCGAGTTTCCGTTGTCGGCGGTTTCAACCTGGGGCAGCGCTATCGTGTTCGTCAACGTCCTGCTGACGCGCCTCGGCGTACCGATTCCGGCCGTGCCGATGCTGCTGTTCGCGGGCTCGGCGATCGCTGCGGGCACCCTGGCGTTCTGGCCGACCCTCGGCGCGGCGGTGCTGGGCGCATTGATCGGCGACGGCACCTGGTTCACGGCGGGCCGTCTGTATGGACGCAAACTGCTCGCGTGGCTCGGCCGCTTGTCGCCCGCCGTCGATACGAGGCTGGAAACCGCGCGCGCACTATTCGAACGCTATGGCGTGCCGCTCGTGTCGGTTTCGAAGTTCGTGCCGGGCCTCGGCCTGATCACGCCGCCGCTGATGGGTACGACCGCCGTCGACATCCGCATCTACGCACTATGGGATCTGGCCAGCGTGATCGCGTGGGCGACGTTCTGGCTGCTCGGCGGCGCGGCCGTGGAACGCGAGGTGCACATGCTGCGCGCGTTCGTCGAGCAGCGCGGCGGCACGATCGCCGACATTCTTCTTGCGGTGGCGCTCGTCTATCTGCTCTACCGGCTGTATCTGCGATATTACGAACGGCGCCGGTTCACGCGAGCCACGTCGGCCCAAGCCGCGCCGATGCTGGCCGCGCCGACGCAGGCCTCATCGGCGAGTGCCGCCGCGTCGAGCATGCCGTGGCGCTGGCGGCGCTCCGGCCGCCTGAGCCGCATGGCGCCGTCCCGCGTGCTCGATGCGCGGCCCGGCGCTCCGCTGCTCGATCTGCGACGCCAGATTCCCGACGCGCGCGCGCTCGATCCGCATTCGCCTGAACAGATCGACGGCGCGCTACGCACATACGACCTGGTCATCTATTGCATCTGCCCGGACAGCGCGACCGCGCTCGAAGTCTCGCAACATATGCGCAGCAATGGCTACACGCGGATTCGCGCACTGCCCGGCGGGCTCGATGCATGGCAGCGGCGCGGCTTCCCGGTGGGCTTGCTGGCTCACGCGGATGGTTCGGCCGCCGATCGGCCGCGCTCGGCGTTGCTGGGCGAAACACCAGCGGCGGTGACGTTGCGCGGCTTCGCGCCGCGCAGTGCGGAGCGCGCCTGAATTGCGTTGCGTCGCAACAATCTGGGCCGGGAAGGCGCTCACGCTCACGCGAACGAACAGCTGGCGTTAAGGCGCCGCCCCCGTGCGCGAGACCCCCTGCGCCGCCGAATACTCGTCCCACTGCGCCGACCGGGTGCGATTGCGCCCTTCGTTCTTCGCCATATACAACTGTCCATCAGCGGCCGCCATCAGCTCGAGTCCGTTCGCAACATCCGTGGCGCTCGGCAGCGCCGTTGCGCAGCCGACGCTCACCGTCACCGCCTGCGGCGCATCGTGTCCGCGCACGATGACCTGGTTTTCCACCTTGCGACGAATCTGCTCCGCGACCGCGAACGCGCCCTGCGCGGTCGTATCCGGCAGCACCACCGCGAACTCTTCGCCGCCGTAGCGCGCGACCAGATCGGCCGAGCGCCGCACCACGGACGCGATGCAATCAGCCACCGCGACCAATACCTCGTCGCCGCTCTCATGGCCGTAGGTATCGTTGAAACGCTTGAAGTGATCGATATCGATGAACAGCACCGACAGCGGCTTGTTCTCGCGTCGCGCCCGCTTCCATTCGTCGTCGAGCCGCTTGTCGAGCACGCGGCGATTGTTGAGCCCGGTCAGCGGATCGGTCGCGGCAAGACGCAGCAACGCGGCCTGCGCGCGCTGTTTGTCGCGCAGCGCGAACGCGAGCAGCCACGACACGAGCACGAACACCGAGCCGAACGAGATGGTCAGCGCGGCGGCCACGTGGCTGCGACGCTGCCACGGCGCGAGCACGTCATCGACGGCGGGCGCGACGGCCACGATCAGCGGCGTGCCCGATACGTGCGTGTAGGTGAAGATGCGCCGCACACCGTCGACCGGCGAGACCGATACGTAGCTGCCGGAGTCGCGCACGGTCATCGGCGCGAAGGTCGGCGACTTGGCGACACTCGTGCCGATAGCGCGCGCGTCGAACGGCTTGCGCGCGAGCAGCGTGCCGTCCGCCATCACGATGAAAACCGAGCCCTGCTCGCCGGTGTCGATCCGGTCCAGCAGGTGCTGGAAATACTCGATGCGGATCGCGAGCAGCGCGATGCCGGCAAAGCGGCCTTGCGCATCGTCGATGCGCCGCGTCAGCGCAATCGACAGCTTGCCGCCACGCAGCCGCGACATGAACGGATGCGAGAAATACAGGCCCGCCGCCGGATTGCGCTGATGCACCTGAAAGTATTCGCGATCGTCGAGATGGACGGTGGTGTTGGCGTCGGCGTACTGCGCGGCGGCCACTTCACCGTCGGCGCCGACTATATACGCGCCGCCGAGAAACGCGGCGGTGGTCGCGCGATCGAACAGCATCGCCTGGCGCACCGGAACCGGCAGCGTCCAGGTGAGCGGATCGCCCGCGGCATCCACCATCGATTGCAGCGACAGACTATAAATTTCGACGTTGCGCGCGAGATCGGCGGAAATGATCGACACGAGGTTTTGCGACGTCTGGCGCGCATGATCGAGCATTTCGCGGCGGCCTTCGCCGACCTCCACCGCTGTCAGGATCGACATCGCCAACGCGACGAGCGTGCCGGCGACGCCGGCCACCCACGGGCGGTTGCCCACATAGCGGGTCATCCCGGCTCGAGCGGCGCGCAACGTCAGGCGCAGCCGATGACGCAGCGAAAGCCCATGCGGTGCCACGCTCCTCGCCTCCTTCGCGGACTATTCTTTCGGACCGCAGCGCGGTGCGCCGTGCATTTTGGGCTGCGGATCCTCCGCGCTAGCGAGGACCGAACGCGCTCTCTCAGCCCAGTAGCTCCGACGCCGCGCGCAAGCGGCGTTTGCGTTTCCTGTCGAGCCAACCCAACGCGGCTTCGATGTGGTCCGCGTCGGCAAGCGACGCGGCATTATCGCGCAACAGCGTTTCGCTCGCGACGGTATCGTTGAGCATGCCGAAGCGCTTCTGGATTTTTTTCAGGCGCTTGAGCGTGCGCTTATGGCTGGTTTTAAGCACCGGCCCGAAAAACTCGAACAGATAGCGCAGTTTCTTGCCCGCTTTTCTGACATCGTGAAAGGCTGCGTAATTCGAGCGTTTCGCATGGCGCGCGCGTTTGATGCGCTTTTTCAATGAGCGCTCCGACGCCCCTATGCGTCGAGCGGCAAATTTGCGCAGCGCAAGAGCCGAATCGTGCGTGGCGTGCAGTTGCGCGGAAGTGGTGGCCAACGCATCGCGCAGCAGGTGTTTGACGTCGGCGTTCAACAACGTCTCGCGGCTGGTCGCCAGCGTGTCGCGGCGCGCCTGCTCGAGCTTCGGCATCAATGCTTGCGCGCCGCTGTCTTGCTGCCTGAGCAACGCGATCAGGATGTCCCAATCGCGCGTTTTACCCGCCGCGGTGGCGAGAAACTTGTAGACCGCGCGTTGCCGGGAATTTTCGCCCTTGTCGAGCAGCGGTGCGAAAGCCCACCATAACGAACGCAAACGCCGCAGTGAAACGCGCAGTTTGTGCAGCGCCTCGGGTGACGCGTCGCCGTGCACCCCGTTGGCGAGCCGGATTGCCTCATCGACGAGCGGCGCGGCATAGGAAGTGAAGGCACGCTGTGCCGGTTCGTCCTCTACCGGCTCGTTGACTGTCTCGCTGTCTTGCTTCATCGACGCTCTCCAGAAACATGACCTTACTTCCAGCGTAGCAAAAATGATGCTCAGGAGGATCGCGGCGCGTATCAGCCGGCTCTTCCTTCACGCGTTGGCGCGTCGCGCCGGCAGCGTCTATCCTCGACCGATAGGATCGCGCGTTGCACGGCTCGGCGAGTGCTCCGGCGACGATGCAGTGTGCAGTGCGGCAAATGCCGCAAACAGACCTTAGGAGGATGTATGCGAATACTCGTTGTCGGTGCGACCGGCCTGCTCGGTTCGCACATCGTGAGGCTGCTGGCCACGGAGCATGACGTGGTCGGCGCGAGCCGCAAAGGCTCCGAACTGCACGTCGACCTGTCGGACAAACGCAGCATCGAAGCGATGTATGCGCAAGCCGGCAGCTTCGACGCGATCATCTGCGCGGCCGGCTCCGCGAAATTCGCGCCGCTCGCGGCGCTTGGCGACGAAGACTTTTCTTTTAGTCTTGCCAACAAACTGATGGGGCAGGTCAATCTGGTGCGCTGCGGCGTGGACCATGTGTCGCAAGGCGGCTCGTTCACACTGACGAGCGGCGTGCTCGCGCAACAGCCGATGGAAGGCAGCGCCGCGGTCAGCATCGTCAATGCGGGTGTCGAAGCGTTCGCGCGCTCGGCCGCGCTCGAGTTGCGGGGCAAGGTCCGCGTCAATGTGGTGAGCCCGGGGTGGGTCGCCGAAACGCTCGAATCGATGGGCCGCGATCCATCGCAAGGGGTACCGGCGGAAATCGTCGCGCAAGCTTATAAACGCACCCTCGGTGGCAGCGCAAGCGGCGAAGTAGTCAGCGCATCGTAAGCGCAACCGAAGTCCGCTCGCCGCTCGTGCTCTTGCTTAGTTCGGTTCGGACATCTTGCTATTCCCGTCCGCCAGCCTGCGTAGTATTTACCGGCGTGCGCGGCGTAGCATAGGCCGCGCCGCGCCTGCTTTTCCCGCACCCCAATGCCGTCACGTAGTTGTCATCCTTGCGACACACAGCGAAAGCAGCATCAAGAACTCTGCGACCACTTTTTGGGGCTCACGTCATGCCGGAACTTTCGTATCCGCAACCAGGCGCCGCCAGCGGCAAAGGCCGTAGCGCGGGCCTGGTTATTTTCGTTGCCCTGCTCATCGCGGGCGTCGTGTACTGCGGCGTTCATCTGATAGACGATCTGCAGCCCGTACGCGAAAGCTCGGTACTGCCGTATCTGCTGCTCGGTGTCGCGCTGCTGATCGCGCTCGGCTTCGAGTTCGTCAATGGCTTTCACGATACGGCCAACGCGGTCGCCACTGTCATCTATACCCACTCGCTGACGCCGAATATCGCGGTCGTCTGGTCCGGCGCGTGGAATTTTCTGGGCGTGCTGACGTCGAGCGGAGCGGTCGCCTTCGGCGTTCTGCAACTGCTGCCCGTCGAGTTGATTCTGCAGGTTGGCAGCGCCGCCGGCTTCGCGATGGTATTCGCGTTGCTGATCGCCGCGATCATCTGGAATCTGGGCACGTGGTCTTTGGGCCTGCCGTCTTCGAGTTCGCACACGTTGATCGGCTCGATCATCGGCGTAGGTCTGATGAATCAGATGCTGCATGGTGCGAACGGCACCAGTGGCGTGGACTGGAATCAGGCGCTCGGCGTCGGCAAGTCGCTGCTGTTTTCGCCGATCGTGGGCTTTCTGCTTGCGGGCCTGCTGCTGCTGATCCTGAAGGCCGTCGTGCGCGTGCCCGCGCTGTATGCCGAGCCGAAGGGCAAGGAGCCGCCGCCGTTCTGGATTCGCTGCCTGCTGATTCTGACCTGCACGGGCGTGTCGTTCGCGCATGGCTCGAACGACGGCCAGAAAGGCATGGGGCTGATCATGCTGATCCTGATCGGTACCGTGCCCACCGCCTACGCGCTGAACAAGGCGGTCACGCCGGCGCAAACGCAGAACTTCGTCGCGGTCGCGCATCAAACCGCGGCGACGCTGTCGCGCTACACGCAGGGCGCGGTGCCTTCCGCGGATCCGCGCGCCGACGTCGAGGCCTTCGTGCGCACCCGTCAGTTGACGCCCGCCACGCTGCCGGCGCTGCAGCAGCTGACCGAGCAGATCGGTCGCCAGGTCGGCGAGTCGGGCTCGATGGCCGCGGTGCCGCAAGGCATCGTCGATAACGTGCGCAACAACATGTATGTCACCTCCGAGGCGATCCGTCTGATGCAGAAGGCCAATCAGCCGCAGTTCTCGCCCGAGGACGCGAAGATCATCGCCAACTTCAGAACGCAGATCGACCACGCGACCAAGTTCATTCCGCCGTGGGTCAAGGTGGCGGTCGCGATCGCGCTGGGTCTCGGCACGATGGTCGGCTGGAAGCGCATCGTCGTTACGGTGGGCGAGAAGATCGGCAAACAGCATCTGACGTACGGCCAGGGCGCGTCGGCTGAACTCGTCGCGATGGTCACGATCGGTGCCGCCGACGTCTACGGTCTGCCGGTGTCGACGACCCATGTGCTCTCTTCCGGCGTGGCCGGCACGATGGCGGCCAACGGCTCGGGTCTGCAATGGGCCACGGTGCGCAGTCTGATCCTCGCCTGGGTGCTGACGTTGCCCGCGTCGATCGCGCTCGCGGGCGGGCTGTTCTGGGTGTTCCGTTCGGTGTTCTGAGCTCGCCGATCTGGCGGGGCGAAGCACGAAGAAAAGCGCGGTACGCTGATATACGTACCGCGCTTTTTCGTTGGCCAGCTATTTCATACGATCCGCTTTTAATACACCTCGGGCACGATCATCGACTGAGGCACCGGCTGACGGCTATAGTCCTCGTGATAGACACGCGACGGCAAGTCGATCTGCGGATGCTCGATCTCGTGATACGGCACCTGGCTCAGCAGATGCTGAATGCAGTTCAGGCGCGCGCGTTTCTTGTCGACGGCCTGCACGACCCACCACGGCGCCTCGGGGATATGCGAGCGCTGCAGCATCACCTCCTTAGCCAGCGTATAGGCTTCCCAGCGGCGCCGGCTTTCCAGATCCATCGGACTCAGCTTCCACTGCTTGAGCGGATCGTGAATGCGGTTCTGGAAGCGGATTTCCTGCTCTTCGTCGGTGATCGAAAACCAGTACTTGAGGATCTGCACGCCGCTGCGCGCCAGCATCTTTTCGAACTCCGGCACCGAGCGGAAAAACTCTTCGTATTCCTCGTCGGTGCAGAAGTTCATCACGCGCTCGACGCCCGCGCGGTTGTACCAGCTGCGATCGAATAGCACCATCTCGCCGCCCGCCGGCAGATGCGATACATAGCGCTGGAAATACCATTGCGTGCGCTCGCGATTGTTCGGCGCGGGCAATGCGGCCACGCGGCACACGCGCGGATTGAGGCGCTGTGTGATGCGCTTGATCGCGCCGCCCTTGCCGGCCGCGTCGCGCCCCTCGAAGATCACGACGAGCCGGTGCCCGGTCGCGACGATCCAGTCCTGCAGCTTGACCAGTTCTCCCTGCAGCCGGAACAGTTCGCGGAAGTACTGCTTGCGCGCCTCGCGATGCTCGGGCGTAAGGCCGGCCGGGCCGTCGATGATGCGGTCGTCGACCTCCATTTCGAGTTCTTCGTCGTAGGCGTCGATGAGGTCTTCCTCGAAACGGCGTTGCCGCTCCGCCATCAGTTCGATATCGGGTCTCGGGTCCGGCTCTTTCATTGCGGCTCTCCTCGCAACAGGAATGGGATGGCGCGCGGCGGCTAGCGCGACGCGGTCGCGTTCGATTATCGAAGCGCGAGGTGTCAGCCGTGTTACCGCGTGGGCGGCCGCTGCACATGCGTGATAACCCCATGATAGCGAGTTTTGCCCCGACTTCCGCCGCTAGGGCAGCGGCCGCGCGAAGCTCAGTTCGTGGCCGTCCGGATCGGTAATATGAAAATAGCGCTCGCCCCACGGCGCATCCGACGGCGCGAACGTCGGCTGCAAGCCTGCCGCCACCGCCCTGGCATAGAACGCGTCGACGTCCGACACGTAGATGATCACGCGCCCCCACCAGTTGACCGGCGCGCGCGCATCGGCGATCAGGTTCAAATACGAACTGCCGAACGCGAACGACGTGAAGGCCTCGCGCGGACCGCCGAACTTGAGCGGGAAGCCGAGCGCTTCGTAGAACGCGACGGCGCGCTGCATGTCGCTGGTGGCGAGCGTGATCGCACAGAGCGACTCGATGCGTGGACCCGGCTGCGGGGATTGCGGCGCTGAAGCGTTAGATGCGGACATGAACAGGGTCTCCGTGGCGCGAGCGAGCGGCGAGCGACGGCCCGCCCGGGAAAGTGTCTCACGGGCAGTGGCCACCGGTCTGGCGGCGCGGCCGGGGCACCGCCCACGCCCCCGGGATGCACTTGAAAACTCGCGCAGCGCCCCGCATCTCGGAGCCCGTCTATCCGGAGCATCGTTATGGGAAGCCGCCCACGCTTCATCGATGACCTGTCGAGCGCCGCATCCGACGCCCCCGGGCCCCAATCCACCGACCTTTTGACCCACGACGACGACGCGCTGCTCGACGCCTACTCCCGCACCGTGATCGGTGCACTGGAGCGCGTGCAGCAGGCGGTCGCGTTTATCGCCGTCGAACGCCGGCTGCCCGGCGACGCGTCCGCGCATGGGCGCGGCGCGCGCGGCGGCACCGGCTCGGGCTTCCTGTTCACGCCCGACGGCTACCTGCTGACCAATAGCCACGTCGTGCATGGCGCGACGCACATCCAGGTGACGCTAGCCGACGGCGCGAAGTTCGACGCCGATCTGGTCGGCGACGATCCCGGCAGCGATCTCGCGGTGCTGCGCATCGGTTCGCCGGAACCGCTGCCGCATGTCGAACTCGGCGAATCATCGAAGCTGCGCGTCGGGCAGATCGCCATTGCGGTCGGCAACCCGCTCGGGCTGCAACAGACCGTGACGACCGGCGTCGTTTCGGCGCTCGGCCGGTCGCTGCGCTCGAACTCCGGCCGCATGATCTACGACGTGATCCAGACCGACGCGGCGTTGAATCCGGGCAACTCGGGCGGACCGCTGATCAATTCGGCGGGTCAGGTGATCGGCGTGAATACCGCGATCATTCCTGGCGCACAGGCCATCTGTTTTGCGACCGCGATCGATACCGCGAAGTGGGTCATCATGCAGATCTTCGCGCACGGTCGCGTGCGACGCGCGTATATCGGCGTGGCCGGCACGACGACGCCGCTGTCGCGGCGCGTGCAGCGCTACTTCGGGCTCGGCACGCAAAGCGGCGTGCGCGTGATGGAGATCGTCAAAGGCAGTCCGGCGGCGCTCGGCGGCTTGCGCACCGACGACACGATCGTCGCGATCGACGCGCAGCCGGTGCAGGATGTGGATGCTCTGCAACGCACGCTCGATGCTTCGCGTATCGACAAGCCGGTCAACGTGACGGTGTTGCGCGGCGCGCAGCGGGTGGAGTTGACGGTGACGCCGGTGGAGCAGGCAGGGTGATGGGGCACTTTGCGTTGGGCAGCCTTGCCTGGATGCCCAACGTGAAACCCTACCGAACCACCCGCGTCACCCCTCGCCCGCGCGGATCGGCCGCCGCCTCCGGCTCGTCCCCATCGATCCTGATCACCTGAACATCGCCGGTGAATTGCTGCCCTTCCAGCGTGTAGCCCTTCGCCTCGAGCTGCTGTGCGAGTTCGCCCTCGATCGGCTTGTACGGCTCCGAATAGATCGTATTCGGCGGCAATAGCTGGTGATGGAAACGCATCGCGGCGAGCGCATCCGGCAATGGCATGTCGAAGTCGTAGATGTCGTTGATCACCTGGAAGATCGTCGTGAAGATCCGCGATCCGCCCGGCGTGCCGATCACGAGCGCGACCTTGCCGTCCTTCGTCAGAATCGTCGGCGCCATCGACGACAACGGGCGCTTCTTCGGCTCGATCGCATTCACGTCGCTGCCGACCACATCGAACATGTTGGCGGCGCCCGGCTTCGCGGAGAAGTCGTCCATCTCGTCGTTCAGCGCGATGCCTGCCCGATCCACCACGACGCCCGAGCCGAACGCGCCGTTCAGCGTGTACGTGTTCGACACCGCGTTGCCCCATTTGTCGACCACCGAAAAATGCGTGGTCTCCGCCTTCTCCGGCATCGAGGTCCCGAGCCCCGGCTGAATGCTCTTCGTGTCCGACGGCATATTCGGATCGACCTCGGCCGCGCGCTTGGCCAGATACGGGTCGTCGATCAGTTGCGCGACCGGCACCTTGTAGAAATCCGGGTCGCCGAGGTACTGCGCGCGGTCCGCGAACACGCGCTTCTCGAGCTCCGCGATCAGATGCACGTATTGCACGGAATTGAGCGGCACGTTCTTGAACTCGGGCGCGATATCGGCCTTCATCTTCAGCAGTTGCACGAGCCCGACGCCGCCCGAACTCGGCGGCGGCGCGGTGATCACGCGGTAGCCGTTCCAGTTCGCCTGCACCGGCTCGCGCCAAACCGCCTTGTACTGCGCGAGATCGGCCTTCGTAATCAGGCCGTGGCCGCGCATCGAAGCGGCGATCAGATCGGCAGTCTTGCCCGTGTAGAAATCTTTCGGGCCCTGATCGGAGATACGCTGCAATACCGCGGCAAGGTCAGGCTGCCTGAAGATGACGCCCTGCTTCAGATTGCCGAAGTAAGTGTCGAAATTGGTCTTGCCCGCGAAGTTCTTCGCCGCATCGTCGCGCCGCTTCTGCAGTTGCGGGGCGACCACGAAGCCGTCGCGCGCATAGTGAATAGCCGGCGCGAGCACCTGCTGCCATTTCAGCTTGCCGAAACGGCGCTGCGCTTGCCACATGCCGTCGACGGTGCCTGGCACGCCCACCGCGCGATAGCCGACCAGGCTCATACCTTTGATGATCTCGCCCTTGTCGTCGAGATACATGTTCTTCGTCGCGGCGAGCGGCGCGCGCTCGCGATAGTCGAGGAAATACGGCTTGTTGTCGACGTACAGCGTCATGAACCCGCCCCCGCCGATGTTGCCCGCATCCGGGAACGTGACCGCAAGGGTGAAGGCGATCGCGGCGGCCGCATCGACCGCATTGCCGCCTTCGTTGAAGATCTCCTCGGCGGCATCGGCGCTGTATGAGTCCGGCACCGCAATCGCCGAACCGGCAAGCACGGCCGGTTGCGTCTTCGCGGGCGCTTTCGCGACAGCAGGCGCCGCCTCGAGAAACCCGGTTGAAACGCAGAGGATTGCGATCAGGGCAAGACCGCTGATCGAAGCACTGGTTGAAGCTTTGACGTTGCGAAACAAGTTCATGACCTCCTCATCGACGACGACGACATCCGCATGATGGCTTACGCGCGCCCGCGACGGCCGCGCGAGATCTCATCGCCCGCGTCTCGCGGCAGCCGCCGCGTAATCGGAATCGACAGGCACGAGAACAGACCGACGACGAGAAACGCCGGCCAGAAATCGGAGAACACGATGTTCGGATGCCCTTGCACACGATGCGAAATCTGCAGCACGATGCCCGAGATCGTCACGCCGAGGCCGAGCGACATCTGCTGGATGACGCTCGCGACACTCGTCGCGCGGCCGACGTCGCTGCCCGGAATATCCGCATAGGCCAGCGTATTGAGCGACGTGAATTGCAGAGAAGGAAAGAAGCCGCCCACCAGCACGATGCACCAGATCACCCAATGCGGCGTGCCGGGAAAGAACAACCCGTACACGGCGATCGCGAGACCCGCGCACGCGGCGTTGACCATCAGCACGGTACGAAAGCCGAAGCGTTCGAGAATGCGCGACGCCACCGTCTTCATGAAAATCGAACCGAACGCGGATGCGCACGTGATCGCGCCGGCTCTGAACGCGGTCATGCCGAGCCCTTCCTGCAACGCGAGCGGCAACAGGAACGGCACGGCGCCAAGACCGATCCGAAACAGCGAACCGCCGATCACGCTCGCATGAAAACTTGGAATGCGCAGCAAACGCAGATCGAGCACCGGCAGCGCGACGCGGCTCGCGTACAGCACATAAAGCAGCAGCAACACGATGCCGGTCACGCACATGCCGACCGATTGTCCCGTCGACACCAGTTCGCCGCCGACCAGCGAGAGCCCGAGCATGAACAGCGAAGCCCCGCTAGCCGACAGCACGAAGCCGAGCCAGTCGAGCCGGCCCGGATGCGGCTCGCGCGTATTGGCGATGTACTTGTTGGTGAGCCAGATGCCGAGCAGGCCGATCGGCACGTTGATCACGAAGATCAGACGCCAGTGCAGATAGGTGGTGATAAAGCCGCCGAGCGGCGGCCCGACCACCGGACCGAGCAACGCCGGCACCGTCAGATAGTTCATCGCGCGAATGAACTCCGACTTCGGCAGCGACCGGAAGATGATGATGCGGCCCACCGGCACCATCAGCGCGCCGCCGATGCCCTGCACGAAGCGCGCGAGCACGAAGGTAACGAGCGAAGTGGAGGCCGCGCACAGCAGCGAGCCCGCCATGAAGATGCCGATCGCGGTCCGGAACACGGTGCGCGAACCGAAGCGGTCGGCGACCCAGCCGCAGATCGGGATAAAGACGCCAAGGCCGATCACATACGCGGTGACCGCAAGCTTCAGCGTGATCGGATCATGACCGAGGTCGCGTGCCAGAACCGGCAGCGACGTCACGATGACCGTGCCGTCCACGTTTTCCATGAACATCGCGCACGCGACGATCAGCGGAACGATGAAAGCGCCTAAAGCGAGCAGCATTGTCATGGCGACGGGCGGCCAGCCATCAATGGAAAGCGTCGATTATGGCATCGCGGCGACAACAAATGTTGTCGCGCGACGTGATTTTGCCGTGTGCCATCGCGCGCTGCCGTGCATCTTCGCGCGCGGCACGGACGCCTCAGCGCGATGCGCTGACGAGCGGCTGCAACTGCGGCAGGATCTCGTTGGCCGCGCGCGCGACGTCGTTCGGGAAGTCGATCTCGATCCACGGCGCGCCGGTCACCTCGGCCGTGTCGAACCGCTGGCTGCGCTCGAGCAGCAGGTCGCGCACCGCCTCTTCGTGCGGCATGTTCGCGCGGCCGCTGTCGATATAGCCCGCGACGATCTGCGTGAAGCGTCGCGCGGTTTCCTCGCGGAAGCGGAAGAAGCCGACCGACTCGCCGATCGTGTCGTACTCCAGATTGACCGCGAGCTGCTTGCGCAACTCGACCGGCACGCCGTCCTTCAGGCACAGCTTGACGGGCTCATCGCCCGCTTCGAAATCGCGGTCGATCAGCAGACGGTTCACCGACTCGCCCGCCACCAGCGCGCTCAGGATGCGCTCGTCGTACAGCACGTCGGCGTCCATCAGCAGCACGTCGCCGCCGCGCGTCAACGCGTCGGCAACGGTATGCACGGTCAGCACGCTGCCAAGATCGAAGCGCGGATTGAGCACGGTCTCGACCTTGTGAGGCCAGTCGATGCGCGCGAGTTCCGCCTGCACGGATTCCGGCTGGAAACCGAGCGCCAGCACGACGTCGGTCACGCCGGCTGTTTCGAGCATCTGCAGATGCCGTTCGAGCAGGCTCATGCCGTCGAACTGCAACAGGCATTTCGGAAACTGGGCTTGCGGCGGCTGCTGGAGACGCAGGCCGAGGCCCGCTGCGAGAATGATTGCGCGCATGCGCGGTCCTTTGAAAAAAGTACGGAGGTCAATCGGCAACCGGCACGCGCCGTGGAGCGCGCCGCCGTTGCCAGCTTCGTTCGCTGAAGTGCAATACCAGCAGGCCCGGCAGGCCCAGCAGGAGTTCACGCGCACGCTTGGCGAGCGACAACGCCAGCGCCGCGTCGGGCGGCAAACCCACCAGCGGCGCGAGCAGCAGATAGCCGCCCTCCTGCACGCCGAGCGAGCCCGGGATCATGAAGGCCGCGCCGCGAATCGCCTGGCCGATGCTTTCCAGCAGCAGCGCGTCGATCCAGCCGACCGGATGACCGAGAAAACGCAGCGCGAGCCATACCTCGGCCGTGCCGACGACCCATCCTACGAGGCTCAGCGCAAAGCTCGCCGCCACGCGGCCGCGCTCGCGGTACAGCGACTGCACGGCGGCATCGACGGCTTCCGCGCGCGTCATCAGCGACGACCAGTCGCGCTTGCCGAACACCTTCGACACCACGCCCAGCAGCCGGCCGAACAGACCGCGCCGCTGCGCGAAGTAGAACGCGGCGATCAGCGCGCCGAGCACGCCGGTCGCAATCAGCGTTGCGGTGCGCAGGTCGTGCAGCGTGCCGTGCGCGGCGTACGCGCCGAACATCGCGAGGCCACCGAGCGCGAACACGATTTGCGCGAGCGCCTGCCAGGTCGTGCTGACGGTGATCGCGGCGGCCGCGTCGCGCAGCAGCATGCCGCGCTGCGACAGTTGACGCACCATCACCACCGGGCCGCCGATCTGCCCAGCGGGCAGCAGGCTATTCACCGACTCGCCGATCCAGCGCGCGGACAACGCATCGCGCAGCGAGGGTTCGGCTCGCGCAGCGCTCGTCGGGCGGCTGGTTGCACCGCTTGCCGGACCTTCATGCGCACCGTCACGCGAGGGGTGGTCGCGCCTGAACAACACGGCGATCGCAGCCGCATCGAGCACGAGCGGCACCACGTGGAACGCGGCGACGACCGCGAGCCCCCAGCCGGCTGCGAGCAAGGTCGACGCCACCGAGCCGAAGCCCTGCCAGGCGAGCAGGCCGACGAACAGCGCCGAGCCGATCGACAGCAGAAGCAGGGCCGCCCGACTCACGCGGCGTCCTTGCCGCGCGAGGCCATCTGACGGAACACCTGGCGGAAACCGAAGTACGCGATCGCGTCCTTCATGTTGGAAACGAAGCGGCGCCACGGCCGCATGTTGGGATCGGTGACGTATTCGAACGTCAGCGACACACGCATCTCGTTCGGCCCGGCCGGCGTGATGCGATGACGCAGCTTGTCGCCATCGAAAAACACGAGGCCGCCCGGCGGAATCTGCACCGAGCCCGGCTGGTCCGGCACCTCCGGATCGCGCGTATGCAGTTCGTAGTCGAGCCGGCACGACGATTCGTCGATCACGCCGAGCAGCAGCGTGTAGCGGCGTCCGTCGTAATACGAAGTATCGTAGTGCCAGCCGATATGGTCGCCGGGGCGCGTGTAATAGTAGAGCGCGTAGGCGTGCGGATCGTCGGCGGGCGACACCTGCAACTGGTCGCCGCTCAGCTGCTCGAGCCAGCCGATCAACTCCTTCGAGCGATACAGCTCGGCGATGAACGGCGCGAGACGGTCGATCGTATGGCGGCTCACACTGCCGCCCTGCTTGTGACCCGGCAGATAGTTGCGGTTCACTTCGTCGAGCAGCGCGCGCGCGCTGTGTACCAGCTGCGCGGTCACTTCCGGCGCGAGGAAATCGTCCAGATACAGAAACGCGTCCTGCGCGGCGAAGTCTTTACGCAGACGCGCGTTGTCGAACGTGCGGGTACGGCTCGCGACCGCGCGGTCGGCATCGGGCGCGGGCGTGAGCGCCGCCACGGGCGTGCCTGACGACACGGGCGCGATCACGTCGTCTTCGGCGTGCAGATTCATTTGCTGGCCCACTGTTGACGGGATTCAGACGCGCCGGCGGCCTTGGCCGTCGAGCGGGCGCTACGGCGCGCGACGCGCCAGTAGTCGATCACCACCCATACGGCGAACAGCGGCGCGCCGATCGACGCGACCACCACGAACGGCGCGACGACATTCGTCAGCGTGACGATGGGCAGCAGGTACAGCACGTCCTCGGTTTCGAAGCCCCCCATCGACGCCTGCTTCGTGCCGGCCTTGCCGACCATTTCCTCGATCCGCATGCGCAAAAAGAAGATCAGGGCGACCGCGACACCAGCCACCGCGCCGAGCACGCCGGGCGCGAGCTTCAAAGCGTCGATCTGCGCGCCGCCGACACCGATACCCATGCCGACGAACAGCATCACGGTCACGAGCGCATCACAGGCGAGGTCGTAAAAATGACCGATGCGGCTCGACTTGCCGCCCACTCGCGCGAGTTCGCCGTCCGTGTGATCGACGAAATTCGACAGGACGATTAGCAGCGCGCCCGCATTGGCCCACGCGAATCCCCCGTGCGCAAGGCACAGCGCGCCTGCGACGCCGATCAGCAGGCGCAGCGTGGTCAAATGGTTCGGGGTGATCCAGGTGTCGACTAGCGGTGTCACGAGCCGGCGGGCGAGCCGGGCGTCCCACGTACGTGGCGGCGGAACGTTGATTGGAGGTCGGGGTTGCGAAGTCATAAGGCGGAAATATATACGGGATTCTGAAAGCTTGCTGTTATGCCATACGTTGCTCTGCAATTTGCAAATGCCGTTCGTGTGTCCGTCACAAAGCGGAATTCACCGAATCGCTGTAAAGTGCGAATCCAGTTGTGCCAGTCACGCGGAATCTGTTCGATGTGCAGCACCGCTCGTGCCCTCCGGGGTATGGCGCAGTGGTTGCTAATCCACGACATCGACTGTTGACGCCCGCCTACGCTCATGAACCGTCTCCTTGTCCCTCTGCTGTTTGCCGCCGCCGCCGCGCTGCCCCTTTCCTCGTTCGCCGTGGAGCTCGACGCGCCGCTGACATGCAATGAGAGCGGCCATCAGTTCATTGCCGATCTGATGCAGCAGCAGCTGATCAAACCAAAGCCAAGTCACGTCGAAAGCAACTCGATCAACGCGTTCTCGCCGATGCCCGATGCGCATCTGACCGCGTTCGGTTTCCGCGTATTCGCGGTGGTGGGCTTCGAAAAGGACGACCCGATGTTCCGGGTCGGCGACGGCGAACCGGTCGCCCGGTCCGCGTATGGCGCGGTCGTGTTCGGCAGCGACGACAAGGTTAAAAGCGCGCTCGAAAACGCCGGCAGCACGGCGATCGTGCATCACGTCGCGCCGCTCATCACGGCGATTTTCTGCAAGCGCAGCTAGGGTTTGGCGAGACGTCGTATTCGACCGTTTCGCCACGATCGTCGATATCTTCGACCACGAGCCAGTTCGAGTGGCCAGTGACATAGCAGCGCCGCTCTGCCAACTGCGCCATGATCGCCGGCAGTGTCAGCGACCAGCGGATCCGATCACGACGCAACCGCGCCTACAACCGCCACTTACCCCGGCCGACGAAACTCGTTTGCCACCCACGCCGCGGCGCTCGCCTTGCTGAGCTTGAACGTCGGCGCAACCTGCACTTGCGCGATCTGCTCGCCGAAAATATCGAGCGCGCTCAACAGTGCATACGGCTCGTCTTCGTCGGGGACGATGTCGAGCGTGATGTCGAGTTCGTCGTTGCCGTCCGCGCTCGGCACGCGCACCGTCTTGTGGAGCTGCGCGCGCAGCTGCTGCTCGTGACGACGCAGCACTTCCGCCGCGGTTTTCACGAGCGTATTGAACGCCGATACGTCGAGCGGCTTCGGATCCTTCTTGTTGCGGCCCATCGTCCACGGTCCGACGAGCGCAGGCTCCGCCTCGCCGTCCTTGATCATTTCGACGGCCCAGCCTTCGTCGTCTTCGTTCTTGATGATGCGCGCGGTCCAGCCGTTGTCGCGCCACAGACGTTCTTCATGCACGCTGTCGTCGGGTCCGAGGAACTCGGCATTCGTGTCGGTCGAGGGAAAGGGCGTGTCGGTCATCACAGGTTCACTCACTTCGCGGGGCGCACAAACAGATTTCGAACCCGCGATTCTACCTGCCCAGCCGCTTGGCCCTGCTCGCTCTGACGAACGGACAAGGCGCGTTCGGAACGGCGCCGCCGCTCAACGCGCAAAAAGTTATATTTACCTACGCGACGATTTATAAATCCGCTTTAAATGTCAGATAAAAAAACGCGGCCCGAAAGCCGCGTGTAAAAATGAAAAAGACACCCTTTGGTCGAAGGGGTCTATCAAAATTATAAGTGGCATCCCCCCTCGATTTAAGGCTTTCTTCGAAAGACTGCATTGCGCAAAACCGTGGGAATCAGCGCAAACGGCCTCGTCCGCTTTCCCCTTATGCTCACCGCGAGGCCTTGAGCCGTTACCGCCCGACAACAGCCCCTGACTTGACAGCGCGTCCCGCCATTCATCGTTAAAAATATTCTCCTTTTGCGGACCTGCACTTACGCGATTAATTCACATAATCCCGGATTCGAAAATAAACCGTTGTAAGGCGCGCAATTAAATATCCGCATAGCGGCAATTACACTTCGCTGCGAATCGACAGTCAACGGGGCGCAAGCAGCAACTTTCGCTGGAATGCCGACTCACCGCCCACGCGCAAAGCACGGTCACGTTGTACGGCTCGCTCGACGCGGGCCTCGTCTACTCGAACAACCAGCTTCGCCGCCTATCTGCAGTTGAACAGCTCGGGCAGCTCCAACCTGAACGGCGCCGTGTCGCAAGGCGACGGCACCGCGGCGATCGCGGCCGGTCTGCAACCCACGTTCGGCGCAGGCATCAACTATTCGTACGGGCCGGCTACCGCGGGCTTCGTCTACACGCACACGCAACTTGACGGCATCACCGGCGTGAACGTCGGCGGCGCGTTGCTGCCGGGCATCGCGAGCCAACCTGCATCTGGACAACTACGAAGTGGACGGCCGTTATGCGCTGACGCCGGCATTGAGCGTCGCCGCGTCGTACACGTTCACCGACGGCAAGATGAGTGGTTCGAACGGCTCGGGCGATCCGAACTGGCACACCGTGTCGCTGCAGGGCGATGACTCACTGAGCAAGCGCACCGACGTGTACCTCGAAGGCGTGTACCAGCATGCATAGGGCGAACTCGGCGAGTTCGGCGCGAACGTCGCGGCGATCAATACGCTTGCGCCGTCGTCGACCGGCAACCAGGTCGCCGCGGCAGTCGGTCTGCGGCATCGCTTCTGACGGCGGTTCTCACCACGCTTTTCATGCAGGCATTGCGCCGCGCGGCCATCCCCGCGTGGCGCGGTCGAACCCACGCGACACGATCACGTTCGGGTATTTTCATGGGCCTTACGGTTTGCCGTCAGAGCAATAAGCGCATGGCCGCGCTAGTGACGACGTCGACACATGCTCGGTATACTGCCCCGGCCGCCGTGCGACGCCGCGAAACCGCGCCGCCTGCACGGCAGCTTCGTCGCGAAGCATCGCGCTGTACGTCAGCGCATCGCGCTTCGCCCGCGCCTCACCTTCCCATGCATGACCGGGAATGCCGACGATCGGATCATGAAAAGACTTCTCCTGCTTGCCCCAGCTGTCGCCCTCACCGCCACCCTCGCCGCTTGCGGTTCGTCGGGCGGCCCCGCGTGCGATGCGTCCGCACCGCTCGTGTACGTGTCGTCGTCACGCACGCCTGCGTCCATCGCCGCCTGCCTCGAAGAACGTCTGCCGCGCGTGCGCACCTCGCACGCCGGCGCGGCGACCGAACTTGCGGTCGGTGCCGATTCGCACAACTCGTACTTCGTCACGCTGACCCCGCTCAACGGCAACACGGTCATCAAGGTCGTGCATCCGGCCAATGCGCCCGACGATCCGCCCGAAGAGGAAATGCGCTTCGATATCGCGCGCTGCGCGACCTGAGCGGCGCGGCGCGCTTGAACGCCGTGCGCGTCATGCACGGAAGGCCGGTGCGCGAATTTTTATCTCGCGCATCGGCTATTTTTTTATGCGCCCATCTGCGAACATAGCCGCCCTTTGTTTTTCGCGCGGCACGTGTGCCGCGAGTTTCGATGGCATCCAGCAAAGCGCATCATGCAACCGGTTTCGCAGCCGGCATCATCGCGGCGGCGATCGTCGCGCGCAGCGGCGGCGGTCCGTTTCATGCTGGCGTGCTGCTGAGCTTCATCGCCGGCGTGGCCGGCAGCACTGCGCCGGACTGGCTCGAAGTCGCATGGTGGTCGCGCGCGCGGCGGCTGTGGATCACGCATCGCACGTTGACGCATTGGGGCATCGGCTGGCTCGCGCTGCTCGCGGTGTCGTATCACACGCTCGGACATTCGATCTTCGCGGCGCCCGCGTTCGGCTTCGCGTGCGGCGGCCTGATGCATCTGCTCGCCGACTGGCCGAATCCGCTCGGCGTGCCGTGGATCACCGGGCGACATTCGTTGAATCTATGGAATAGCGGGCACTGCGATCTGATCGTCGTCGCGGCGTCCTGGGCGGCCGCGTGGCTTATCGGCGAGCATGTGTGGCTGCATGGCATGCATGCGTTGCCGTGGCTGCGCCATTGGCCGATCGGCTAGGCGCAGCGCGATGCTATCGGCCCGGCGTGCGGGCGCGGCGGCTAGCCGTGCATCATTGCCGTCCGTTGTCGGTGCGCTCTCCTTCGCGGACCTTGCCTTGCGATACGCTGCTGCCCGGCGGCACGCTATGCGTGAGCCACACGTTGCCGCCGATCACCGACCCGCGCCCGATCGTCACGCGTCCGAGAATCGTCGCGCCCGCGTAGATCACGACATCGTCCTCGACGATCGGATGCCGGGCGTTGCCCTTGATCAGCGTGCCGTCCTCATCGGCCGCGAAGCTCTTCGCGCCGAGCGTGACCGCCTGGTACACGCGCACGCGCTCGCCGATGATCGCTGTCTCGCCGATCACCACGCCGGTGCCGTGATCGATGAAGAAGCTCGGCCCGATCGTCGCGCCCGGGTGAATGTCGATGCCGGTCGCCGAGTGCGCGATCTCGTTGATGAAGCGCGCCAGCAGCGGCACGCCGAGCCGATGCAGCGCATGCGCGAGCCGATGATGCGTCATCGCCCACACGCCCGGATAGCACAGCAGGATTTCGGTGATGTGCTGCGCGGCAGGGTCGCCGGTGTACGCAGCCTGGATGTCGCTGACGAGCAGCGCGCGTATGCCCGCCAGCTGCGTCGCGAACTCGCGCGCCACCGCGAACGCGCGCTCCCGCAACTCGGCGTCCGGCGTCTCGCCGAACTCGGGCAGGAAGCGCAGCGCGCGGCGAATCTGTTCGGCGAGCAGCCGCAACGTGCTTTCGAGCGTGTGGCCGACGTAGTAGTCGACCGTTTCGTCGGTTAGATCTGGCGCGCCGTAATGCGTCGGAAACATCGCGGCGCGCAGACCGGCCACGATATTGACCACCGCTTCGCGCGATGGCAATTCGCGAATGCCGAGCGGATGCCGCGTGCGATGCAATTGCTCGCGCGAGGCGCGCAGGTCGGCGACGATCTGTTCAAGGCCCCAGTTATGGGAAGGCTCGTTGGGCATAAGGGACGGCGCCGTGCGGCGTGCACGGTTCGAAGTGGTTATCGAGCAGAGATTACCGCGTTTTAACGGTGCCCGCCCGGCAGCGCGCAGGTCGGCTCGGATTCATTGCGTCGACGTGCGCTGGCATGCACGCATCGTTCCCTGACTTCAGATAGTCAGACTGCTCGCGTCGATCCAGCGCACTGCCCAATCGCGCGCGTGCGCGATGGCTGCGGCTTCGTCGGAGAAGCGCAGTTCCGTGGGAAAGAAACGGTTAGCAACCAGTTCGCCGTCGCTCGAGCGCGAGATCACCACATACGGTTGCCAGGAGCCGTCGCCCGAGCGCGCCGGTTCGCAATTCAGAAGATAGCCGCGATGTGTGAATGCAGCATCGAAGTGCATGAGTCACCCGCCCCTGAAGCCCCGTAACATTTTCTCAGTCGCGCGGCCATTTGTTTGTTAGTTTTTCCGACCATGCTGGAACAGCCGGAGCATGCCGCCAATTTATCCGCGCGTCGGTCGCAGGAGTAAGATCATACTCTGTAGAAAATACGCGTCCATTAAAAAAAACGAAATGAATCGCGGACGTCATCGCCATTCAATCGCGAGGCAACGCCACTCGCATCGAAGGATGGCGGACAACGCATCGCGACTTCCGCGCACCGCGGCGCCGTGTCAGTCGGAACGGCTTTTGCTCTTTCTTCGAATGTCCGCTTCAGGAGAATGCACGATGAACAGCGCGATCAGCAAACCCGAAAACGCCGGTACGAAACCGGACCCGAAGGACCCACGAAGCACGGACCTGCACAACGATCGCACGCACGACAGCACGGTCGACACCGACGGCAAGAACCGCGAAGCGGCCCGTCTGGCGGGCCACGGCGCGATCTCGCCCGACGCGGTCACGACCAGCAATGCGACGCTCGACAATAGCGTGCCCGAGTCGCTCGATGGCATGGCCGGCTTCGACAGCCGGGTCGGCGGCAACCACCTGCTGCTCGCGCTCGAGCCGGGCTACTCGGTGATCGACAAGGGCATGGCCGAGCCGCTCGGCGTCTACTCGGCCGACCATCAGTACGACGACCCGCGTCCGGTCGGACAGCGCCACGATCGTGGCCGCATTCACTATGCGCTCAATCATTTGCGGCCTGCGCGCGTAATCGAATTACACCGGGTGAAATAGGCGCGCGCGTATCATCCCTTTATACGCGCGCGTTTGAATTACCGGGTTTATTCCGATTTATCAGGCAATCACGCAGCACGCACCGTTTTATTCTGGTGCGTGCTTTGCTTGGTTTAACGTGGGTTCGTTTAACGGAGTTGCGGATGAAAAGAATCGTCGTCATCGGTGCCACGGGCACGCTGGGCCAGGCGATCCGCGCGGAGCTGAAGGCGCGTCACGAAGTGATCGAGGTGGGCGCGACGCGCGGGCAATATCACGTCGATAGCACGGACCCGGCGAGCGTCGAGCGGCTGTTTCGCGACATCGGCAAGGTGGACGGCGTCGTCACCGCGACCGGCAAGGTGCATTTCGGTCCGCTGGAGCAGATGAGCATCGAGCAGTTCTGGGTCGGGCTGCGCGACAAGCTGATGGGCCAGATCAACGTCGTATTCGCGGCGCTGCCGTATGTGAACGACGGCGGATCGTTCACGTTGACGAGCGGCATTCTGGGCGACGAGCCGATCCCGCAGGGAGCGAGCGCGACGACCGTCAATCTCGCGCTCGAGGGCTTCGTGCGCGGCGCCGCGATCGAACTGCCTCGCGGGCTGCGCATCAACGTGGTGAGTCCGACCGTGCTGACCGAGTCGATGGAGGCTTACGCGCCGTTCTTTCGCGGCTTCGAGCCCGTCAACGCGCAACGCGCGGCGCTTGCTTATCTGCGCAGTGTGGAAGGGGCGCAGACGGGGCGCGTGTATCGCGTGGGGTATTGAACCTCAGTGAATCTCCGGCTCGCCCGAGCTATCGGGACTCACGCCGCCACGCTGCAGGAAGTCGAAATCGCAGCCTTGATCCGCCTGCATCACGTGCGCCTGATGCAGGGCGCCATACCCGCGCTCGAAGCGCGCAGCGGGTTTGACCCACGCGGCCTTGCGGCGCGCGAGTTCTTCGTCCGATACCAGCAGATTCAGCCTGCGGCGCGGCACATCGAGCTCAATCAGATCGCCGCTTCGCACCAACGCCAGCGGCCCACCGACGAATGCCTCGGGCGCCGCGTGCAGCACGCACGCGCCATAGCTCGTGCCGCTCATCCGTGCGTCAGAGATGCGCACCATGTCGCGCACGCCTTTTTGCAGCAGCTTGCGCGGAATCGGCAGTTGACCCCATTCGGGCATGCCCGCGCCGACCGGCCCCGCGTGCTGCAGCACGAGCACGCAGCTTTCGTCGATGTCGAGCGCGTCGTCGTCGATGCGCGCGGCCATGTCGTCGTAGTCGCTGAACACGACCGCACGGCCCGTATGCACGAGCAGATGCGGCTCGGCCGCGCCCGGCTTGATCACGGCGCCGTCGGGCGCGAGATTGCCGCGCAGCACCGCGAGGCTGCTGTCGCGCAGTAGCGGATTCGTGCGGCGGCGGATCACGTCGTCGTTGAAAATGCGCGCGCCGGCAAGGTTCTCGCCGAGCGTGCGGCCGTTCACGGTTTTCTGCGAGCCGTCGATCAGTTCGCCCAGTTCCGCGAGCAGCCCGCGCAAACCGCCCGCGTAGAAAAAGTCCTCCATCAGATAGGCGCCGGTCGGTCTGATGTTCGCGAGCACGGGCGTGCGGCGCGCGATCTCGTCGAAGCGGTCGAGCGTCAACTCGATGCCCGCGCGCCGTGCAAGCGCGATCATATGCACGACCGAATTGGTCGACCCGGACAGCGCGACACAAGTCGTCACCGCGTTATCGACCGATGCCGCCGTGATCAGGTCCGACGGCTTCAGATCCTCCCACACCATCTCGACGATACGCATGCCGGTTTTCGCGGCCATCTGCGCATGCCGCGAATCGGGCGCGGGAATCGACGCGAAGCCGGGCAGCGTGAAGCCCAGCGCTTCGGCCGCGCTCGTCATCGTCGATGCGGTGCCCATCGTCATGCAGTGACCGGGCGAGCGCGCGATGCCACCCTCGACGCCCTGCCAGTCGTCCGGCGTCAGCGTGCCCGCGCGCAGATCGGCCCAGTAGCGCCATGAATCGGAACCCGAGCCGAGCGTCACGCCGTTCCAGTTGCCGCGCAGCATCGGGCCGGCAGGCAGAAAGATGGCGGGCAGATCCATCGAGATCGCGCCCATCAACAAAGCGGGCGTGGTCTTGTCGCAGCCGCCCATCAACACGACGCCGTCGGCGGGATACGAGCGCAGCATCTCCTCGGCTTCCATCGCGAGGAAATTGCGGTACAGCATCGTGGTGGGCTTTTGAAACGGCTCGGACAGCGTCTGCACAGGCAGCTCGATCGGAAAGCCGCCGGCCTGCCAGATGCCGCGTTTCACTTCCTCGACGCGCTGCTTGAAATGCGTGTGGCACGGATTGATCTCGCTCCACGTATTCAGAATCGCAATGACCGGCTTGCCCGCGTATTCGTCGCGGTTGTAGCCCATCTGCGCGGTGCGCGAGCGGTGGCCGAACGAACGCAGATCGTTCGCGCCGTACCAGCGATGACTACGCAATTCCTCGGGGGTCTTTCTCTTCGTCAACGTCTACTCCACGATTGGCGCCGACCATGCGTCAGCGCCTCTGTTCTTTCACGCGGGACACGATCTGCGTCGGGCTCACGAATTGTAGTGCGATCAGCACCCAGATCAACGTGATCGCCATATAGATCATCGCCATCGCATCGATCGATTGCGGCGCGCGCACGCCGGTCGAAAACACAGCGTAATACAACGCGACCACCAGCGTTTGCGTGGCCGGACCGGCCGTAAAAAACGTCAGCTCGAACATGCCGATCGTGCGCACCAGCACGAGCAGCCCCGCCGCCAGCATGCCCGGCACGAGCAGCGGCAGCAACACGTACCGGAAATAGCGGAACGTGTTCGCGCCGAAAATGCGCGCGGCCGCTTCGAGATTCGGATCGATCTGCTCGATGAACGGCGTCATCACCAGAATCACGAACGGCAGCGCCGGTACGAGATTCGCAAGAATCACGCCCCATAGCGTCCCGGCGAGTCCGACCTTGTACATCGCGGTCGCCATCGGAATGCCGTAGGTGACGGGCGGCACCATCAAGGGCAGCAGAAAGATCAGCATCGCAAGGCGCTTGCCGCGGAATTGCACGCGCGCGAGCGCATACGCAGCCGGCACGCCGAGCAGCACCGACAGCAACACGACCGCGCCGACCACCTGCACGGTCACCCACAGCACGCTCGCGAGCTGGAAGTCGCTCCAGGCCTGCGCATACCAGTGCAACGTGAAGCCTTGCGGCAACGCGGTGCCGAACCAGCGCGTCGCGATCGAATTCACCGCGACGGTCGCAATCAGCAGCACGACGTTGATCAGGAAGAACGCCATCACGGCCCACACCAGCACCTGCCAGATGCGGCCCGGCAGATTCGCGCGCTGACGCGCATGTTGCGCTGGCTCGCGGGCGCCGTCGCCCGGCTGAGGCGCCGCGCAAGCGGAGGTGGACGCGGACCAGTCGGGCTGCGTCGCGCGACGATCGGTCGTCATCAGCCTTTGCCTCCCGTTACGGGACCACGATAGAACCAGCGGCGCGCGCCAAGCAGCGCGGCGACCACCAGCAGTTGCACGAAGCCCATCACCATCGCGATCGCCGATGCGAGCGAATAGTCGTAGCTCTCGAACGCGGCTTCGGCCGCGGCAATCGACATCACGCGCGTCGGACCCGCGGGCGCGCCGAGCAGCACCGCCGACGGAAACACCGAGAACGCCTGCACGAACGACAGACACGCGGCCATCGTGAGCCCCGGCACGAGCAGCGGCAGATAGATGCGGCGAAACTGCTGCCACGGACTCGCGCCGAGCGTCGCGGCCGCGCTTGCGAGCGTCGGGTCGATGCCGGTCACGTACGACAGCGTCAGCAGAAACGCGAACGGAAAGCCCGACACGATCAGCGACAGCAGCACGCCCGTGAAGTTGTGCGTGAGCCGCACCTCTTGGGTGTACAGATGCAGCGCCTGCAACGCCTGCGGCAGCCAGCCGTGCGGACCGAAGTACGTGAGCATGCCGTCGGCGATCAGCACTGTGCCGAGCGTCACCGGGATCACCAACAGCGTCGTGACGATCTTCTGATACCGCGAGTAGCGGCGCAGCGCGAACGCGACTGGCACCGACACGCCGACGTTGATCAGCGTGGCCGGCACCGACAGCTTCAGCGTAACGAGAATCGTCGGCCACATCGACGTGTCGGTGAAGAACGTCAGATAGTTGGCCCACACGCCGCCGCCGTTCATCGGCCGGAACGACAGCGCGAGACCATACGCGAACGGATAGATGAACAGCGCGATGATAAAGAGCAGCGCGGGCGCGACGAGCCAGGCCTTGGCATCGCGCGGCGCGCGGGACGTAAGCGGGGGGACAAGCGTCGGCGTGTTCATGCGGCCTCGGCGTCGTAGACGAGCACGCACGACGGCCGCACGCGCAGCGTGATGCGCTCGCCCTCCGCGCATTCACCGGTCACGCGCGCCCACACGTCGCCGAACGCGGTCTTCACGCGCAGCAGCGAATCGTGGCCGCCATACTCGACCGCGTCGATCAGCGCCTCGAACGCGTTGTCGGCGCCGGGCTCGGCGCGCTCCATGTCTTCGGGGCGCAGCGCGACACTCACGCGTTTGCCGTCGAAGCCGGCCATCGGCGTGCCGATGAGCCGCACGCCGTTGGCACTGACCACGACGCCATCGCCTTGCATGCCCTCCAGCGTGAACTCGGCGACATTGCGATAACCCATGAAGCGCGCGACATGCAGATTGCGCGGCCGCGTATAGACCTCCTTCGGCGTCGCGACCTGCTGCACGACACCCTCCCTCATCACGACGATGCGATCGGCCATCGACAGCGCTTCGTCCTGATCATGCGTCACGTACAGCGTCGCGCGTTCGAGCTGCGTATGGATGCGGCGAATTTCCGCGCGCATTTCGATGCGCAGCTTCGTATCGAGATTCGACAGCGGCTCGTCCATCAGGATCAGCGGCGGCTCGATCACGATCGCACGCGCGATCGCGACACGCTGCTGCTGGCCACCGGACAATTGGCCGGGCAGCTTGTGCTCATGACCGGTCAGTTGCACCAGTTTCAAGGCCTCGCGTGCACGGCGCGCGATCTCGCGTCTGCCGACGCCGCGCATTTTCAGCCCGAAGCCGACGTTCTCCAGCACGCTCATATGCGGGAACAGCGCGTAGTTCTGGAACACCATGCCGAAGCCGCGCTTTTCCGGCGGCAGCACGTCGATGCGCCGCTCGTCGAGCCAGATGCCGCCGCCGGTGAGCGGCTGCAATCCGGCGATGCAGTTCAGCGCCGTCGATTTGCCACAACCCGACGGCCCCAGCAGCGCGATGAACTCGCCGCGCCGGATCGTCAGATCGAGACCCTGCAGCGCGGCGATCGCGTGGCCTTGCGCGTTGGTGAAACTGCGGCTCACCGAATCGAGCCGCAACTGCTCAAAGTGATGCTTCATGGCGGTTTCCTGGTCCGCGTGAGGCGACGGATGTCGCGAATGCCGCGCGTGCGGTGGGCGCGGCGCATCAGGCAGTTAAGCCGAGGCGCGTGATCGCTGAAAACATGCAGCGCGGCGGTACCTCACGCCGCGCTGCGTTTCGCCTCGTTTTCCGTCGCAATGGAGAAGGCCTAACGGGTCTTCTGCGCGCCGATGTCGCTATCCCACTTCCTGAAGGCGGCGACCATCGCTGCTGCATTCAGCGGCAAAGCATGCGGACGATCGGCCAACAACTTCGCGTATTCGGGCCGGCCATACTTTTGCAGTACCTCCTGGCTATGCGCGGGCGCCTGCTCGACGGAGACGCCCTTGATCGCGGGGCCAGGATAGAAATAGCCGTCGTCGTAGGTCAGCGCCTGCTGCGCGGGCTCCAGCATGAAGTTCATCATCTTGTACAGCACGTCGAGCTTTTCCTTCGGCACGCCCTTCGGGACCACCATGTAGTGCGCGTCGTTGACCCACGTCATGTTGTCGAACGGTTGTACGCGGAATTCGGCCGGCACGATGCCGAGCGCGCGCGGATTGATGTCCCAGCCGGTCACGGTCACGGTCATGTCGCGCGTGCCTTCGCCCAGTTCCTTCATCACCGCCGAGGTGCCGCCCGGATAGTACGGTATGCAGTCGTTCAACTGCTTCAGGAACGCCCACGTCTTGTCCCAGCCGTGCACCGGGTCCTGCGGGTCCTTGTCGCCGAGCACGTAGGGCAAGCCCATCAGGAACGTGCGGCCAGGACCGGAATTGGCCGGCCGCGCGTAGATCAGCTTGTCGGGGTGGGCCTTGCACCATTGCAGCAGTTGCTCGGGTGTCTTTGGCGGATCGCTGACTTTGGCCGGGTTGTATTCGAGCAGCGGACCAGCCGGCATATACGCGACCTCGAGCCCGTAGCCTTGCGCGAGATCCTGCATTTTGCGCGGGCCCGGCGCGTACTTGTCGAGCACGCCGGGGAACTGCGCCGCGTTGTCGGGCAGCAGCTTGATCCACAGGTTCTGTTCGATGCCGGCCGCGAGCGCGTCGGTGCCGGTCAAAACGAGGTCGATGTCGGAGCGGCCCGCGGCCTGCATCGCCTTGATCTTGCCGGGCAATTGCGGCGCGGGCGCGTTCGTGAACGTGATGTTCGCGACGAGATTCGGATTCTTCGCCTTGAACGCCTCGAAGCCCTTCTGCGTGAGTTGAAGATCGCCGGCCACGTCGACGATATTGATCGTGACCGGATCGGCCGCGTGCGCGGCAAGGGTGAACGCCGCGCTCGCGGCGATACAGACGGATACCAGCTTGAACGACAACCTGTGCGAAACAGTCATTGCGTCTCCTCGCTTCTTGGTATGGAAGCCCGCTGGTCGATGCGATGCGGGCGGTGTCTTTCTACCAAGGGAACATAGCGAAGCGCAACAGCCGATGTCAAGCAAATAGTCGAGAGCGTGGGTCGGGCGAGAAAATGGCGCGTTTAACCTGAAATCCTTGTCGTTCAATGCCCGGCACCGCGGGTTAAGGGCAAACCCGAGCCCTCGCCGCGATAGCAATACATGTTGTCTGGTTAGCGGACCACTGCTCAACCTCCGCGCACGCCCTGCGTATTGACGAACAGCGAATACAACCCGTGGCTCGCCGCCATGAACAGACGGTTGCGATGCCGTCCGCCGAAGCAAACGTTCGCGCAACGCTCTGGCAATGCGATGTGGCCGAGCGGCTCGCCTTGCGGGCTGAACACGCGCACGCCGTCGAGCTCGTCGGTGCCCATGCCCCACCCGCACCACAAGTTGCCATGCGTGTCGACACGAAAACCGTCCGGGGTGCCCGGACCCGCGTCGATCAGCACGCTGTTGTTCGACAGCGTCGTGCCTTTGCCATTGACCTCGACATCGAATACGCGGATCTTGCGCGGCTCGCCGCGCGATTGGACCACGTACAGCAGCGATTCGTCCGGCGAGAACGCGAGACCGTTCGGGGCGAGCACGTCGTCGATGACCATCGACACCTCGCCCGACTGGCCGTCGATCCGATACACGCACGCCTTCAGCTCGGACTGCTGCTGCTCGCCCTCGTAGAAACCTTCGATGCCGAAGGTCGGGTCGGTAAACCAGATCGAGCCGTCCGATTTGACGACCACGTCGTTCGGCGAATTGAAGCGCTTGCCCTGATAGCGATCGGCGAGCACGGTGATCGAGCCGTCGTACTCGGTGCGCGTCACACGCCGCGTCAGGTGCTCGCAACTGACGAGACGCCCTTCGCGATCGCGCGTATGGCCGTTCGCATTGTTCGACGATTGACGGAACGTGCTGACCGCGCCCGTCGTTTCGTCCCAGCGCAGGATGCGGTCGTTCGGAATGTCGCTCCACAGCAGATAGCGGCCATCGCCGAACCACACCGGCCCCTCCGACCAGCGCGTGCCCTGATACAAGCATTCGACCGACGCCGACGCGATGATCAACGACTTGAAGCGCGGATCGAACACACGGATGGAGGGATCGGGATAGCGTCGGCTGTGATCGGTCATGGGGTTGTCTGCGTGTCGGAGCGGTTCGATTGGGTGGGCGCGAACTCGCGCTCGAGAGCGAGCAGCGTGCGCGCGGTCTGCGCGATCTTCGCATGATGCTCGCGCGGTGTCGAACTGAGCAGCGGCTGCAGCGGCCCCATGTCGGCGAGGCCCGTGAACGTGATTGCATCGTGCAGCACGCGGATCAGCGAGATGTCGTTGCGCAGCGTTTCGAGCGGCATGAACGCATCGTACAGACGTTGGGCGGTGTCGTGGTCGGCGCTACCGGCGCTACCGGCGCTCCCGCCGCTTCGCACCGCGCGCAGCAGCGCCATCACCATGCTCGGCGCGATACAGCCGCTTCCGGTCGTCCACGCTGCGAGCCCGAACTCGCGCAGATGCACGAGCGCCGGCCGCTCGCCCATGCCCGATACGATCTTCGCGGCCGGCACGCGTTGCAGCAGCCGGCGCAGATACGGATCGTCAGCGGGGTTGTCGCGCGGGATCGCATACTTGACCGCGCTCAGCGTCCCACGCTCGACGAGCCGCGCGAGCGTATCGACAGCGACGTAGTTTTCGCTCTTGATATACAGCGTGAGCGGCATGCCGGCCGTGTCGGCGATCCGCGTGAGGCCCGTCTCGACGCCCTCGGGCGTCGTGAAGCCGCCGAGCGGCAGCACCATCGCCGTGCGGTAACGCGTCTGCGCGAGGATGCGCGCCTGATCGAGCATCTTGCCGTAGTCGGGACCCAGCGCCGGAATCACCCGTGTCCCGGGACCCGCGGCCTCGGCGAGCAGGTCCAGCAGCTCGCGGTATTCGCTGACCGCGACGTGATAAAGGTTCGCATTGCCGCCATACAGCAGCGTGCGTACGCCGCCCGCTTCGATATGGCGGATCAGCGCGAGATTCTGGGCAGGGTCGAGCGTGTAGTCGGCCCGGCGCGCGAGCGGCGGCACGGCCATGACCGACGCGGCGAACTCGCCGTCGCTAAGCGGTGATTCGTTCATGATGGTTGACGCGGAAACGCGCTAGGCGGAGGTTTCACGGTAGCATCGGCATCACAATGTTGTCAAACAACCTGCGCGTGACGATCGCCCAGCGTGCCGTCGGCGGCGAATTGCGCGGGAGCCGATCACGAAATTTCCTTTTGTATAACAATGAAGCGAGCCCGCAGCCAGCGGAATCGGCGCAGGCTTTTTTTGGCAACAAAGACACGGCGAGCAATAACCCGCTTTCCGAGATAATCGAGTAAATACGATTTAGTTTAAAGCGCGACGAAATAATGCTGTCAACGAAACATATTAAAATCTGTCGCTGGATGCCGATTAGCCGCGCCGCGCACCCGAGAAGCCCGGCCGGGTTAAAGATTTATTTCAATCAGCATAATAATAGGCGACGCCGACGTTGCTATCACGTGGCGGCTATCGTTTACCCCGCGGAGCACCGGCGCATTGCGTTCGAGTTTTTAGTGATAGATTATGCGGACCAAAAGAGCGGACCGAAGTTTGTCTGCCAATAACCGCGAACGGGATGTTTGCGAGCCTGAGAGAGCCAAAAAATTGTCGCTACACTTTATCGAGCAGATGGCACCGCTACTGGACGCCGCCGACGAGGCGGAATGGTTCGGCGTGATTACGGGCTTTGCCGAAACGTGGGGCTTCGACAAGATTCTGGTCGCGATGCTGCCGCGGCCAACCATGCGTCTCGAGGACGCTTACCTGCGCAGCACTTACGCACCGGCATGGCGCCAGACGTACGACGAGCAAGGCATGGTGCATATCGATCCGACGGTCGCACACTGCCTGTCACGCTCATCGCCGCTGGTCTGGACGCCCGAGATTTTCGCCAGCCCGGCGCAGCAATCCCTGTATGAGGAAGCTCGCTCGTACGGCCTCGGCGCGGGCGTGACGCTGCCAATTCATGGGCCGAATCTGGAAGCCGGCATGATGTGCTTCGTCAATGACGACAAGCCGTCAGACGGGTTCAGGCGCCATGTGAACGCCGCGTTGCCGAACCTCGTGCTGTTGCGCGACCTGGTGATCGACACCAGCAAACAGCATCTGAATTCACATGCGCAGACCTTGATGCCGAAGCTCACGCCGCGCGAGCGAGAATGTCTGAAATGGACCGCACGCGGCAAATCCACGTGGGAGATATCTCACATCCTGAGTTGCTCGGAAGCGGTGGTGAACTTCCATATGAAAAACATCAGGGCGAAATTCGGCGTGAATTCGCGGCGTGCGGCAGCCGTGATCGCGGCGCAGCTTGGGCTTATTGACCCGGGTTGAGCAGCGCGGCCGCGTCGCGGCTGTACATCACACGCTCGGCGCGACCCAGATCGGCGTCCGACACGGTCTTCATGAAGTACAGACCCAGCAGGATCGACACCGGCGCCGGGATCTCCGCGCCCGACTCGAAGCGGCTGCCGCGCGATTGCGTGACGCCGAAGCGAGCCCAGAAACGGCGCTGGCTCTCTTTTTTCTTCTTCCGATAGGCAATGATCAGGACGCGATCCACTGCCGAAGACACCTCCGAAGGACGCGCCTGGAGGTGGGTTTGCGGTTGCCAGTGATTGTCGAGGAGTTCCATTTTGGACCCTTGTAGGTTGGGGGCGGAGACGTGTCTGAATTCTGATATACCCGATAAGCATCCACACCTATCCAGGTAGGTAGGTGGCGCAAAGATTCAGAATGCATAAGTTTTCCTGCGTATCTGGCAGCCCCCCAACGCGTACAGGAGAACGTCATGCAAACCACGATCCGAATTGGACTCCGGCAGGAATTCGACAACGAACTGATCAACGAGATGTACCGCTTGCGCGCCCGTGTCTTTCACGGCCGGCTCGGCTGGGAAATTCCGACCATCGCGGGAATGGAGATAGACGGCTACGACGCGCTCGGGCCGTACTACATGCTGATTCAGGGCGAAGACGAACGGTTGCGCGGCTGTTGGCGCCTGATGCCGACCGAAGGTCCGAACATGCTGAAAGACACCTTCCCGCAGCTACTGCATGGCGCGGCCGCGCCGGTCGGGCGACATATCTGGGAACTGAGCCGCTGGGCGATCGAAACCGGCGGTGAGGAACAGTCGTTTGGTTTCACGGATATGACAATCCGCGCAATTCAGGAAGTGATGCGCTTCGCGCAGCGCATGGGCATCACGCATTACGTCACGGTGACCACCACGCCGATTGAGCGCATGCTGCGCCGTGCCGGCCTCGACATCAGCCGGCTCGGGCCGCCGCTGCAGATTGGCATCGAGCGGGCCGTCGCGCTCGACGTCGCGGTGAGCGCGAAAACGCTGACCTCGCTGTTCGGGCCGGTCGCCGTCGCTGCTTGAGCCGCGCCGAAGCGCGGCCTGACAAAAGTCGCGACGCCTTCACCCGCGCGCGGACTCAGGAACCGAACATCCGTTCCAGCGCGTTCTCGAGATGCGCGCGCATTGCGGCCCCCGCGCCCGCCGCGTCCTTGCGGCGGATTGCGTCGAGCACCGCCATGTGTTCGGCCTGCACCAGCCGCTGCCGCTCCACCGTCTTGACGAGCGACAGATTGCGCGACAGGTTCATGCTGAACAGGATCTGCTCCTCGATGAACGACATCACCGTGATGAAAAACGGATTCTTCGACGCGCGCGCGACCGCCTGATGAAACAGGAAGTCATCCTTCGCGCCGATCCCCTGCGCCTCGATGATGCGCTCGAGCTCGTCCCACGCGTGCTGGATCGCGGCGATGTCGTCGGCGTCGGCCTTCAGCGCTGCCTGCGCGGCCGCGCCCGCCTCGGTCACGATGCGAAACTCATAGCAGCGGCGGATATCGGACAGCGTTTCGAGCGGCGCGAAACGGCGTACGTCAGGATCGGGGCGCCGCGCGACGGTCGTGCCAGAGCCGTGCCGCGTCGAGATGATGCCGTCGGCCCGCAATCGCGCGAGCGCTTCGCGCACGGTCGGTCGGGACGTGGCGAAACGCTCCGCCAGCGCGTGCTCGGTCGGCAATCGCTCGCCTTCCTTGTACTCGCCTTCGAGGATGCGGTTGAGAATGTCGCCGTAGATCTGGTCGGGTAAGCCCTTGGTTTTTCGATCGTTCATCAGCGGACTGGCCAGCTTGTCTGAATATGGCTCGATTGTAAGGCCAACCCTGTTTCGGCTTCACCAAAGTTTTACGGGTTGTAAGCATGCCAGGCCGCTTCGCGCATGCCGCCGCGCCCGCCATTTTGTCCGCGCCGCGCCGGAATATTTGGCAAATGTTTGATTTACATCCTGGTCCGGTGCATCTTTTCCGGCAATCATCTAAGGAAGCGCTGATCAATGGACCAACTGCCCAAGTTGCAGACGAGATGCCGTCGAATTTTCCGGATGACGAAGCGAATCGATGCTCAACTCGGTGAATTGGACGCGCAAACGAGGCTCCCTGCTCGCAT
>NZ_VZQO01000061.1:0-40095 GCF_014397665.1 Paraburkholderia sp. UCT2
TTGCTCATGCCAACGCTGCGCGCCCGGCCGCTCCATGCCGTGTACCCCGTCAATATTGTCTTTTGCAGAGCGGGCATTCTATCGCTTTTGCCGGCGACCAATGCTTCTTGCCGCTCTCTCCGTCCGCCGGTAAAAGCCGCCGTTCGAACGTCCGTTTGAGCGAACGGGTACCCAAGTCCTTGGGGTTGAGAAGCCAAGCGTGCTTTATTTTCCGCTTCCTGAAGCGACCCCTGCTGGAGGTTCACGCGCCTGCCGCCATGGAGCTTTGTCGCCGCAGCGAACTTGATGCGATGGATTGGGAGAATCCTGCGTCGGAGGGAGGCTGGATCCGCTACGCTGCTGAGTCAATCGAGCAGAAGGCAGCAGGCCATCAGAAGCAGCACAAAGGACGCGAACAGGCAGACGATAGCCGCGGTACGCAGCAATTCGTCGTCGTGCGTGTAACACTCCTCTCTGTGGATTCGTTCGGCGATCAAGTGTGTAGAGTCGGTCTGCATGTCGTGCTCATGCATAGGTGGCCAGACTTTGGAAGTCATCGAACGAGTCTTGAAGACGCGTGGGGAACCGGCACCCTTCAGCACGAAAGCGCCGGTTTTGTTGCCCCTCCATCAAGGCCAATCGAGTGTCTCAGTGCTTGCCAGGCATGGTCCCGCTCATGCCCATGGCCGGATCGCTAACCGAGTGCTTGCCGGTCTCCACCCGTCCTGCAAAGCGACGGTAGAACGCCTTATCGCTATCGCAGGTCACAGCAAAGTCGTACCACTGGCCACTGGACGCCAGAAACCAGTGAAGCGAGTCCATGCCTGTGCCTGCCAGTTGAACCTGCCATGGGCCATCGGTGCGGTAGGCCATCGGCGTAATCGTGAAGTTGCAGGCACTCTTGCCGGTATTCATCAGGTCGGCATAAACGTCGCCGTTGGCGATGTCGTAGCAGACGCGGATTTCCGGCGTGACCCCGCTGTCGGCAAGGCGGCTCAGGTCGCCTTTGAAATGCCGGTGATAACCGTTCGGGCCTAGCACCCAAAGATCATACATGCCGAGGTTGTCCTGCTGCGCGTTCCAACTGTCGGCCAGCGTCTTACCGTCCTCGACCACGTAGCGACGCGGCACACGATTCAGCTTGTAGCGGTCATACACATGGAACACCGCGGCCTGGGTACCGGTATTGGAAAACAGTAATTCGACAGTGCCGTTGGCCGCGCAGCGCGCGCTTGTGTGCAACTCATAAGGTAGCGCGCGAGAGGGTCGCGTGCCGCTTGCCTGGATCGGTAACTGCATGTCCACCGGCAGCGGCACGGCTGGCAGGGCCTGTTGCGAGTTGCGCAACTGGTCGGCCTCGGCCCGGGTGCTGCGCCCGTTCAGCGTGGGTAGCAACTCATTGTTGGGTGTTTTGAAGTTGAAGGCGCTAGTCAGGTCTCCGCACACGGCGCGACGGTACGGGCTGATATTGGTCTCCTTCACACCAAAGCGCTCTTCCAGGAAGCGCAGCACCGACGTATGGTCGAAGACCTGCGAATTGACCCAGCCCCCGCGACTCCATGGCGAGATCACGTACAGCGGCACGCGCGGGCCGGGCCCGTAGACGCGACCGTCCTGCGCGGGCTGGTCCTTGCTGCCCTGCGGCGCCGGATAGGCGTGGTACTCGAACCGCATATCGTCATCGGACAGTGTGGTTTTGCCTGCCAACGTCTGATCGGGATTTCGTGACGGCGCCGACGGCGAGGGCATGTGGTCGAAGTAACCGTCGTTTTCGTCGAAATTGATCAACAGCACGGTTTTGCTCCACACTTCGGGCACAGCTGTCAGCGCATCGAGGACCTCTTGAAGGAACCACGCGCCCTGAACCGGACTGGATGGCCCGGGGTGTTCGCAATAGATCGATGGCGCATTGATCCAGCTGACCTGCGGTAGCCTGCCTTCGCGGATGTCGCGCTTGAACGCATCGAGGTAGCTTTCCGGCGTGGTGCCCGGCAGCGTGTTCGCGATGCCCTTGTACAGCGGGTTGGCTGCGTTGTCCGCGGCTGCATCGTAGGCGTGATAGGGCAAGGGCTGCCCGGTATCGGCATAGGGATTGCCCGGCGCTCCGCCACTGGCCACGGGGAAGCCCGAGGCCAGATTGGCGCGGCGAAATTGCTGGAACGCGCCCAGCATGTTGTCACCCCATTCGTCCGGCATGTTCTGGTACGAGATCCAGCTCACGCCCGCATCTTCGAGGCGCTCTGCATAAGTCTTCCAGGTGTAGCCTGTATCGACCGAAGCCGCCAGGCCGTCGATGTAGTCCCACTCATTGTTGACGAAAGCCACGCCAGCGGCAGTGGGACCGTTCGTGCCCGTGATGTGGAAGGAGCGGTTGGCATCGGTACCCGTATGCATCGAACAGTGATACGCATCGCACAGCGTGAAGGCATTGGCCAGCGCGAACTGAAACGGGATTTCCTTTTCCTTGAAGTAGCCCATCGAGACATCTGTCTTGTAGGTGGGCCAATTCGACATACGGCCGCTGTCCCACGCGTTCTGGCTGTCCACCCACGTGTGATTGGCGCCCGATGCGCGCTGTGCGTTGTTGGCGCTGCCGTCAAGGTGATACGGGGTGAGTACAGCGCCGTTGCCGCGCTGCTGCTGCCAGACCTTGCGGCCGTTGGCCAGCGGAATGGTGAAGCGGTCACCGAAGCCGCGTACGCCCTTGAGCGTGCCGAAATAATGGTCAAACGAGCGATTCTCCTGCATCAGGATAATCACATGCTCGACGTCCTTGATGGTGCCGGTGGCGTTGTTGGCGGGAATTGCCAGCGCGCGGCGGATGCTAAGCGGGAAGCTGGCCAACGTGGCAGCGGCAAAGCCGGCGCCACTAGCGGCTTTCAGAAATTTGCGGCGTGAAATCATTGAGTGTTCTTCTGCAGGCTCGGTCGTAGCTCAAGGCGCGCAGCGCTTGACCGGAGTGGGTTGTTCGGAGTCCGACTTGGTGGGCGTGCTTGTGGACGTGTTCGTGGACGAATCGGTACCGCCGCACGAGGCGAGCATGGCGGCCGCAATCACGGAAGCGGCAAGCGTTCTTATGAGTCTTTGGATGGACATGGCGTCAACATTGTCTAGTTTAAGAAAGCTTTATGTTTTGTTTTAGAAAGACAACCGTAATGCTGACGCGAGTGTAGGAAGGCAATGTGACCGCTGTGTGATCAGGTGGCGCGACTGAAGAAGCCCAGGCAGCCTTTAGAGAGACCTGGCAAGGGGCTGTCAATACCGGTCAGATGTCGTAACGCCGTCGTGCCGGGTGCGCGGCGATTACGTGGCTGGCGGCGTCCATCCCATCTGATCAAGTCCACCGAGTTGGTACTTCACGCGTTATATAGATTGTGTTTGAAGAGGCAGGCAGAACAGGATGAAGCAGCAGACGCTGGCGATGGCAGCCGATCAAGGTGCGGGTTTCGAGACGCACCGCAAACGCACGCGCGACGAGTTTCTCGACACGATGAATGCGATCGTGCCATGGCCGCAGCTGTGCGCGGTGATCGAGCCGCATTATCCGAAGCGCGGCAATGGCCGCCCGCCAATTGGTCTGGAGCGCATGCTGCGGATCCACTTCATGCAGCACTGGTTCAATCTGGCCGACTTCGCTTGCGAAGAGGCACTCTACGACAGCGCCAGCCTGCGTCGCTTTGCCGGCATTGATCTGGGTTGCGAAGCTGTACCCGATGCGACGACGCTGCTCAAATTCCGGCGCCTGCTGGAGACGCTCAAACTGGGCGAGCAATTGTTTGCCGAAGTCGGCCGGGTGCTGCAGGCCAGCGGCATGAAGCTCAAAAGCGGCACCATCGTGGACGCGACGATCATCGGCGCGCCGAACTCGACGAAGGATGAGAAGGCGCGCGACCCCGAGATGCATCAGACCCGCAAGGGCAAGCAATCGTGTGCGTCACGAACCTGAGCGCAAGCTTGGGATGCTGTACCGAAGATGGAAGTAGGTCTTCCGAAGTCGGCCTGCAGGGGCAGGCTTCAAACCGCCCGGTGCCGCTGCGTTCAAAAGGCGTGGTGGTGAGAGACTGTGGAAAAGTCACCCGTTGAGGGTGGCAGGTAAGTATTGAGAAGCGGTCCGCTGATAGTCAATGAAATATCAGCGGACCCACGGGCAATGGAGCGACTACGACTCCGCTTTCCCGGTATGCCCACGAAGAACGCTGGCGAGCAGTGCGCCGACCCCAAACTCCCAGGGCGCAATGCGATGCGAATGGTTGACCGTGTTGATGAGCGCACCGAATCGCGGGCTCGATATCGTCACCGTATCGCCGATCTGATGCGTGAATCCTTGCCCTGGCACGCTACGATCCGCGGTCGGTGCAAACAACGTCCCGAGATAAAGCATCATTCCGTCCGGGTATTGATGGTGAGAGCCCATCGCTTGCGCAACGAGTTCTGTCGGGTCCCGGCTGATGCGTTTCATGGAACTCGCCCCTGTCAGAACATATCCATCTGTTCCTTCTACGCGTAGCGAAAGCTCCGCAGCCCGAACATCATCGAGACCGAATCTACTGTCGAAGAGGCGAATGAACGGGCCAATCGAAGCTGACGCGTTGTTGTCCTTCGCCTTACCGAGCAGCAGCGCACTCCGGCCTTCGAAATCCCGGAGATTGACGTCGTTCCCAAGCGCGGCGCCGACGATTTCCGCCCGGCTCGTCACCGCCAGCACGATTTCAGGCTCCGGGTTATTCCACTGCGAATTTTCATGAACTCCGATTTCGCTGCCGGTGCCGACGGCGGACATGGGCTGCGCTTTCGTGAAAATTTCCGCATCGGGACCGATGCCGACTTCCAGATACTGCGACCACATTCCTTCCTGAATAAGTACGTGGCGCACCGCTTCGGCTTCGGCAGACCCCGGGCGAACGCTTGCGAGCCGATCGCCCAGTACTGACATGACACGCGCGCGCACTTCGTCGGCCCGGCTCGCGTCACCTCCCGAGCGCTCCTCGATCACCCGCTCCAGAAGGCTTTCGACGAACGTCACACCGCTCGCCTTGACCGCCTGAAGGTCACATGGCGCGATGAGCCAAGGAGTCGACGGATCGCGCCGATCGAAGGCGGAATTGGCAAGAACCAGGTCCAGTGTCGCAAGTCTCGGCAGGTTCGCAGCGGCCTCCTTCAGCCGAAGGCCGATTCCTGGTTGCTCAAGCAGCGTGCTGGTCGTCAGCGCGAACGACGACACTTCCACCAGTTCGCCACCTATAACGGCAACAGGACACGGCGCGCCGATATCGGGGCACCACGCGCGCCCCACGAGCACCGCCTGCTCCAGATCGTCAGGCAACGCGGATCGGTCATTCAATGGCATCTAATCTTTTTCCAACCTGGTATGGGTTATTGCTGAGCATCAGTGCGGTGCACGCTCTATTTGTGCCGGACAACAGCGGCTCACATGATTGCGCTGATTTGCCAGGGTACGAATTCGTTTTGCCCGTAACCGTGCTGCTCGCTACGAGAGCGTTTCCCGGAGGCCACGTCGAGCAGCAGTTGGAACAGCACCGCGCCAAGTTGCTCGATCGTTGTGCTGCCTTCCAGAACTTCTCCGCAGTTCAGGTCCATATCGTCGGACTGACGTTGCCACAGTGCGGTGTTTGTCGCGAGCTTTACCGATGGCGAGGGCGCGCAGCCGTAAGCCGAACCGCGTCCCGTCGTAAAGCAGATCAGGTTCGCACCGCCGGCAACCTGGCCGGTCGCCGACACCGGATCGTAGCCAGGCGTGTCCATGAACACGAGACCGCGCGCCTTAACCGGCTGGGCGTATTCGTACACCTCGACCAGGTTCGTGGAACCTGCCTTGGCGATGCCGCCCAACGATTTCTCGAGGACGGTCGTCAAACCGCCGGCCTTATTGCCCGCCGACGGATTGTTGTTGATCTGCGCCCCTTGCCGCTGCGCGTATGCTTCCCACCACCTGATGCGATCGACCAATTTCTGTCCCACTTCGGGCGTTACCGCGCGGCGGGTCAATAAGTGCTCGGCGCCATAAATCTCCGGCGTCTCCGAGAGAATCGCGGTACCGCCGCGCCGCACGAGCAAATCGACGGCTGCACCCAGCACAGGATTGGCCGTGACGCCCGAATATCCGTCCGACCCACCGCATTGAAGGCCAATGGTGAGATGACTTGCCGAAACCGTTTCCCGCTTGACGTCATTCGCGTCGGACAACATCTGCCGAACCAGTTCGATACCTTTTGCAATAGTCAGGGTCGTGCCACCGGTGTCCTGAATCGTGAAGGTTCGCAAGCGGTCGTGTTCCCTGAGCCCCTGGGTTTCGAGCAGCCGCGAAATCTGATTCGTTTCACAGCCCAGGCCGATAACCAGCACGCTCGCGAAGTTGGGATGGCACGCATAGCCGCCAAGTGTGCGCTGGAGGATCGCGAGGCCGTCGCCTTCGGAGTCAATAGCGCAACCCGAACCATGGGTGAGCGCGACGACGCCATCGACGTTCGGAAACGCGGCCAACGCTTCAGGACGAATGTCACGGCGGAAATAGTCGGAAATGGCTCGCGCGACCGTGGCGGAGCAGTTCACCGAGGTAAGGATGCCGATGTAATTGCGCGTTGCCACACGGCCGTCTTCACGCACAATGCCGCGAAATGTCGCCGCTTCAGTTGACGGGACAGTGGCACGTACGCCCTGACTGAATGCATAGTCACGGGCGAATTCGCCCATCGCGAGATTATGGGTGTGAACGTGCTGCCCCGCGCGGATCGGCTGACTCGCAAAGCCGATGATCTGGCCATAACGGTGCACCGCTTCACCTTCGCCGATGTCGCGTGTCGCCACTTTGTGACCGGGCGGGATCAATCCCGAGACCGTCACCGCTTCCTCATCCAGCACCGTGCCGGACATGAGCTGATCGAGGGCGATGACGACATCGTCAGCGGGATTGAGTCGAATGACGCGAACCGGTCTGAGCGCGGTCGATGCGACGGACTTGCCCGCAACAGGGGACGACATGGAACTACTCCTTCGTTTCTCAATGCGTAACGACAGTTTCGGGATCGGCTGCACGACGTCGCATTACGCGCGGTGCAGCCGTGTTCAAACGACGTTTCAGCCAGCGCTCCACGGCGTCTTGCAGCGCGTGTACTCGAGTTGATAGAGCGTGGCGTCCGGCGCAACCGCAGCGGCCCCTGGCAAAGCAGTGAGCCCGGCAAGGAAAGCGTCCACTGTTGTGCGGACATAGTCGGCACGGCATCCTTCGATCATCACGATCCATGTCGGCACCTGGGTGCCTTCCGAACGCGCCTTCTTCTCAGCAGTTTCGACCTTGCTGATGGCCTCATCGGCCAGACACAGGTGCACGCCCGTGATCCCGGGCCGGTCGGCGAGCGGCGGCAAGACCCGTTGACGCAATCCCTTCACGACATCGGCCCGCGCCGCGGAAGGCACGTCGAAGCGCACCGTCATGAGACTCGCGCCCTGCCCCACGCCGTCGGAGTACGCCACATGGCAGATCGAGCGGGCCACGCTGCGAAACGAGGCGACGAGCTGCTTCGTCCACGGCGTCGGCGAATTGAGCCGAAGCAGGTAGTCCTGCGCGCCGAGCACCTCCACGGTGTCGGCTTCATACAGATTGAAGTACTCGGGGCCCGCATCCAGCGCAATGTAGCGCCGCCCGCGCCTGAACCCCGGAATCCCGGCGCGTTCCGGCATGTGCTCGCGGTTGTGCCACTCGTAGAATTCATCCTTCGCTTCCGGCAGCAGGTCATGCCAGATAGCGACGACGCCCGTTCCAGCAAGGCTCATATCTCCTCCTTCTACAGATCGAATCGTTTTATCGTGCCAACGGATATTCGCCACGGCCCCATGCCGTGCCAAGCGAATCCGCATACCGCACGACCTTCTGGCTCTGCTCGCCGAGTCCGCTGCCGCCGAGGGTCATGGTGTCGCCCGCTTTCAGAAAGACGGGCGGCTTCTGACCGAGGCCGACACCGGGAGGCGTCCCGGTAATAATGACGTCGCCAGCCATCAGTGGCATGAAGCGGCTGAGATACGCCACGATATGCGCGACGTTAAAGATCATCGTGCGTGTGTTGCCCGTCTGACGACGTGTGCCGTTGACGTCGAGCCACAGGTCGAGCGCCTGCGGGTCGGGCACTTCATCACGCGTTACGAGCCACGGGCCGAGCGGCGCAAAAGAGAAGCCGCTTTTGCCCTTGGTCCACTGGCCTTCGCGTTCGAGCTGATACGCGCGTTCGGAAACGTCATTGGCAAGGCAGTAACCCGCCACATGATCGAGCGCGGTGGCTTCATCGATCTGCCAGGCGGGTTTGCCGATCACCACGCCCAGTTCGACCTCCCAATCCAGCTTTTGCGCGTCTGCCGGCAAGATGACCGGATCGTTCGGACCGCTGATCGAACCCGTATGCTTGTTGAACACGACAGGTTCCCGCGGAATCGGCGTATCGGTTTCGGCGGCATGGTCGGTGTAGTTCAGACCAATGCACACGAGGTTACGGACATTGCCGATACAGGCGCCGAGGCGCGTGCCCGCTTCCACGACAGGCAGGCGATTCAGATCGAGTTCGCTCAGCTTCGCAAGGGCGGCAGGCGAAACAGTCGTTCCGTCGATGTCGTCGACGACGCCGGTCAGATCGCGGATCGCGCCGCTCGAATCGATGACACCGGGATGCTCCTGACCAGGCTGGCCGAAACGGACGAGACGCATCTGAAGACTCCTATCAAGACAAAAAAAGTATCGGCAACGTGCCGAGATCACCGAAGCCGATATGCAACTCACAACCAATCGGTAACTCGAGCACGCCCGCGTAGGAGCCCGTGATCACCGCCTGGCCGGCATGCAATCCAAGGCCGCGGACGCGGAGAAAATTGACGAGCCACACGATCGGCGCGAGCACGCTGCGATCAGGGTGGCGGCCAGCAAAACTGACCGTGTCGGGTCCGGCGCGAGTCAGACTGACGGTGAATTCGACCGGGAGATCGGCCGGCGTCGCGCCCTCGCGCAATTGAACGCGTGGCCCAATGACAAGACCGGCGTTGAACAGACCGTCTGCCAGCAATTCAGGAAAGGTCAGCGCCTCCGGATGCGCATAGCGACTGCCCAGCAGTTCGAGCGCGAGGTGAACATTCCCGAGAGCGTCGAGCACCTCGGCTTCGCCATACGCTTCACGCCGTGGCGGCAGATCGCGAGCCAGCAAACAGGCGAGTTCAGGCTCTGCCCTTACCCAGGACTGCCCTGGCATGGCGCGAATGCGGCATTGGGCGCCTCGATGAATGACGGCGTCATAGATTGGTGCGGCGATGATTTTGCCCGCCGGCGGCAGCGCACATTTCCACGCGCCAGCCTGCCGGCCGAGCTGATCGCCCACCTGTTGCTGGATCGCAAAACCCTCGTCCAGATTCGCGGGCCGCAGCTCGATGGGAAGGCGCTCCACGAGCGTGCCTTGCCGGCGCGCCGCGACCAGGATACGTGCTGCGTGTTCATCGAACGCGGTGAGTCGCTCGCGAGCCTGAGCTGCGCCCGGCGCGTTCATGCCGCCTCGCTTGCATGCGCACCGACGCTCTGGCGCGGCCATACGGCACCGAGCTTCGCGGACGCTTGCTGCAATAGCGCGTAAAAGGCCTCGTAACGCTCCGGCTGAACCCGTGTGACCGGCCCGGCAATGCTCATGGTGCCGACCACCGCACCGTCAGGCAGCGCACGCACCAGCACCGCCAATGCGACGACACCCGGCTCGGCCTCTTCGACGACAAGGCCATAGCCACGCTGCCTGGTCCGCTCCAACTCCGGAATCAGCTGCTCGACGCTGGTAATGGCCTTCGGCGTCCATGCGCCCGCGGCGGACGCTTTTCCGAGTCCACCACGCAGGGCGTATTCGATCGCCTGGTCGTTCGGCATTCCAGCCAGCCACGCCTTGCCAACCGATGTGGCATGCAAGACGATGGGACTATGCATGGACGGCGAATACATCAGGCCCGGTGCCGCGCCCTGGGACGCTGCCAGCCACGCGAGTGTTCCTTCGTTGACCACCGTCAGCCGGACCAGCTCGCGGCACTGACCCGCGACCTCATCGAGGATCGGCTGCACCAGACCCGGCAGACCAAGCCCATGCAGGTACCGCTGACCGAGCAGGGACAGCTTCAAGGTCAGACGGTACTGGGAGGTCTGTTCATCCTGTTCCGCCCAGCCCTGCTCGCACAGTTGCGCGAGTACGCGATGCGCGGGGCCCTTCTCCAGCCCGAGTTCGGCGGCGATATCGGAGATGCGCATCCAGCGCGCCTCACGTGCGAGCAACTCGATCGCCTGCAGCGACCGGTCAACTGCTCCCTTGACAACTCTCATAATTGACGTAACATGATTCTTAATGGAACGGTGTTACAACAATAGACAAACAGCACCGGAAAGTCAATCACGATGGAGACAAGCATGAATCGGAACACCCGCGTTAAGCCTCACGGCAAGCGCCAGTCGAAGATCGCCGCGGCCAGCGGCTGGATCGGCTCGGCGCTGGAGTACTACGACTTCTTCATTTATGCGACTGCGGCGTCGCTGGTGTTCCCGCAGCTCTTCTTTCCGTCTGATAATCCAACGGTCGCCATCATCGCCTCACTGGCAACCTTCGGTGTCGGCTATATCGCCCGCCCGGTGGGCGCCGTCGTCCTCGGCCACTGGGGCGACCGCCACGGCCGCAAGACGGTGCTGCTCCTCTGCATGTTCCTCATGGGCTTTTCAACGATGGCCGTCGGGGTCCTGCCAACCTATAAGCAGGTCGGCATCTGGGCGCCGGTGCTGCTCGTGGTTCTGCGCCTCATCCAGGGCTTCGCGGTCGCCGGGGAGCTCTCCGGCGCCAGTTCAATGATTCTCGAGCACGCACCGTTCGGCCGGCGCGGCTACTTCGCGAGCTTTACCCTCCAGGGGGTGCAGGCCGGACAGCTCATGGCGGCAGCGATCTTCCTGCCTCTCGCGCATTTCATGCCCAGGGACCAGTTCACCTCCTGGGGCTGGCGGATTCCGTTCCTGCTCAGCATCGTCGTTCTCATCGCGGGCTATGTCATTCGCCGCAAAGTCGATGAGACCCCGGCGTTCGCCGAGGAGCGCGTGCACGGCGAAATTCCCGCCTCGCCAGTCGTCGAAGTGCTCCGGCAGAGCTGGGACGATGTCGTGCGCGTGGTCTGCATGGCGCTTACCGCCGTAATCGCCCTTGTCGCCGCGGTCTTCGGCACCGCCTACGCGGTTCAGCCGGCGTACGGCATCGGCTTCCCTCCCGGCATGTATCTGTGGATCCCTGTTCTGGGCAATATCTGCGCAGTGATCCTGATTCCCTTCGTCGGCAACCTCTCAGACAGGATTGGTCGCAGGCCGCCAGTCCTTGTCGGCACCCTCAGCGCTGGACTGCTCTCGTTCGTGTATCTGTACGCTATCAGCATCCATAACGTATGGCTGGCGATGGTTCTCTCGGTGCTCATGTGGGGCATCGCCTATCAGGGCTTCAACGGCGTATTCCCGAGCCTGTTCTCCGAACTGTTCCACACGCGCGTGCGCGTGTCCGGGATGGCCATTGGACAGAACGTCGGGACGACGCTTTCCGCGCTGCTCCCGGCATTCTTCGTCGCGGTCGCGCCCCCCGGCTCCGCCAATATTCCACTGAAGATCGGAGCCCTGACATTCGGCATCTGTGTCGTGGCCGCGATCGCCGCCTTTACCACGCGCGAGACGTACCGGGTCCGGCTCCACGATCTCGGCGACCGCAACGCGGTCCCTGTACCCAAAGGCGAATACGATCGTCTGCGCGCCGAGATGTTGCGTGAGGCGACCGGAACAGCCGGCTCACAGGATCTGACGAACCAACTGCGCTCGTAGCCGAAAGCAAGGGCCATATCGGCAGCGACCGCCCGGCGCAACTTACGCTGTCCGGACGAGCCGGGCAGGAACACGCGGCCGCGGCACTCGCCAATATCTGATGCCACACGGGAGAAAGGCACATGCACAACCAAGGTACGCCACGTTACGATGGCCCGCGCGAACTCGCGCAATCCCTGACTCCGTTCGCACGTGTGAGCGCATCCGCAGCGGTCTGGAACAAGGAAGGGCTGCGCGCGGACTCCGAGTATCGCGACCTCGGACTCGCCGCGGTGACCAACGGTCGCATCGGCGCCAAGCACATTCGCGCACTGACCCCGTTCACCGATGCCACGGGCTGGCATTGGCACGACATGACTGCGCACTATCTGTATGTGCTGCGCGGATCGGTGACGTTCCGTTTCGCCGGCGTCGAGGGCGATGTGACTCTCAACGCCGGGGACGACCTCTCGCAACCCGCCGGCGTTCCGCACAATGTGATCTGGCGCTCCGATGACCTTGAAGTCATCGAGATTAACGAGCCCGCTGTCTACGGAACATGGGATCTCGCCGAAGCCCCGGCACCCTGGAAGTGAGCAGTAAGCTATGACTGCACCTTCCGTCAACATCGGACATGAGGCTGCAATGCATCCACATATCACGGGAAGAACGCGACTTTACGGGTTAGTGGGCGATCCGCTGACGGCAGCCAAGTCGCCGCAACTGCTGAACCAGCTTTTTATCGAACAGCGCGCGGACGCGGTCTGCGTTCCGTTTTGGGTCAAGGCGGAAGACCTGTCCGCATTCGTCGCCGGCGCACGAGCGTTACGCAATCTTTCCGGCCTGCTGGTCACAATGCCTCATAAGCAACGGATGCTGGATTTTATCGACGAACTCCATCCCACTGCTTCCAGAGTCGGCGCACTCAACGTGATACGTTGCAACGAAGATGGACGCTGGGTTGGCGCCATATTCGACGGCGTGGGCTGTGTGCTTGGCATGCAATGGGAAGGCAATCATCCGGCGAATAAGTCCGTTCTTCTCGTCGGTGCCGGAGGCGCGGGCAGGGCTATCGCATTTGCAGTCGCGGCGGCGGGCGCCCGAACGTTAACCATATCCGACGTCGACGAGCAGCGGGCTGGCGAGCTCGCGGAATCCGTTGCTGCCGAAACCGGTTGCATCACGCATTCCGGACCTCCCGACCCGCACGGTTTCGAAGTCGTGATCAATGCCACACCGCTCGGCATGAACGCGAATGACGCCATGCCGGTAAATCCCGAGCGGCTCGCACCGGGCACCATCGTCGTAGACATCATCAATGCGCCAGAGCCGACGCAGCTTCGCCGCGCCGCGCATGCGCGCGGCTGTCGTACCCAGGACGGGGGGCCGATGCATGAAGGGCAGGCAGTGCATGCCCTACGCTTCCTTGGGTTCGATTACCACCCTGCTGGCAGGTCAGCACCAGACGACGGCGTGCTTTTCGCGCCTGCAACGAACGCAAGTCGTTAATGCCCTAACGCCTTTGGGAAAGCGCCCGGAATCGACAGTTTTACCAGTTTGAATGGAGGGAAGATGCGATGAACAGTTTCAACGTTTCCACATCGGTATGTGCGGCCAGCATTAATGCGCGCATCGCGCAAGCACGGAGTCGATTCGTCGACGGTGCGAAGGGAGAACAGGCATGAAAGTCGCATTGCTGGAGGCCAGCCATTGGCATGTCCCACTCTATCTCGATGCGCTTGAGGCGCCCGGTATCCAGGTGGTAGCCGTTTCAGATGCGGAGCAAGTAAAAGGACAGGCAATTGCCGCGCGCTTCGGGAGCACGTTGTACTCGTCGGCGTATGAGTTGCTCGAGCGCGAGGATGTCGATTTCGCGTTTGTGTTTGGGCGGCATTCCGAAATGCCGACGCTCGCGGAGGCGGTGATCGAACGAAAAATTCCGTTCGCGCTGGAGAAACCCTGCGGCGTAAACATGTCGCAGGTCACGCGGCTGCGCAAACTGACCGAGGAAGCCAATCTTTATTGCGCCGTACCGTTGATCTTCCGGATGAGCGAGTTGCTCGGCGCACTGGAAGATGCGGAGGATTGCATACCGTCGGACTTTAACTACATGTCTTTCCGTTTCATTGTAGGTGCGCCTGGTCGTTACGAAGCTGCAGGCGCAGGTTGGGCACTCGATCCTGTGTTTTCCGGAGGCGGATCCACGATCAATGTCGCAACCCACTTCATCGATCTCTTCAGATTACTAACCGGCAAAGAAGTCGCGCGAGTCTGCGCCACCATGAACTCCCGAACGCATCGAGGCGCCGTCGAGGACTACTCGTTGCTGACAATGCAAACCGAAGACGGCGTGATCGGGCTCGTGGAGACGGGATACAGCTTTCCCAGTACTCAGGACGAGCAGCGCGAATTCTCCTTCACCCTTTCATCCGATCGCATGTACGCAAAATCGGGCCCCGACCGGATCGAGATTCGGGACCGGAACAATCTTGCCGCCGGCACTCGCAGTCGCCGTCTCCAGTTAGAGACCGACATTTACTACCCACTATTCGTCAAGCGAGTGCTTGGTGAATGCCGCACAGGTGCAAGGCCGATCGCGTCCTTGCGCGACGCCGAGGCGATGATGCAGGTCATGGATGCGGCCTACGCTTCTGCTCGGCAGGGGGGTGCGCTTCAGACTCTTGAACCGATTTCCGGGTAATCCAGGCCATCGGATTGCGTCGCACGCCTATGCCGCTAACGAGATATTGCAATTTGGCCGATTATCCTGCACCGAAGGAAGGCGACTGGATCGCGCGAGACTTCCGTTTCCACACCGGGGAGGTGATGCCGGAGGTGCGGCTACACTACCGAACCATCGGCGACCCGTCCGGCGAGCCGGTCCTGGTCCTGCACGGCACGACGGGCACAGGCGCCAGCATGCTGACGCCCGCGTTCGCGGGAGAACTGTTCGGGCCCGGACAGCCGCTTGATGCCAACAATTATTTCATCGTCCTCCCGGACGGAATTGGAGCCGGCGGATCGTCCAGGCCGTCGGACGGGCTGCGCACGCGGTTCCCGGCTTACAACTACGACGACATGGTGCTCGCGCAGTACAGGCTCCTGACCGAGGGCCTGGGCATCAGGCACTTGCGCCTGCTGATCGGCAACTCGATGGGCGGCATGCACGCGTGGATCTGGGCGGTGCGATATCCGGACTTCATGGACGCGCTGGTGCCAATGGCGTCGCAACCGACCGAGATGTCGGGCCGCAACTGGATGCTGCGCCGCATGCTCACCGAGATGGTCCGCGACGACCCGGAGTACCTGGATGGCAATTACGCCAGCCCGCCCCGCTCCTTGCGCATTGCCAGCGCGTTCTTCGCGCTGGCCACCAACGGCGGAACGCTGGCCTACCAGAAAGCAGCTCCGACAATGGAGTTGGCCGACAACTTCCTGGACACCCTGTTGGCCCAGCCTTTCACGTTGGATGCCAACGACTTCTTATATCAATGGGGTGCCTCGCGCGGCTATAACCCGGCACCCGGCCTGGAGCAGATCCGGGCTATGGTGCTCGCCATCAACGCGGCCGATGACGAACGCTATCCGCCCGAGACCGGTCTGATGGAGCACGCGATGCAGCATGTGCGCCACGGCCGGCTGCTTTTGATCCCTGCCAGCGAGGATACGTGCGGCCACGGTACCAACGGCCTGGCGCGTTTCTACAAAGCCGAGTTGCAGGAACTGCTGCAATCAGCCCCACGCCGCGCCTCCAGGTGATGCTGACCGGACAATACGCCGCCCCTTCGTCCGGCGCCTCGCTATTGAGCTGGACCTACACAACATGTCTTTCGAGCAACGACCATGTTCCGTTCGGCGATGGGCTGTTGCTGTCGCCGTGCGGCAGCGGGATGTGACGCATACGCTGCCCTCGCGTCCGCCTTGAGCGTCCGCCCGATGGTGTTGTCGCTGCGGTGCTCGTTTCTGCCGCTCGTGGATCAAGCGAACTGGCGCCAAGGCCCGTTGCGCCACAGAGGCGCAGCGGGACGAATGGAAGCGTCCCGCGAATGGATTTACGCCGGAGGGATTCCAGCATCTCGCGTTCAGGTTCATCGTTGGCCCGGTAGCTCGATACGAGCGCGGCGGGTGCAGCTGGATGCTGGATAAACGGCACGCAGGTGGAGGGTCCACGTTGAATGTCGGGGTTCATTTCATCGACCTGATCTCATCCCTCACAAACAGCCCCATCACCCACGTCTCGGCGCAGATGCGAACGTATCGACCTGATGTGACCGTCGAGGAGCAAGCCGTGTTCACGTGCCGAAACGCTGCGGGACAAATCGGCGTGGTTGAAACGGGTTACCTGTATCCATCAACAGCGGAGGATCAGCGAGACTTCGCGTTTTCCATCTCGCATACCTCCTCCTACGTCCGTGGTTATGCCGACCAGCTTTATATCAAGGCGCGGGGCCAACAGCAGGGGCGCGCCACGAAGGTGGAGTACAACACGGACGCGTTTTATTCGGTGTTTTTAAGGCGCAGCTGGGCCGATCTGGCGAATGGTTGTCCTCCCGTTGCAGGGTTGCGGGAGGCCGAGCATGCGATCGCTGTCGTCGAGGCAGGATACCGCTCTGTAGCCAACGACGGCGCACCAGAACCGGTCGACAATGCCTTCCAGGACCGTTGCCGCCTAACGGCTCTACCCGCCGCTACGCCTTGCGACGAGTTGTTGTGCGAGTCGAATTTCAACGCAGACCTCAACTCCGCCGCCAAGGGGCCGCTCTTCACCGCTTGCGGAAGGACCGCACCACGCGCGCCCGCCATCCGCCGCAACAGCGGCTAGAGAGCTTCCGCACTTCACACATCGCCAAACGGTACGAAACCGGCAGTCTCATAATGACCAATCTGCGGTTCGGCAAGTCGGACTGGACCTTCGCCGACGAGGCAACGCTCACGGCGGTGCTTCTCGATCGGCTGCTTCATAACGCGGATCAGCGGAATCAGCCCGGCATGCAGGAAATTGGCCGGCATCTTGTCGACGAGACGCGAACGGCCCTGTGCAAGCGGCTCGACCGCGCTCGAGATAGCACCAGTTGCGTTCCCGGAGCATTGATTCAGTCGCAATCGTTTGGCGTCCCTAATACTCGGGGGCGTTGACGCTATGCAGACTACGAGCCTCGCCTCTCGACATTTGCCCATCCTGAACCTCTCGACGGATGCGATTGTTCTGGTTGGCAAGACGGTTGTTCACTTCGACGCGCCGGGGATGGTTGGCGGCCCATTGCCCCGCTTGCGCAGTCGATGCGATGGCGAGTGTCGCGGCCATTGCGACGACGACACTGCCAATCGAGGTTTTGCGGCGCGCGGCAATCGAAACTCGCGAAGCGATCGCTGCATTCGTTGTGGCGCGCGAAGTAGTATTCTCGCAATGCACGCGGTCGACCGATCATCTCACTTGAGGAGCCGGGCCAATGGAAAGCATCGACACACTCGTCGTGGCGGCATTCGCTTTTGTCGCCAGCCACTTTCTCCTATCCCATCCGCTGCGGGCGGGTATGGTCCGGGCAATCGGCGAACGGGGTGCCATGGGCGTCTATTCGCTGATTGCGATACTGACGTTCGGCTGGATGGTCATGGCTTACGACAGGACGCCCGTCTCCGATCCGCTATGGCCGGCAGGCAACGCGCTGTGGGCAGTTGTGACCGTGCTCATGCTGATCGCGTCGATCCTTCTGATGGGCTCCCTGATCCGCAACCCGGCGTTGCCCACCGGCGGCCGGCCCACCGCGTTTCCCGACGCGGCGCGCGGCGTGTACGCAGTGACCCGTCACCCGATGATGTGGTCGTTCGCGCTTTGGGGACTGTGCCATATCGCCGTGTTCCCGGTCACCCGGAACATCGTGCTCGCCGGGGCGATCATCATCCTCGCGCTGGTCGGTGCCGCGCTACAGGACCGCAAGAAACGGCGGCTGCAACCCGATCTGTGGCCCGCATGGGAATCGAAGACGAGCTATCTGCCGTTCGCGGCGATCGCCGCCGGCCGCGCGCGGCTGGGCGGGTTCGGCATGCACGCGCTGGTGGGCGGCGTCGTTTTCTGGCTCGTCGCGACCTGGGCGCATATCCCGCTCTCCGGTTGGCCCGCGGGCATCTGGCGCTGGCTCTAGCCGCACGGTTCCACGAGATCTGTTCTCGTGGCGCAAGACTCTTTGTCCACGGTGTGTGTTCGAATTCGCGGCGGATGCACCTATAGTGCCCTCCATCGGGTCCATCGATTCGAACGGCCAGCAGGCCGGATCAATCACGCCACGGCTCGTTCCGTCGCACCGGCCGTCGAGGCCGACTATGTCGCCGTGGCCGGCGACATCAGCGACGCCGCTACCGCCCGCCGCGTCGTCGACCTGCCATCGAGCACTTCGGACGCGTCGATACGCTCGTCAACCACGCGGGCATCTTCATCGCGAAGCCGTTCACGCAGTACACCGCCGAAGACTACGCGGCGATCCTGAGCGTCAACCTGAACGGCTTCTTTTACATTACCCAGTACGCGATCGACGCGATGCAGAAGTCCAGGGTCCCGCCGACGCCGCAGTCGTGATCGTCGTCATCGCCGAAATCCTGCCCGCCTGATCGACGCGCGCCACGCGTGACGCATGCCCTTCCGGCTTCGCGGCGCGGGCCTCGAAACGGTACCGACGGCCTTGGCCGAGGAGGAGGCGGCGCTCGGCCGTTGAGCCCCGCCTCGGTGACCTGCCCCTTCACGCTGTGTCGCGACAGGCTGCGCTTGACGCGCTTCAACCCGCATTTGCCTTGTGCTCGTGCGACGCCACGCGTTGCGATTGCGATTGCGGTTGGGGTTGCGCGGCCGTCGCGCGCGAGACCATTTCGTTTTGCTTGATGATCTTGTCGATCTCGGCGTCGGCCTGCGCATCGTAGTGCGCGAAAACATCGGTGCGATAGCGCGTGTTCTGCGCCGCGCCCAACTGCGAACCGGATTCGTCGCGCGTGTCGGCGTCGACCGCCATCGACAGGCCGATACGCAGCGGATGCGCGGCCAGCTCGGCCGGGTCGAGCGCGATGCGAACCGGCAGCCGCTGCACGATCTTGATCCAGTTGCCGGTGGCGTTCTGCGCCGGCAGCGTCGCGAACGCGCTGCCGGTGCCGGCCGAAAAGCCCTCGATACGCCCGTGATATCGCGCGCCTCTACCGTACACGTCCGAGGTCAGCGTGACCGGCTGGCCAATCCGCATGTGCTTGAGCTGCACTTCTTTGAAGTTCGCGTCGACCCATACGCCGTCGAGCGGCACGATCGCCATCAGCGGCGTGCCGGGCGCGACCCGCTGGCCAACCTGCACCCGGCGCTGCGCGACGTAGCCGGTCACCGGCGCCGGCAAGGTATCGCGCGCATAGGCGAGCCACGCGGTCCGCACTTTCGCGGCGGCGGCCTGCACGTCCGGATGCTGCTCGACCGTGGTGCGATCGGTCAGCGCATGGTTGGCTTCACCCTGCTGGCGCGCCGCTTCGAGCGCGGCCTGTGCGACGCTGACCGCGTCGCGGGCGTGTGCGATGTCCTCGGCGGACACGGCGCCCGTGTCCGCGACGGCCTCGCGGCGGTGCAGGTCGTCGCGGGCGCGGCCCAGATCGGCTTCGCGCTGAGCGACGTTCGCCGCGTAGAAGTCGTTGTTGACATACAGGCCGCTCACGCGTCGCACGGTCTGGCCGAGTTGCGCTTCGGCATCGGCAAGCGCCAGTTTTGCATCGGCCGGATCGAGCGTGACGACAGGGTCGCCCTGCTTCACGATCTGCGTGTCGTCGGTGTTGACGGCGATCACGGTGCCGGTGACCTGCGGCGTCAGTTGCACGAGATTGCCGCTGACGTACGCGTCATCGGTCACTTCGTGATATCGGCCCTCGCTCAGGTAGTACCCGCCGTAGGCCGCGCCCGCGAGCACGACCGCAGCGCCGAGCAGCGCGATCAGGCGTTTGCGGCGTGCCGGCGGCGTGGCCTTGTTGTCGTCTTGGGGCGTGGCAGGCGCTTGCCCGCCGGTCTTCTGTTCGTCTTCCCGATCCGCCCGTTCGCGGTCGGTCGTGATCGAATCGCTCATTGCAGTTCTCCTGATAGGTTTTCCGACCTGCCGTTCAACGTGCGGCAACCGCGGCATTGGCTTGACGGGTCGGGACGGCGGCGACGTCCGCGTGATGGTCGGTGCTGGCCGACGTATCGACGTAGCCGCCGCCTAACGCCGACGCGAGCTCGATCTGCTGGTCGCGGCGGTTCATCTTCAGATTGGCGATCGCCTCGTCGGCGTTCAGCGCGGTGACGTCGGCATTGAGTACGGTCAGCTGGTTGGTGAGGCCGGCCTTGTATTGCGTGGTCGCCAGTCGATCGGCATCGCTCGCGGCCTGCTGCGCGGCCTGCGCATCGCCGAGCTGCGCGTCGCTCGAGCGGATCTGCGCGATCTGCGTGGCCACGCCGCTCAGCGCGCCGATCAGCGTCTGGTTGTAGGTCGCCACCGCATAGTCGAACTCGGCGTAGCGGCCCTTCAACTGCGCGCGCAACTCGCCCCCATCGAAGATCGGCAGATGGATCGCCGAGCCCACCGAGGCCGTGCGACTCGCGGCGCTCAAAAGGCGGCCGAAGCCAAACGCGTCGAAACCGATCGCGGCGCTCAGGTTGATGTCGGGATAGAACTCGGCCTTCGCTTCCTTCACCTCGTGCGTGATCGCATCGACGCGCCAGCGCGCCGCGACGATGTCGGGCCGCCGGCCCAGCAGATCGGCCGGCAGGTTGTCCGGCAGACGCACGTCGTCGCCGACGCCGAGCGTCGGCCGCGTGATCGCGAGTCCCCGGTCGGGACCCTTGCCAAGCAGCGCCGCCAGTTGATACCGGGTGGTCAGGATGCTGCCGTCGAGCGCGCTGACGCGGGCACGGCTCGTGGACAGATTCGCCTCGGCCGTCTTGCGCTCCACTTCGGTATCGAGGCCGTTTGCGATGCGGCTCGCGGTGATGCGGTCGATCTGCTCGCGCCGCGCGACTTCCTGCTGCGCGATGTCGCGCAATGCGTAGAGCCGCGCCAGCTCGTTGTAAGTGCGGGCGATCGAGGTGTCGAGCGTGAGCCTGACGACTTCCACGTCGGCCTCGCTCGCGGACGCCTCCGAGACAGCCGCGCGCAGCGCCTCGCGGTTCTTGCCCCACAGGTCGAGATCGTAAGAAGCGCTCAGCAGCCCCTTGTTCTCCGTCTGCCATGAGCCGGCGTACGGCGGCGGAATCAACGCGGTGCTGCTGTACTGCTGGCGCGTCAGCGTATACGACGCATCGACGCGCGGCAGCGTGTTCGCCTTCGCCGTTTCGCTATAGGCTTGCGCCTGCTCGACTCGCGCGCGCGCCTGGTCGAGCGTCGGGCTACCTTGCAGTGCCTCGGCGATCAATGCTTTCAGTTGCGCGTCGCCGAACTGGTCGACCCAGTCGGCGGACGGCCAGTGCCCCTGCTCTTGCGGGAGGCTCTGGGACGTTTCCAGCTGCCGTGGTTGATCGATCTGCTTGTCGCTGTGGATGCCCGCATAGTTTGCACATGCCGCCAGCACCGCGAAGGAGATCACCGAAACACCGAGCTTCAGCGAACGGGCGACGGTGTTTGCCCTAGAAGTCTGCGTTTTCATTTTCTGACAAATCAGATTAATGGGTGAAAAAAAGCGCGGCACACGGCCGCGCCGCTCAATCGCCTGTGAACTTGCGAAGCAGGCGGTCCAGTTCGGCAAACTCGGCCTTCGTGAATTTGCGCAAGCGGGCGTTCAACACATGCGGTGCGACTTCCGGAATCCGTGCGGAGGTTTTCTGCCCCTCGGCGGTCAACGTCAGATTGACCACGCGGCGATCTTGCGGGTCGCGGGACCGTTTCAGCAGCCCCTTGGATTCCAGCTTGTCCAGCATTCGTGTCATCAGGCCGGTGTCGATTCCGAGCAGCTTCGACAGCTCGAAAGGCGTGCTTGCCACACCCTGCTTCAGCGAAAGCAGGATGCCCATTTGCTGGCCGTTGATGTCGAGGTCCTTGAGTGCCGCGTCCATCTCCGCCACGACGACGTTGCGGGCCTTGACGAGCCTGAAGCCGATACTCTCTGTGAGCATGAAGTTCTTCGTCGTGTAATGGTCCATGGCGGTGTCCTCCTCGTTGATTTGAACAATATCTGCATTATCAGATAATGTCAAGGAGAGGATGGTCTGTTTCATTTCCCGTCCGAACCGGGTTGCCAAATTGGATTCAATGTCCGCCGGCGGCTGCCGCGCCCGCGGCGCCACCCTTGGCCGGCTTCGTCACCCAGATCAGCGGGATGATGACGACAAAGATCACCGCCGAGATCCAGAAGATGTCGTTCAGGCCGAGCATCGTCGCCTGCGCGTTCAGCGAGGCTTCGTAAAAGGCCGTGGCCTTGGGAACGCCCGCGTCCAGCGCCGCCTGCAAGTGCGCGATCGCGCCGGTAAAGCCAGGATCGTCCACACTCGTTTGCTCGGCAAGGCGCGCATGGTGCAGGATCGTACGGTCGTTCCACGCGGTGCTCATCAGCGACGTGCCCACCGCTCCCGCGAAAATGCGCACGAAGTTGGACAGACCCGCCGCCGCCGGAACCTCCTCCGGCTTCAGACCCGACAGGATGATCGCGGTGAGCGGCGTAAAGAACAGCGCGGTTGGAATGCCTTGCAGCAGCGTTGGCAACACCAGTGTCCAGGCGTCGACGCCGGTCGTGTAGTTCGAGCGCATGAAGAACACACCGGCGAATCCGACGAACGCAAGCGTGGCAAGCACCCGCATGTCCGAACGCGGCATGATCTTGCCCATCACCGGGGCGAGGATCACGGCGAAAATGCCGAGCGGCGCGGTCACGAGCCCCGCGTCCACCGCCCGGTAGCCGAGAAAGCCCTGAATCCACTGCGGCAGGATCACGAGATTGGCGAAGAAGATGGCATAGGCGACCGAAATCGCAATCGTGCCGCCGAGAAAGTTACGTCTGGCGAAAAGCCGCAGGTTGACGATCGGTTTCTCCTCGGTCAATTCCCAGATCAGGAAGAACAGGAAGCTGACCACGGCGACGATCGTCAGCACCCAGATCACCGGCGAGCTGAACCAGTCGAGGTCGCGGCCCTTGTCGAGCATGATCTGCAGCGGCGCGACCCATGCGATCAGCGAGATCAGTCCGACCTTGTCGATCGGAAGTTTGCGGGCCGGGGTCTCGCGGTCGCGGTAGATCGCCCAGATCGCGCCGGCGGCAAACAGGCCGACCGGCACGTTGATGTAGAAAATCCATGACCAGCTGTAGCTGTCGGTGATCCAGCCGCCGAGCGCCGGGCCCGCGATCGGTCCGACCGTCGCCGTCATGGCCCACAGCGCGAGCGCGTTCGAACTTTTTTCCTTCGGAAACGACGCGAGCAGCATGGCCTGCGACAACGGCACCAGCGGCCCCGCCACCGCGCCTTGCACGACGCGGGCGGCGAGCAGCACCATCAGGTTCGGAGCGAGGCCGCACGCCGCCGATGACAGCACGAACAGCAGGATCGCCCAGACGAACAGCCTGACCTGGCCGATGCGCTGCGTGAGCCACCCTGTCAACGGAATCGACACCGCGTTGGCCGCGGCAAACAGCGTGATGACCCATGTGCCTTCGTCGATCGACACACCGAGGTTGCCGGACAGCGTAGGAATCGCGACGTTGGCGATCGACGAATCCAGCACATTCATGAAAGTGGCGAGCGCCACCGCAAACGTGCCGAGTGCAAACTTTGCGCCAGTCAGCTGGGCCGGCGCGCCCGGGTTGGTCGATGGATTCATGTCACGCCCTCGTCTCGGTTCGAAGCGCCCGTCGGCGGCGGGCGATTATCTGCAATGTCAGATAAATGATTAAAAAAAGCCGCCTCAGCGGTCGAGCAGTCTTGAAAGAAGCAGGCACAACGCGTCGAAATCGGACTTCGAGAAATGCGAAAGCCCCTCGCTCCATGCTCCCTGGTCAACCCGTGTATTGCGGGCGGCAACGGCCTGCCCTTCCCGCGTCAACGACACATCCACGAGGCGACGATCCCTGCCGTTGCGGGCGCGCTCGATCAATCCGCTGTTTTCGAGCTTGTCCAGCACGCGGGTCATCCGGGCCGGGTGGACACCCGCCAATTTCGACAGTGCGGCCGGTGTTTTCACGCTGCCGCGCGACAGCGTGAGCAGAACGCCGCGCTCCTGCAGATTCAGTCCTGCATCCGCGAGCCCCGCCCTGAGTTCGCTTGCAATCAGCTGACGCGCCTGACCCAGCACGGACGCCAGCTTCTGCGTGCGCTCAAAGTCTTCGTTGATCGAATCATCCATCGATCGCCTCCTCAATATCTGACTTCAATATATTTGACTATGCAGATTTATGCAAGCGGATTTCCTCGCCGTATGCACTACATGGTGTAAAAACTGAATTGAACCGCCGGCGAATATCGCCGCGATTCCTTGGGGCTAAATTCTTTCCGGCACGGATTCGGGCGCTGCTCGCTCTCCCTTCAGGAGGACGGAACGATGACTGACAAACCGCTTACGCTGGGTATCGATCACGTAGGCTCACCGTCCGCGATCTGAACCTCACACGCGACTTCTTCGTGAAGTGTCTGGGCTGGCAGCAGGTGGGAGAAAGGCCAGCCTATCCGGCTGCGTTCGTGTCGGACGGACACGTCGTGGTGACGCTCTGGCAGGTCACCGATTCAAGCCGCCTCGTCGAATTCGATCGCAAGGTCCATGTCGGACTGCATCATCTTGCGCTGCGCGTGGGCAGCGAGGAAGCACTGCAGGACATCTTCGCGCGCGTGTCCGCCTGGCCGGGCGTCAAAGTCGAATTCGCGCCCGAAGACCTCGGTGGCGGGCCCAAACGCCACACGATGGTGTACGAGCCGGGCGGCATCAGACTCGAGTTCGATCACGACCCGCGAACGCAGGCATCGTGAACGCGAATGCGCGCGACAGACCGGCCGACACCAACAGGACCACTGCCGCTACGCGCCGTCACTGACCGCTTGTTCCTGCGGCTCACAACTGTTTGTCCGCGCCTTGTGTGCAAAAGCGGAGCACGACCGCATAAATTAGTCGCCATCGGAGCCATCAGTCCGATCACAGATTGCTGATCCAACCTACTTCGAGGTTCACTATGAGTCAGTCTCCCAAAGTCATCGTGGTCACCGGTGCATCGCAAGGCATCGGCGCCGAAACCGTCAAGGCATTTCGCAAGCTCGGCCATAACGTGGTCGCGACATCGCGCGGCATCAAGCCGTCTGACGATCCCAACCTCGTCACCGTGGCCGGTGACATCGCCGATCCGGCCACGGCTCGACGGGTGATAGAGACGGCCGTGGCGCGCTTCGGTCGTGTCGATACGCTCGTCAACAATGCGGGCATTTTCGTGGCCAAGCCGTTCACCCAATACACCGCGGAAGATTACGCGACGATCACCGGCATCAATCTCGCGGGCTTCTTCCACATCACGCAGCTCGCGATCGCCGAGATGGAGAAGCATGAGCGCGGGCACGTGGTCAGCATCACGACGAGCCTCGTGGATCACGCGATTGACGGCGTACCGTCCGTGCTGACCTCGCTGACCAAGGGGGGCCTCGCCGCCGCAACCCGCTCGCTCGCGATCGAGTATGCGAAGCGCGGAATTCGCGCCAACGCGGTTTCGCCCGGCATCATCAAGTCACCGATGCACGCACCCGAAACCCATGCGGCGCTTGGCGCATTGCATCCAGTGGGTCATATGGGCGAGATGAGCGACATCGTGAATGCGATCCTCTATCTCGACTCGGCGCCGTTCGTGACCGGCGAGATCCTGCATGTGGACGGCGGCCAGAGCGCCGGCCACTGAGCGGGCCATGCGATGAAGCGGCGCGCGCCGGTCAATGCGCGCGCGTGCTCGGCGCGGGCGTCGCGGGTTTGGCCAACTGCTCGACGAGAAATTCGACGAAAGCCCGCACGCGCGAGGTCAGGTAGCGCGCGTGCGGATAAAGCAGGATGAATGGCCGCGTGCGTCCGCCCGCTTCGCGCAACACTTCCACGAGCCGACCTTCGCGCAGGTCGTCCTCCACGACGAAGCGATACGTCTGAAACAGGCCCGCGCCGGCACGCGCGAGCGTCACGCCGGCGAGCGCGTCGCCCGACGTTCCATAGCTGCCCTGCGTCAGCACGTCGCCATCTTCAGGCGAACCCTCGAAGGTCCAGGCGAGATGGCGCCCGCTGCTCGGCAGTTCGAACTGGATGCACTCGTGCGCCCGCAGGTCCTCGACGGTTTTCGGCACGCCCGCGCGCTTCAGATAGGCGGGCGCCGCCACCACGACCATTTCCGCGTCTTCGAGCTTGCGCGCGACGAGGTTTGAATCGGCCGGCGCGCGTCCACGTATCGCGAGATCGAAACCTTGTTCCGCAAAGTCGATGTTGCGATTGTCCAGGTGCGTCTCGACCTGGACTTGCGGATAGCGCTCGCGAAACGCCGGCAGCAGCGGCAACACGCGATAGTGCCCATACGGCGTCGGCATGCTGATGCGCAGCACGCCGGCCGGCGTGGTCTGCTCGCCCGTCACTTCGCGCTCGGCGTCCATCAGTTGCGACAGGGCTTGCCGGCACTGCTCGAAGTAGCGCCGCCCCGCGTCGGTCAGACGGATCTGGCGTGTAGTGCGCACGAACAGACGCACGCCGAGCCGTTCCTCGAGCCGCGCCACCGAGCGGCTCACCGCCGCCGGTGTGACACTCGCGGCGTTGGCCGCCAGCGTGAAGCTACCCAGCTCCGCCGCGAGGCAGAAGAGCTCGATGCTCCCCAGCAGGAGATCGTCGAATTTGCGTTGCATGCCTGTCCGCCTTTGTTTTGTTGGCTTGAGAACCCGACGATCGCGGCCGCGCTGGACCGAATGCATGGGTGCGGAACTGAGGCTGGAAGCTAATCGGACATCGGCCCGCGCATGCCCCACGCGTGCCGATGCGTTCCAACTGTGCGATGGTATTGAAGCTGGACTGCTAGTTCCACACCGATTGCAGCCGCTCGATACTTTCTCGCGTTTCGCTTTCCAGTTGCGCCATCAATTCGCCGGCAGGCAACGAACGCGCAAGCGGCGCGGCCTGGCCCGCCCAATGCGCGCCGTAGCCGAATTCACCCTTGGCCTTGGCGGCTGCATTGAGCGCCTTGCCCGCGTCATAGGTGATTGGATAGGACGGCGTGCGCGGGGCTTGCGGGTCCTCGCCGAGCGTGGTGAAGCGATTGACGATGCTGCGCGCAAGCCGCCCCGAAATGGCCGACGTGAACGTCGTCGAGCGCGCCGCATCGCTGAGCAGCGCGCGGCGATAGCCGTCGTCGATCGAGGTTTCCGGGCACGCGACGAACGCCGTGCCCAATTGCGCAGCCTGCGCGCCCAGCGCGAGCGCGGCCGCGATGCCGGCACCGTCCATGATGCCGCCCGCCGCGATCACGGGCAGGTCGAACTCGCTCGCGAGCAGGCGCGTCAGCGCGAACGTGCCGAGGCGTTCGTCGCGCCCGGTCGTGTCGAACACGCCGCGATGACCGCCCGCTTCGATGCCCTGCGCGACCATCGCATCGACACCCGCCTCGACGGCGGCCGCCGCTTCGTCGAGATTCGTCGCGCTCGCCAGCAAACGGATGCCCGCGTGCTTTAGTTGCGCGATCACCGCATCGGGCGGCAAGCCGAAATGGAAGCTCACGACGGCCGGCTTCTCCGCGAGCAGCATCGCCTGCATCGCGGTGTCGGCGACGAAGCTCGTGAAGATCTCGGAGAGCGCTTGCGGCGGCGTAGCGCCGTATTGCCGGAACACCGGTTCGAGCCACTCGAGCCATGCACGCTCGACGGCCGCATCGGGTGTCGCCGGGCGATGGCAGAACACGTTGATGTTGAAAGGCTTCGTCGTTAGCTCGCGAGTCTGTTGGATCGCGCGGCGCGCGTTCTCCGCGTTCATCGCGGCAACGCCGAGCGAGCCGAGACCGCCCGCGTTCGACACCGCGGCGGCCAGCGCCGGCGTGGTGACGCCGGCCATGGGTGCCTGAATGATCGGCTTGTGGATGCCGAGCGTGCGCAGTAACGCGCGATTGTCCGCTTGAATGCTCATGTTCCCTTCCCACCGGATGCGTTAAAAGATTCGATGTGCCTGCCGGCTTGCCTGCCTGTCAGGCCCCAGCGCGGCGGTGCGCCCAGCGCGCGAGGCCGCCGCAAGCGATCAGCAGCGCGCCGGTCACGAAGAACACCGCGTGCAGCCCGAGATGAACGCCGATCACACTGCCGATCACGGGGCCCGCCACCTGGCCGCTGAATTGCGCCGATTGCAGATAACCGAGCATGCGGCCGGTCCTGCTTTCATCCACCGATTGCCGCGCCAGCTTGCCGATCGAGGGCAACAGGCCCGCGAGCGTCATACCCATCAGCACGCGCAAAGCCGCGAGCTGCCACCAGTGCGTGACGAAGGCTTGCGGCACCATCGCCAGCCCCGTGAGCACGAGGCAGGCAACGATCACGCGCCAGCTCCCGAACCGGTCGGCCAGCGCGCCGAGGCGCGCGGCCGTCAGCATGCTCCCGAGCGCCGAGCATGCCATAACCACGCCGGCCACGCGCGCAAGATGCGTGGCATCCACGCCAAGGCCGCCGATATACACGGTGATGATCGGCTCGATCGACATGTCGGCGAGCAGCACCATCATCGCGGTCACGAGCAGCGCGGCCACCACCGCGTAATTGGCGCGTCGGGCGGGCGCGCCGGCGGTGCCGCGCGCGTGAGCTTTCGCGTCGCTCTCCGGGTGAAACTCTTCCTTCACCACGAAGATGGTGAGCAGCGCCGCCGCCGCGATCATCGCGCCGCCCGCGAAGAACGTGCCGCGAATGCCGGTCCAGTCAGGCAGCACGCCGCCGACGAGCGGCCCGACCAGATTGCCCGCGAGCGCGCCCGTCGAAAGTATGCCGAGCGCCCAACCCGCGCGCTCGCGCGGCGCCTCGGTGCCCACCATCACGGTGGAAGCCGATGCATAGCCGCCCACCAGACCAGCTATCGGACGCAGCGCGACCAGTTCGTAGACATTGTGCGCCACGCCGATGCCCTCGTCGACGAGGCTCACGGGCCGGTCGAGCAGGTGCAGGCGGAGCGCCGCCTGGGGTCGCGTCGCCGTTGACATGCATGCAAGGCCGCTCGATCGTGAGACTGAACGTGGCGCTGGTTCGGCGCTTGCCCTATCCTTCAGAAATTGTTCAGCACATCCTGGTACGCTTCGCAGGCGCTAGCGGGCCGGGTACGTCAAATGTCGCCAGCACCGCGAGCTCACCGCGCCCCGTGGTGCTTGCACTCCGCGTGCCGGCCCAGCCGCAGCCTCCGTTTTTCGTGGCGTCTCAACGTTTCCATCCTGTTCGCTCGACCCGATGACCAACCTCAAACATTCATCCGCGACCGCGACGGCGACGCGAATCGCAGCCGGCGATGACCGCACGCAATACGACTCTTTCTCGATCCTGTTGCATTGGATCACGGTGATTCTGGTGTTGGCCCAATTTGGACTCGCCCAAACCTGGGGGTTTGCGCCTAAACCCACGCGTCACCTGATGATCGTTTCCCGCATGTCGTTTGGAATATTGCTTTCGGCCGTGTTGATCGTGCGCATTGGGTGGCGTCTGATACCCGGACATCAAAGTCCCGTGTCTGCCGCGGGATGGGTCGAGCTGGCCGCGAAAGGCGTCCACTATGTTCTGTACGCGCTGCTGGTCGGCGAAGCGGTACTGGGTTTCGTACTGCGATGGTCCGGCAACGAATCGATGAGCTTTTTCGGGCTGCTGATCCCCTCTCCGTTCGCGCCGACCAGTAAGGCGACGCATCACGCCATTGGTGAGGCTCATGATTTCGTCGGCTGGGCCATCATCGTCATCGCGGCGGGACATGCCGCCGCCGCGCTGTTTCATCACTATGTGCTGCGCGACGACGTGCTCAAGCGCATGCTGCCGGGCAAAGCGGGCGACGCGTAAGCCGCTTCATCGTTGCAGGCTAACCGACCCGCGGCTGTCAGCCTTGATGCAGATCAGTGCTGTTGCAATGCGTGCGCGATCAGCCTGTCAGAACGGGTGCAGCACCGTTTGCGCGACGCCGGCCGCCACACACAGCACGACGACCGCAAGCGGGGGCACCTTCCAGCGCAGCAACAGCAAAAAGCCGATGCACGCCACGGCGAAATCCGTCGCCGACAGGACCGCGCTCGTCCACACCGGCGAATAAAGCGCGGCGGCCAGCAGGCCGACCACCGCGGCATTGACGCCGGCAAGCGCCGCCGCCATCGCCGCACGCGCGCGCAGCGCCTGCCACCACGGCAATGCGGCAAGAACGAGCAGCAGACCCGGCAGAAAGATGCCCACTGTCGCCAGCAGTGCGCCGCTCCAGTGTCTGGGTGGCAGCGCCATCATCCAGCCGAGAAACGCCGCGAACGTGAACAGCGGTCCGGGTACGGCCTGGGCCGCGCCATAGCCGGCCAGGAAGTCGTTGGGCGCGACCCATCCGGTCGCGACGGTTGCCCGCTGCAACAACGGCAGCACCACGTGGCCGCCTCCGAACACGAGCGCGCCGGAGCGATAGAACGCATCGAATACGCGGATGCCTTGCGAGGTCCCGCTTGCCGCCCATAGCGGCAACGCGAACAGCAATGCGCAAAAGACCACTAGCGCGACGATGCCTGCCGTGCGCGACACATGAAAATCGCCGGCCCGCGGAGGAATGGCGCGTGGCGCTTGCACCGCCGTGGTCCGGCACAGCGCGACACCGAGCACGGCGCCGGCGCCGATCACGATCAGTTGGGCGTAGACGGTGCCAGGCACACTGAGCAATCCGAGCGATGCGAGCGCGATCGCCGCGCGGCGGCGATCCGGACACAGACGCCGCGCCATGTCCCAGACAGCCTGCGCGACGACGGCCACCGCGACGAGCTTCAGGCCGTGAATCACGCCCATGCCGAGCGCGCCGCCCAGGTCCGGCGCGATCACGGCAAAGGCCAGCATCACGAGTACCGACGGCAGCGTGAAGCCGCACCAGGCCGCTAGCCCCCCACCCCACCCGGCCCGCAGCAGCCCGATCGAAAACCCCGCCTGGCTGCTCGCGGGTCCCGGCAGAAATTGGCACAGGCCGATCAGGTCGGTGAAGGCTTCATCGTCGAGCCAGCGGCGCCGCTCGACGAACTCGCGCCGGAAGTAGCCGATGTGAGCGATCGGACCGCCGAAACTGGTCAGCCCGAGTTTCAGAAAGACGATGAAAACCTCGATCACGCGCGCGAGCCGTGAGCGGCGCGGCGACGACAAATCAGTATCCATGGATGTGCGGGTTCGAGCGCTGCCGATTTCGAGAGCCGGGCTTCGTGTTTGACGACGCACAGTATAGAGGCCTACGGCGCGACCACGCGGCGCACCCGCGATTGATCGTATGCGATCCATCATTGGCGTCTCTCAGAGGGCATTCATTTGAGAAGCGCCGTGCTCGAACGACAGAGGATTCTAATCGTGCTTGTGTTTGCTAAACGAGTAAGGATGAACCAGCACAAGGTTCCCGGCTGACGGTAAGATCGCGACCGGAGTTGTTCGGCGTTTTACTTCATCGAGATCGGCGTCTGTCTGAACGACCGGCACGCGACGCCCACCCCATACTTGCGCGCAAACTGGCCGGGGGTCGTCAGGATGCGGTGTGTCCCAAGCGATCTCCAGGGATTCGCCGGACGGGAATTCGAGAATGAGTGAATCCGCAGCAAGAGGCAGCAACTGACCTGACGCATCCTGGATATACGCTTTGATCTGTTTCGGTTCGGTCATATTTTCCTCCGGTAGGTGTGGTGATGATAAAGATCAGCGATGCTCATCGGGCCTCTTCCATGGGTAGCAACGCGTCGTAGTCGTCGACGCTTTTCGCCGAAGGCAGACGCTGAAATAGCCAGGTGAGATAGCGATAGGGATCGATGCCGTTGACCTTGCAGGTATGGACCAACGAATAGAGATTGGCGCTCGCATCAAGGTGCAGACCTCTTCGTGCTCGCGTTGAAGCGAATCGTACGCCTCGCGTATCGCGAGAAACGCATTGAGTTCGTCGGCGGTGATGGCGACCTTAATCGGCATGCCGGTTGGACAGGCATGCCGATCACGTATTCAACTGACGCGACGATATACGCGACGCACCAGGATTCCGGCACACGCGCGAGCACCTCGGTCACGTCGCCGAAGTCGGAGATGATGGCCGCGTGCGAACTGGGCGCGCGCCGGAACCAGTGTGGCTCGTCGGCTGCTTCGACGTGAAGCGCCGCGACCGGAAACAGTAGAAGCCCGTTGTCCATGGAGAGTGAGTGGCGTCGGATTGCTCAACCTGATCGGCTCGGATGATCGCCCAAAAACCGAAGACATCGCTATATCACGGCATACGGTTTGCCGATATTGGAGGTTGCGGGGACGCATGCGCCGCGAGCAGCTGCTGATGCCATGCTTCGGTGGCGTCGTCGGCGGGGAACATGCATTCGATGCGCAACTCCTGCGCGGCCACGTTTTGCGGTGTGCCCACGGTCGTGACCATCGAGAAATAGCGCAGCACCACGCCTTCGCTGATGAAGCCGAGCGGAACCATCGGCAGCGTCGCGGGTGTCGCGGACGAGCCATGATGCGTCTTCCAGTCGCGCGGCACGTCGGGATACGCAAGCAGTTCATCGAGTAGACGCTTCGTGTTGGCGCCGATTACATGACCGACCGACTCACGATACACGCGTTGCAGCAGACTTCGCGCGACCTCCTCCCACTCGGCGACGAACGGACGCATGCCATGTGGATCGAAGATCAGATGCAGCATGTTGCGCGGGCCTTCGCGCGCGGTCATGTCGATGAAGCAGTTGAAGAAGCGCGGGGCCGCGTCGTTGGTCATCAGCACGTTCCAGTCGCGGTCCATCACGAGCGCCGGAAACGGCTCATGCTGACGCACGACCCGTTCGAGCGCGCGAACCACGCCGTGCATTTCCTGCGCATTCCACGGTGCTTCCGAATAGATCGGTGCATAACCCGCGGCAAGCAGCAGCGCATTGCGCTCGCGCAGCGGCACGTCGAGGGTCTGCGCGAGCGTCAGCAGCGTGTCGCGGCCCGGCACGCTGCGCCCGCTTTCGATGAAGCTGATCTGCCGCTGCGAGATGCCGGCCTCGAGCGACAGATCGAGCTGACTCACGCCACGCATGTCACGCCAATAGCGCAACAGACTGCCGAGATCGCCCGGCTGCACTTTCGGATCGTAACTCGTGACGTTCATGGTGTTGCCCTCCTGTTGATGCCTGAACGGGATCGCTTCAGCGCGCGGGCGCGTGCCACGCGAATTCGGCGAACTGCGTTTCGAGCGGCGGCTCGGTCACGCTGCCGGTGTAGTTCGTGATCGTCGACGCGGCGACCGCCGCAACCACCTCGAGAATCTGCTCCGCGCTGAAACCTGCCGCGAGAAAGCGTTGCCGGTCCTCATCGGCGAGGCGGCCGCGTTTTTCGATCAGCGTGCGCGCGAGCGTCGACAGCGCCGCGAGCCTCGTGTCGTCGGGCACGCCGCCGTGGCGGATCGCCTCGACATCGGCGCGGCGCAGGCCCGCGTTCAAGCCGAGCGCGGTATGAAACGCAACCGCCCATTCGCTCGCGTTCGTCACGGCGTTGGTGAGCAGCAGCGTCTGGATCTCCGGTTCGGTCAGACTGCTCGCATGCACGCGCTCGAACAGGCCGATGAAGCCGTTGATCAGCACCGGTGAAGCCGCCATCTTGGCCGCGATGTTCGGAATCAGGCCGAACGCCTGCTGCAGTTTGCGCAGCACGGGTTTCGATTGCTCGGGAGCGGACTCGATCGTGTGAACGGGATAGCTGGACATGGTATCTCCTTGACGTGTGCGCCATCGGAGCGACGGCGCGGTAGTCGAAGAGTAGAGGCAGCCGCGCGGCTCGCCAATTACATCGGATGTCATCGCCATCAGCCATGCGGCGGCGGCTTCTTTCTGGCGAGCCGCCTGGACGCGGAATATCATGTTGGAGTTTGTTCCCCTCTTGTCCCGTTCGTCACTGGAAAGGAAGAACATCATGCCCACAATGAAAGCAGTCGAAGTGATGCAGGCCGGCGGCCCGCTCGAACTGGTCGAACGCGAAGTGCCCGAGGCGGGCGCGGGTCACGTGCGTATCAGGATTCAGGCTTGCGGCATCTGCCATAGCGATGCGATGACCAAGGAAGGCCTGTGGCCGGGCCTGGCCTATCCGCGTGTGCCCGGTCACGAGATCGCGGGCGTGATCGATTCGGTCGGTGCGGGTGTCGAGGGCTGGCAGGTCGGGCAGCGTGTCGGGGTCGGCTGGCACGGCGGGCATTGCGGCAAATGCGAACACTGCCGCCAGGGCGATTTCGTGCTGTGCAAGTTCGCCCTCATCCCCGGCATCAGCTACGACGGCGGCTACGCCGAATACATGGTGGCCCCGGTCGAAGCCCTGGCGCGCATTCCCGACGATCTGTCCGACGTCGATGCCGCGCCGCTGCTCTGCGCGGGCATCACGACGTTCAATGCGATACGCAATAGCGGCGCGCGCGCTGGTGACGTGGTCGCGATTCTCGGGATCGGCGGCCTCGGTCATCTCGGCGTGCAGTTCGCGCGCAAGATGGGCTTTCGCACGGTGGCGATCGCGCGGGGTCAGGACAAGGCCCCGCTCGCGCAGCAACTGGGCGCGCATCACTACATCGACAGCAAAACGGAAAACGTCGCCGAGAAGCTGCAGGCACTGGGCGGCGCGAAGCTGATACTCGCCACGGTGACGAGCGGCAAGGCGATGACCGCGACGCTCGGCGGTCTCGGCCTGAACGGCAAGCTCGTGATGGTCGGCGTTTCCGAAGAGCCGGTCGAAGTGCCGATCGTGCAGTTCATCATGGGACGCAACTCGGTGCAAGGCTGGCCCTCCGGCACCTCGGCCGATTCGCAGGACACGCTCGCGTTCAGCGCGCTCACCGGTGTCAAGCCGATGATCGAAGAGTATCCGCTCGCCGAGGCAGCGCAGGCCTTCGACCGGATGATGAGCGGTCACGCGCGTTTCAGGGTGGTGTTGAAGATGGTCTGAGTGGCAGCCTCCGGTGGGGCGATGGAAATTGTATGACCATTCTGGTTACGGGCAGCACGGGTGTCATCGGCACCCGGTGCTCGAACATCTGAAAGGCGGCGGCGCAGAAGCAGTGACGAGGCGAAGAAAAAGCGCGCTTGCCGGCATCCCGGCAAGCGCGCTCGATGGCTTCGCAAATCCACCTTCAAAAACTGCGGCGACGTGGCAAAGAACCACTCGCCAGCACTGGCTGGATCAAGCCAGCTCGAAACGATCCAGATTCATCACCTTGACCCACGCGGCAACGAAGTCGCGCACGAATTTCTCCTTGCCGTCCTCGCTCGCGTAGACCTCGCTCAATGCGCGCAGCACCGAGTTCGAGCCGAACACCAGATCGACGCGCGTACCGGTCCACTTGACCTCGCCGCTCTTCGTGTCGGCACCTTCGAACGTTTCCGCGGCCTCCGACACCGGCGTCCATTCCGTGCCCATGTCGAGCAGATTGCGGAAGAAGTCGTTGGACAGCGTTTCCGGCTTGCTCGTCAGCACACCTTCTTTGCCAGCGCCCACCTTCAGCACGCGCAGGCCGCCGATCAGCACCGTCATCTCGGGCGCGGTCAACGTCAGCAGTTGCGCCTTGTCGATCAGCAGCTTCTCCGCCGCCACCGGGAACTTGCCGCCCAGATAGTTGCGGAAGCCGTCGTGGACCGGCTCGAGCATCCCGACCGATACGACGTCGGTCTGCTCCTGCGACGCATCCATCCGACCCGGCGAGAACGGCACCGTCACCTGCTGGCCGGCGTTCTTCGCGGCCTGCTCGATACCGGCGCCACCCGCCAGCACGATCAGGTCGGCAAGCGAAATCTTCTTGCCGCCGGACTGCGCACCGTTGAACTCGCTCTGGATGCCTTCGAGCACCGTCAGCACCTTCGCGAGCTCAGCGGGCTGGTTGACGGCCCAGTCCTTCTGCGGTGCGAGCCGGATGCGCGCGCCGTTGGCGCCGCCGCGCTTGTCCGAGCCGCGGAACGTCGAGGCCGAGGCCCACGCGGTCGTGACCAGCTGCGACACCGACAGCCCCGACGCGAGGATCTTCTGCTTCAGCGCCGCGACGTCCTTGTCGTCGACGAGCGGGTGATCGACGGCCGGAATCGGGTCCTGCCACAGCAGTTGCTCCGACGGCACTTCCGGGCCAAGATAGCGGGCGCGCGGACCCATGTCGCGGTGCGTCAGCTTGAACCACGCGCGCGCGAACGCGTCGGCGAACTCGTCGGGGTTGGCCATGAAGCGCCGCGAGATCTTTTCGTAGATCGGGTCGAGGCGGAGCGACAGGTCGGTCGTCAGCATCGTCGGCAGCACTTTCTTCGATGGGTCGTGCGCGTGCGGATACGTGGCCTGCGCGTCCTTCGCGACCCACTGGTTCGCACCCGCCGGGCTCTTCGTCAGCTCCCACTCGTGGCCGAACAGGCTCTGGAAGTAGCTCATGTCCCACTGCGTCGGCGTCGCGGTCCACGTGACTTCGATACCGCTCGTGATCGTGTCGCCGCCCCTGCCGGTGCCGAAGCTGTTGCGCCAGCCGAGCCCCTGGGCCTCGAGACCGGCACTTTCCGGTTCCGGACCGACGTTCTCGGCCGGCGCCGCGCCGTGCGTCTTGCCGAACGTGTGGCCGCCGGCGATCAGCGCGACCGTTTCCTCGTCGTTCATCGCCATGCGGCCGAACGTTTCGCGGATGTCGACTGCCGCGGCGAGCGGATCGGGATTGCCGTCCGGGCCTTCCGGATTCACGTAGATCAGGCCCATCTGCACCGCGCCGAGCGGGTTTTCGAGGTTGCGGCCGGGCGGATCGGTACGGCTCTTTTCGGTGCCGTGCAGCTCCTCGTCGGCGACCAGCACGCCTTCGTCGTCTTCCCTGCCGGCCGCTCCCTTGCCGTAGCGCACGTCGCCGCCGAGCCAGGTCTTTTCATTGCCCCAGTAGACGTCCTGATCCGGCTCCCATGTGTCCGCGCGGCCGCCGCCGAAACCAAAAGTCTTGAAGCCCATCGTTTCGAGCGCGACGTTGCCGGTCAGGATCAGCAGGTCGGCCCACGAAATTTTCTGGCCGTATTTCTGCTTGATCGGCCATAGCAGCCGGCGAGCCTTGTCGAGGCTCACGTTGTCCGGCCAGCTATTGAGCGGCGCGAAACGCTGCTGGCCGCGCCCCGCGCCGCCGCGGCCGTCGCCGATGCGGTACGTGCCGGCGGCATGCCATGCCATACGGATAAACAGCGGGCCGTAGTGGCCGAAATCCGCGGGCCACCAGGGCTGCGAATCGGTCATCAGCGCGGCGAGGTCTTTCTTGACCGCGGCGTAGTCGAGGCTCTTGAATGCCTCGGCATAGTTGAAGTCTTCGTCTAGCGGATTGGAGCGGTTCGAATGCTGGTTGAGCAGGTCGAGGCGCAATTGCTTCGGCCACCAGTCCCGATTGGTCGTCCCGCCGCCGGCGGTATGGATGAACGGGCACTTTGCTTCGTTTGACATGCGTTCTCTCCTTTGGAGGATGTCTCCGTTGTCGATCGGAGTCGGTGCCTGGGTACTTTCTCCAATCCCATGCAAGGTACTTGTTATGCGTTTGTCATCGTGTCAGGCTTGCGTGGCAATTTGACGACCCGAAAACCCGACAGTCAGCCGAATGGCTCGGCAGTGCACTCATGAAATCCAGGGTCGAGGGCAACGCAGCCGATGTCCGTAACGGCTGACTGCGGTCGGCGCTCCACTCCTATTCGAATATAGGCGAGGACAAAGTTCAATAGAATTCGAATACGGCAATGCCACTAATAGGCGGCGACTATAGCGGGCGGAAAACGAGCGCCGCCCTGCATCACTATATGCCGATCGATCGTCACCGCGTTGCCGATCGATCGTCACCGCGTCGAAGCTTGAGCGCACCCGGCTGTTTTGCGCCAGGCGCAGCCGACTGTGTGATAGGGTTTCGCGTTTCGTCCGCAACAGAGTGGGCACTGCTTTCTTTTCAGGCAAGCGCTTCTGAGAGCACCTGAGCGGAGCAGAATGACGCCAACCGGCGTGCGCCCGAGGAGTGTCCCGAACCGTGTCCAAAGCCGTGCCGAAAGCTGCCCCGAACGCTGAGCTCGCCACCGTCCAGCCCGTCGAATCGCTCGTCGTGCCGGAACTGCTCGATGGCCGCGACGGCACCAATCGCGGCGCGGCGGAAAACTCGCAGCTATCGGCGCGCAACGACCTCGACGCCGTGCGCGCCTGGCTGTCCAATTACGCGGACACCAAGACCACCTTCGACAACTACCGCAAGGAAGCGGAGCGGCTGCTGCTGTGGGCCGTCGTGCAGCTCGGCAAGCCGCTGTCGTCGCTGACGCACGAGGATCTGCTGCTGTTCAAGGCGTTCATCGCCGATCCGCAGCCGGCCACGCGCTGGGTGTCGGCGAACGGCGGCAAGTACGCGCGCGGCGACGCGCGCTGGCGGCCGTTCAACGGGCCGCTGTCGCCGGCCAGCCAGCGCCAGGCGCTGATCATCCTGAACGCGATGTTCACGTGGCTCGTCAACGCCGGCTATCTGCGCGGCAATCCGATGGCGCTCCTGCGACAACGCGCGAAGCGCTCGGCGCCGCGCGTGACGCGCTATCTGTCGACGTCGCTGTGGGACGAAGTGAAGCTGTTCGTCGAGCAGCTGCCGCAAGATACCGATGCGCAACGCGCGTACTACGCGCGTTGCCGCTGGCTGACCACGCTGTTCTATTTGCAGGGCATGCGCATCTCCGAGGTGGCCGGCGGGCAGATGGGCCAGTTCTTCAGAAGGCTCGGCGCCGATGGTCAGGACCAGTGGTGGCTCGAGACGCTCGGCAAGGGCGACAAGGAGCGGATCGTGCCGGTGTCGGCCGAACTGGTTCAGGAGCTGCGCGGCTACCGCACGCTCAATGGCCTCGCCGCCCTGCCGACCCGCGCCGAGGAAACGCCGCTCGTGCTGCCGTTCAAGGGCCGCAATCGCTGCCTGTCGCGCTCGGCGATTCACGACGCGATCAAGGGCATCTTCGCGGGCGCGGCCATGTGGCTGCGTGCGCGCGGTCCCGAATTCGCCGATCGCGCCGACGAGCTCGAGCGCGCGTCGGCGCACTGGCTGCGGCATACGGCCGGTTCGCATCAGGCGGACGGCGGCGTCGATCTGCGCACGATCCGCGACAACCTCGGCCACGTTTCGCTGAATACGACCAGTCTTTACCTCCACACCGAGGACGACGCGCGGCATACCGAGACCGTTAATCGACACCGGATGAACTGGGACGACGCGAAGTCTGAAGACGGCAATGCGGGCGGCAATTAGGCGCGGATCGGGCGGGTGAAACCCGCCGGAATTTTTGCGTTATTTCTTTCTATTTCCCAGTTGGATCAATTCATCAGCCGATGCGCGCCGGGCATGCGTTTGCGCCTGCGCGTGTACCCGCTCATTTCCCTGGTCGTCGATTCATATCTCAAGAATGCAAAACGCCGACCGTTAAACGGGCGTCGCTCGACAAATAACCAATACAAACCGGGGAATGAACTTGAAAACCATCACCAACGCGCTGTTGGCGTCGGCTGCGTGCGCTACCTTTCTCGCGGGCTGCGTGACCAGTGGGCAAGGCCGGCTCGTCAGCGCCCCGAACCGGGTCAACGAAGTGACCGTGACCGCGTATCAGCCGTTGCCGGCCGATGTGTACGTCGCCAATGTGGTCGATCGCGATGTGGTGATCGTCGGCGGCGATACGTATATCTGGGTCGTCGGCCGGGACGGCGTCCGGCATCGCCAGTTCTATTCTCATGGCGATCATCGCGCCGAGGTTTTCCATCGCCGTGAGGAACTGCATCGTGTGATGGCGAGCCATGACGGTCATCTGCCGGAGCATCCGGGCGGCGGCGAGCATCCGGGCGGCGCGCATCCGCCGCTCGGGCACCCGGGCGGCCCAGCGCCGGCGATGGCCGCGCACGGACAGCCGCCGCGAGCCGACAGGCACGCCGCCAGACCGGTCAGGTCTGCACCCGCGACGGCCGCGCACGGACAACCGCGCCGCGCCGTCATGCACGTCGCCGGGCCGGTCAGGCCCGCGCCCGCGGCATCGGCAAAGCGGGTGTCGAAGGATCCGAAGAAGTCGTAACGTCGCTGATAGGCGCGCTGCCAAAGCGCCTTCCTGCATCGCCCGCTTCCCCCAACTCCCCGCCAATC
>NZ_VZQO01000062.1:0-38183 GCF_014397665.1 Paraburkholderia sp. UCT2
CATCCTAGACCTCGCCGACCCGGCGCCGCCGGCAGTTCGTCGTCTCCGGCGGCTACGCCGCCTCCGACTCCTCACTACCGGCCAAGATGAATGTCGGTACACCGGACGTAGTCATTGTCGCCGCCCACCCGACAACGCTTGATGGTTTTGACCAGTTGGTAGCAGACCCGAGCGAGTACTCGATCGAGCCGCCAGCGGAAGAACAAATAAAACGGATGCATTTCTGGAACACCCCCTGATTGAAGCGGAAATCGAATTGCTGGTTGATTGCCTGATCGGCGACGCCGTGCCGGACGAGGCAATCGATGTCGCGTCGAATTCCCGAGCCAGCGAATTCGACATCGCGACACGCGCGCTCGCCGTCGACGGCTGGTGTGTCGTGTCGAACTTTTTGTCACAGAGCCAGACGCAGGCCTTATCGACCGAATGCATGGCCATGCACGACGCGCAGCTGCTGACACCAGCCCGTGTGGGGGCCAATCGCGCTGCCACACGTTTGCGCGGCGATAGCACGCACTGGTTCCAACCCGACGCGCTGAGCAAGCGCCAGCAGGCGTTCGCCGATCGCATCGACGTGCTACGGAACGCGCTCAACCGCGACCTGTTTCTCGGTCTGCTCGATAGCGAATCACACTACGCGGTATATCCGCCAGGTGCCGGATACGCACGCCACCTCGACTGCCTGCGTAACAGCGACAGCCGCGTGATTTCCGCTGTGTTCTACCTCAACGAAGCGTGGCAGGACGCCGAGGGCGGCGCACTGCGGCTATACCTTGCCGATCAGTCTTATCACGACGTCTTTCCGCGCGCCGGAACGCTGCTCTTGTTTCTCTCGGCGGAGTTTGAACACGAGGTGCTGCCCGCCACGCGCGACCGCATGAGCATTGCGTGCTGGATGAGGCAGCGGGTGTAAGCCGAACCGCGTGCGCATCTGTGGTTAACGATCCAGGATCGCGCCCTTTCGGATCAGCTTGACAATCAATTGCCGGATTTCGTTAGTGTCCAGTTCGGCATGGTGCCGATGGCATACGCGCGAAGCCAACGCCGAGCCACGACAATGTGGCCGAGCTCGGAAGCTCAATCAAGCCGTGAGCCCTCCTTTCGCCCCCGTCACGCTGGGTGCAGCAGACGCGGGAACAGAGCCCCCAAAAAATAGCTCAGTGTCGGAGATTTTCCTCGCAATCTTCCCAGTACCGAAGCGGGTCGCGATGTTGTGGATAGTGTAAGTTGAGCCACTCTGACAACCTGGCCCAATCGGGATGGTTGGTACCAGTTTGAGCCGACCAGATCGACGACCTCTCAAGTACTTGACCGTTCACGCGATCACGGACGAGCAAGCTGCTCAGTCCGCTTGAACTGTCCGTCTGTGACTCAACCAGATACCGCGGCAGAATCCTGAGCTCAGCATCCTCGGCCCACCCGTATAAGGCGCGGACCACGCCGGACGGATCTCGCAACTCTATGGGTCCGCTTTCCGGGCGAACGGCTGTCCAACCTTCAGGAAACTCAGTGACAACCTCGTTTTTACCTTCCCTTACCCACTTCGCGCGCCATGCCCTCGCCATCGACTCGCGCATGCGAGATACCGACTCGTAGGCAGCAGGCAACTCGATCGCCATCGGAAGAGTAATGAGGTTGTCTTTCCAGAGTTTGGCTTCGTCGTCGACGCGCTCGACCTCGTCGAACACCCCTGCATCGAATGGGTTCTCTGGCCGGCTCGATACTTTCACGTTCCCATTAGGCAGACCCTCGAAAAGGCGCTCAGCATCATGGCGGGTAAGTTTCGTCTTTCCTTTCTTCATTGGGCTCTCTGCAACAAGGTTGTCGCTAACGCGTAGGCCATAACGACCGAAATCGGGCGCCACTTCCTCTCACGCGCGTTTGAAGATGCTCACGATCCTATTCTGCGCTATTCGCATGTTACCGGCTTGCGCGGCGGCAATGGCGCGGCTTATGCCGCCGCTCCTGCCGCCGGACATCAGACGGGTCGATCCTCGCACAGGATCAGAGGATGAGCGGACGGGCGTCTATCGACTTCTCGCGAAGTCTCCTTCTACCACAGCGGTTATCGAATGGAAGGAGGTGGCAGAATCCGGGCAAACGAACTGCCGTACACGACCCATCCCGGACACTCGGTCAGCGGTGACACGACCGTCGCTTTCGAAAGCGTAGCCGCCATTCGACGTACGCGCCTAAATAGCACTCGATATAAATGCTCAACGTAGTGCGAAAACACGTGGACTGACAAAGCACTTTTCACTTAATGCTGCGAAGAACAAGCGCCGTGCCAGAAAATCAGAACTATTAGGCATAGGTTCACAAATCGGATTACCCAACTAATTATTCTGACCCACGGCCAGCTCGTCAATTCGTGGTTGATTCCGCGTATCGAAATAACTGGACCATCGGTCAGTTCGTGAAACCGACGGCCGCCAAATACGGCAATTAACACGACGATCGCAAAGATGAGAGCCAGTAAGGTTCCCATCAGGACTGTCGAGTCCCGATAAAGCGACGTCATCGTGGCAAGGACGGCGACCAACGTTGGTGCTAGTCCGTATATTGCCAGCACACCTCGGGTAAAATTCTCTATGGGTTCTTTAATTTTCTCGTCGCGAACTAACTCGTCAACTCCATTTCGGATCTGACGGTCATTCGGAAAGGCCGCCACTTCAAGGAGGATCGCCAGCGTCGGAGCCGCCCACTCCCATTCCAGAAGAGTCTTGGACAGCGCCTCAACAAGTGCCATAGCTAGACAACCGTTATGGACACTAGTTGCTGTTTGACTGGCATCGGAGCAGGTGTCCCCCAACCGCCACCCGATTGAAGACCGTGAACCTGCACGGAGCCCGAAACGACATCGATTTGCATTGGGGGAACCTGATTGACTTCAAAAGAAGCAGCGTCTTCTTTCCACGTCTTTACATCGGTGGCAAATAGCTCAAGCGTTGCGTCCCACTCGTTAGTATATGTTTGCCCAGAGTGTTTGAAATAGACGGCTCCCCCGCTGCCGTTCAACTGCGCGAGCACGGCCGGCCGGATCTTGTATTTAATGACAAACTGATAGTCATGAATTGGTAGCTTTTGCATAACGGCCGATACTTGAGTTACGTCTTTATCCGTCCGGGACGCTGACGTAATAGGCGCTCCTTGCTGATAAAAGTACACGTCGAACCAAAGATTCCCGCAACGGGTCCCGGCGCGCTTTGCTCCTAGCAATTTTCTTATATTCATGCTCGTCTCCAAAGGAAGCGGGCGCTTACTCCGTAAATCTTAGCTATTGAGCGCGTCAACAAGCGACCGCAGCACGCGTCGGATCGATTCGATCCCCGGTTCCGCTTTCTCGTTGTATATGTACGTTGAACCGATGAAGTCGGCGATGTGCGGTTCGAGCGTTTTCAGTTCTCCGCGCGGGAGAAGCACTCCGACGTCTGCATAGCGGTCGGGATAATCCCATTCAGAGCGCGGATCCGCATGCCCTTCGCGGTCGACGTTGTCGTCGACTAGCTTTGACCACGCCACGAGCCCCGTCGCCCTCTCGGCATAATCGCCCGCCTGTAGTTTGATAAACGTCAAATCCTCATAGCGCACGACGCCGGCTAGCTGACCACTAACGCCGCCGGCGTGCGAAAACGAATCGGTTTCTATCAGACTGTCTTCCGTCCAAGCCACTGCACGAACTTGTCCTCGTCCGACAGCCTCGTCGAACAAAAAAGTCTCAATTCGAGGCGGCTCTGCTCTTCCAGTCCAAGTAACAGCGACGAAGTCGTCGACCGTCCGTCGACCACGAATGACCATGTCGTTCTCGGTCGCCTTCCACCATTCCTCGCCGGACCCTGACGTTTCCTTTACAGTCGAAGGCATGACGTCTCCTATTTTTGCAGGCGCACACACGAGAGCAGATTTGCCATAAGCTCGGACAATTGCCTTTACTCGTCCGTGCGCAAACTCACATAAAGTTCATGGAATTCGGGTTGATACTACATCGCTAGATTCGTTCTGCCTACTGCGGTCATTTACGCAAGAGCCACGCCCGCTGGGGCGCTGCGTTTTTTGCTCTCTCCTTCTTCCTCAACAAACAGAAAAGCGTGGTTCCTCTTCCAGAACGACGGCTATGGGAGCAGATTTCACCTCATATGTTTGATGGCTTTGCTTGAAGTGTCTGAAAGTAAATGTATTTTTTGCGCAACCAGTTGCTTTCCCGTCGAGACAAAGGAGCTCTCAAAGGAGAAAATGGGCGTCGGTAGTGACATTTTTTTCGCGCGAAATTGACAGCGTCACACTTGGGACGCCAGCGATCGAGTCCGGACTCGTGTTGTCGTGGGCTTGAAAAGATTGAGTCTGCTATTTGGTGCAAAGCGGCCATTTGAATGGCAAATTCGTATCAGTAGCGAGTGACTGAGACTGGCCGTTGTCCGCGCGATGGCGCTTGTCGCCGGGAAAATAGCCGGCGGCGCTGCGCTGCGGCGGTCCCGAACCGAAATTCCCGGTTTCTGTGGCACGATTCACCGTCGGCTTCACTGATACCGTCACTGCCAACCGGCCACTGCGTCAAGACTATTGAAATAGTCAAAGAAATCCAAGTTCCCGATTTCACGAACTCTGGGATCCGGCAACGTTCCGCACTACCACCGCTTTGCGGCGTGCTATTTCTCCGAGACCGGATTGACGGACGAGGCCGTTTCTTCCGCATCGTCTCGCGCGATGCCCGGCGTCGCCCCACGGACCGATTGCCGCAAGCGCGTGAACGCCTGGCTCGTGCGTGCATCGCGTTGGTCGCGTGCGTCGTAGAAGTCCTTGCTGAGCCACTGGCCGAGACTCATCATCAGCGAGCCCAACGCGCTCTTGAAGCGCACCCATGCGTTGCCGGTGCGCGCCAGTTGCGCGGCCGCCTCGACCGCCTCGGCGGCGAGCCGGTCCAGTTCCGCGTGGAGATAGTCGGCGAAATGATGCAGGCCATGCTGATTGCCATTCGACGATTTGCGCTCCAGTTCGACGTGCTGCGCAATCAGCGATTGATTGGGCACGCGAATAAACGGCGGCGTATTGGTGCGCGCGCCGCCGCCACGGCGAATTGCCACATCGAGGTTCGCGGACGCCTCGGTGCGCTTGCCGAGCGGTGGCATTTGCCACTTGTCGCACAGGTACTTCAGCAGGCTGCAATGATCGAATCGTTCGTTGCACACGCCGGCTTCGCACCACGGTGACACCAGGATGGCGGGAACACGCACGCCGAGTCGTTTGAAATCGAAGCTCGCGGTGTGGTCGTCGGGCGCGAGCGCGTCGGCCGGCGGCGATACGTGGTCGTAGAAACCGCCGTGCTCATCGTAGAGGACCACCAGTAACGTGCGCTCCCACAGCGCCTGATTCGAGCGCAGCGCATTGTAGGTATCCGCGATCAGCTTCTCTGCCTTCATGATGTTGTGCGGCGGATGATCGTCGTTCTGCGCTTCGCCGAAGTACTTCGGCTCGATCAGTACGAATTGCGGAAACTGACTGGCGGGTCCCGCTGCGTCCTCGAAGAATTTATCGAAAGAGCGGTAATTCGCGAGGTTTTCCGCGCGTCGCTGGTTCTTCAGCAGCAACGAGGCGGGGAAGTCGTAGAAATAGACGCTCCATGTTTTGCGCGCGGCGTTCAGCCGATCGAAAATCGTGTCCTGATCCTGCTCGGTGTACCAGTGCGGATTGAGCCCGTCGAGTCCCGAAGGCATTCCGATCTCGCCTTTCGACGTACCCGTCAGCGCGAAAAAACGGTTGGGCCACGTCGGTCCCGGCAATGACGAGAACCACCGGTCGCACACGGTGAATTGCGAACCGAGCGTGTGCAGCGCGGGCAGAAAGCCGAGCGGGTAATAGCCCATCACGTCTTGCCGCGCGGCGAGGCTGCTCTTCGGGTAGTCGTTCACGAACGTACGCACGAAACCGCTGTTGTCGGCGGCGATCTGTTCCATCACGGCCTTGTGCTCGTGATTCGGATCGTGCTTCACCTGCCGCTCGCGCGTTTCACGCGGATAGAAGGTGTGGCCTTGACCGTCGGCGTTCGATTTGCCGGCCGCGTTGCGCACGCCGTCCAGTTTGTCGTGCACGGCGTCGAGGCAGCCGAGCATCTGGTCGAACGAGTGATTCTCCATCAACACTAGCACGACGTGTTCGATCGGATCGTTCTGCGCGTTCTGCTCGACGTCACTCATCTTTTATCGCTCCACTCGGGACGGGATGGACTTCGCGTTGCCAACTTAGCGCAAAACGCGCGCTGGCGAAAGAGCCCTGCTTGATGCGGACATGCGCGCGACGGTCAATGTACTTCGTCGCGCGCATGATTCGCTTAACGTAGCATCGACTCAACTGCCGCCCGAGAAGATCGGACCTTGTCCGCCCGGCGCGAACGATGGGAAGTGGTCGCCGGACGGCGCGGCCGCCGCCGGTGCGTGCGCTCCCGACTGCGACGCCGGTTCGCGCAACGTCAACGCGCTATCGGCCGTGATCGGCACGCTCGGCTTCGCGAGCAGCTCGGTCTTGCGCATCGAGCCGACCGACGTGCCGAAGTAATAGCCGATGATGCTGATCCACGCGGTTCCCAACGCGCCGACGATCACGTTGACGAGATCCTTGTTGCTGCCCGGCAAAGGCTGGAACGCCATCAGCAGCAAAATGCCGAAGAAGCCGGTGGTGACGGCCATGGCGAGCACCTTCGGGACCCAGTCGCGATTGGCGACACCCATCGCGCGTGCATTCGCGGTGTCGCTCGTGGCGATGCGGGCCATGTCGGCGTCGTGCGCGAGGCTCGACTGCGCGGCCGTCACCATCAACTGCTGCAATTGCAGCGAATTCGCGCTTTCGGCCTGGCGAAGTTTTTCGAGTGCGCCGGGGTCGTTCAACGCGGGTTCCACGAAGGCCGGGTCGCTCGGCGTGCCGAGCGCGTGCGAGATGATCGCGGCGGCAGCGGTCACGCCGAGGCCGACCGGCCCCCCTACGAGCCCGGCGAGAAGCGGGGCGGTGCTGTTGATATTCTTCGCAACTTTAGACCAGTCCATCATGCTGCTCCCAGGAGAAGATTGGCTGCCATGCGTTCGGTCCAGCCGCGGCTGAAATTCGGCCACGAATGCAGGTTCCGCAGGTACCGCAGACGATACGCGGCGAAGCGCATCACGAACTTCATCGGATCGGCGTTCCTGACCGCATCGAGCGTGTCGGGGCCGAACTTGCCGTCTTCCTTGGCGCCGGACGCTTTCTGCATCCACAGCACGACGAGGCCGCCGTTGTAGTTCGCATCGAAAATCTGGAAAGCCACGCGCGGATCGAGTTCGTCGAGATGCAACGGGTCCCAGTACCTGCGCTTGGCGATCTGATGGGCGGTATCGAGCGGCAGGTCTTTCATCGCGCCGTTATAGCCCTCACTGCGCGCGACGCGCGCTGTCACACCCCACATCGTTTCGCCGCCTGGATCGGCCGGATTGAAGCTGTACCCGCCTTCGTTTCCGATCAAGGCTTTGAATGCATCTTCGAAGCTGTCCATCAAACTGTCTCCTGTTCGGCTGTGTTGCCAACTCAAATGGCGAATGCGCGCGGCTCAGGCCGCTCGCATCGCCCGTCCTACGGCGTCGCGTACCGTATCGAGCGATGCCCGAAGCGGGTACGACGTCATGGGATTCGAAACGGGCTTGACGCGCAGGTCAGGCCTCGATGTCCGGGCGTCGGCTTCGTCGGGCGATGCGTCCGTCGAGAGCGCCAGCTCGCGTTCGCGCGCCGACAACGTGCCGGCGTCGAGCTGCAATGCCTGTGCGTACTTGCGCGCGGCCTCGCGCAGCGCGCCTTTGTGTTCCAGCGCGTGGCCCCATTCCACATAGGACGGCGCGAGATCGGGACGCAACGCGACGGCGTGCGACAGCTTGTCGATCGCTTCGTCGTCGTGGCCGGTTTTGACGAGCGCCTCGGCCCAGTCGTGCAGCGTGTCGACGGAGTCGGGGTTCATCCTGGCGGCCTGCCTGAATGCTTCGAGTGCTTCGCGATCGTGCTTCTTCGAATGCAACAGCACGTCGCCGAGCAGTCGCAGGTTTTCAGCGGTACGCGACTTTTCCTTCGCGCCGGCCCGCAGTTCCTTTAGCGCATCGTCGATGCGGTTCTGCTGTTCGAGCGCAATGCCGAGACCCGCGCGCAGCACCGCCGAGTGCTTGTATTGGGTCAATGCTTCACGGATCTGCTGCTCGGCTTCTGTCGAGCGCTGCTGACTGTCGAGCAACCACGCCTTGCCCGCGACTGCCCATTGGGCTTGCTCGGATGAGGGCAACGCGAGGACTTCGTCATAGATCCCGACGATCTCGCGATAGTCGCATTGCGCGAGCGAGCACTTGGTCTTTTGCACCTGCGTGAACAGATGACTGGCGAGGATGTTAGGTTCGGCGAGGCGCATCGCCGTGACTGCGATGTCGTGCACGAGCTTTTCGAGGTCGCGCCCTTCGAACGGCACCGTGCTTTCGCGGCCGTTGAACGGTCCGTGTTCTATCTGCACGTGCGCGACGTATGAATCCGCGCTGCTATTCGTCTTCGTGATGCCGATGTGCACGGCGACATCGTCGCGTTGGAGCACGCCTTTGATGAAGCGCACCGTCGACGCATACGACATTTCCTGACCCGGAATCTGGATGTCCTGTTGCGCGTCGTTGCTGGTCATCGTGTCGTGCGGAATCGATTCGGCATCCTGGCCGATTTCCTTCATCGCCGACATGATCCGCTCGGCGAGGAAGTTCGCCGTATAGCCGCGCTCGGTCAGCGTTTGCGGTGTCTCCACCGGCGGTACCAGCAATTGACGCGTGAGCACGCCGCGCACGACGAGGCAGATGGAACCGATCGTCAGTAGGATGAACAACCAGGGCAAGACATACGGCCAGAGGCGTTTCGGTCCGCGGCCGATCACACCGGCGGTGTGCAAGCCGAACAGCACGAATCCGCTCGAATGATGTCGATCGCGGCGATTCGCGGTGTTGGCGCGCATGAACGGGCCGCCGTACCCGTTGGTTGACCGGCGTTGACTCTGTGCACTCGACATGACTCACCTCGCTTCGATCCGCGATCGATGTTGGCAATCGCCTGACTTGCGCGGTGGGTATGCATCGAGCGTGCCATAGCGCATGGAACGGGCTGGCAGCCGGATGTTGGCTTCTGGTGGGGGATTGAAAGAGAAAAGTGTTGCGAGGTGGCCAACGTATTGCGAAAAACAGTTTGCTGGCGGAAGACAGGATGTGCGTTAGCAAATAAAAATGCCGCTCAGTCCAGAAGACTGAGCGGCACCGGTGAAGCGAACTACTGTTTGTGGACTCTGCGCTGCCGTGGTTTAAACCGAACTCGGCCGCCACTTCAACAATCGCCTCTCCACCGCGGTCAGCAGGTAGTCGGCGGCAAGCGCGACCACCGCCAGCACGATCATCGCCGCGAACACGCCGGCGGCATTGAACGCGCCCTGGGCGGTGGAGATCAGCAAGCCGATGCCCTGCTTCGAGCCGAGAAACTCGCCGACCACCGCGCCGACCAGCGCAAAGCCGAAGCTCACGTGCAGGCTCGCGAGAATCCAGCTGAGCGCCGACGGAATCACGACCGAGGTCGTCACCTGACGGCGCGACGCGCCGAGAATCTGCGCATTCGCGATCATGTAGCGATCCGCTTCGCGCACGCCCTGGAACGCGTTGGCGAACACGACGAAAAACACCATCACGACCGCGAGCGCGACTTTCGATGCCATGCCGAGCCCGAGCGCGATCACGAACACCGAGCCGAGCACGACGCGCGGGATCGAGTTGGCGATCTTGATGTAGAGACTGAACACGTCGGAGAGCAGCTTGTTGCGGCCGAGCACGATGCCGCAGAAGATGCCCCCGATCGAACCGATGATGAAGCCGAGCCCCGTTTCCTCGAGCGTGACCCACACCTGCGTGAGCAGCGGCCCTTGCGAGGTACCGTTCACGAACCAGTCGACGATCTGCGCGAAGATCTCGGTCGGCATCGAGAAGAAGAAAGGGTCGATCCACTTCAGGCGCGCGGACAGTTCCCAGCCGCCGAGCACGACCACGAGCAGCAGAATGCGCAGCGAAATCACCAGAACCTGGCGCTGGCGGATCTTCTTCTGTGCAATACGCTCGACGTGAGCGAGCGACGCGGCGTCGATGCCCGAGGGCATCATCTGTTGAGAGGGTGTAGACATGTTTGCCGTTCCTTGATTAACCGATCTGCACTTCTTCGCGCAGGTCATGCCAGATATCGCGCGAAATTTCGATGAAGCGTGAGTCGTAGCGGACCTCCGACGTGACGCGCGGTCGCGGCAGATCGATTTCGTAGACTTTCTTCAGCGTGGCGGGGCGGGCAGTTAGCACGAACACGCGGTCGGCGAGCGCGATCGCTTCTTCGAGGTCGTGCGTGACGAACACGACCGAGCCGGCGCCGCCCCACAATTGCAGCAACTCGTCCTGCATCAATGTGCGCGTCTGCATGTCGAGCGCCGAGAACGGCTCGTCCATCAGCAGGATTTCCGGCTTGTTGATGAAGGTCTGCGCAAGCGCCACGCGCTTGCGCATGCCGCCGGACAGTTGATGCGGATAGTGCTTGCCGAACTTGTCGAGGCCCACGCGGCGCAGCCATTCGTTCGCTTCGTCGTAAGCGGCCGATTTCGAGCGGCCGCGATACAGCGGACCCGCCGCGACGTTGTCGAGCACCGAGCGCCACGGAAACACCGCATCGGCCTGAAACACGAAACCGATGCGCGGATCGATGCCGTCCACCGGCGCGCCCATCACGCGCACTTCGCCGGTGGTCGGCTTCAGCAAGCCGGTGATCATGCTGAGCGTGGTGGACTTGCCGCAGCCGGTCGGGCCGACCACCGCGACGAATTCGCCGCGTGCCACCGACATGCTGAAGTCGCGCAGCGCGATCGTGGCCTTGCCGTCCGGGGAAATGAAACGGCACGACACGTTGCGCATTTCGATCGCTGGCGTCTCGCGTGACATAGGTTGATTCATCGGCGGGTGCCTCGCAGTTCTGTGAAGATGAAAGAAGCGTTACTTCGACGCAGTCTTGACCGGCGCCGACACGTAGTCGTTGGTGTAGGTCTTGGCGAGATCGATATGCTTGCCCTTCACCGACGGATTGAATGCGGACAGCACCTTCAGCACCGTTTCCGGGCCGTCGGCGGGCATCTTGCCGTCCTTCGTGAACATCGGCAGCGACGCCTTCAGCGCGTTCACGTACAGGTCCTTGTTGTTGCCGTAGTAGTCTTTCGGCATCTGCGCGGCGATGTCCTCGGCGCTATGCGTCGCGATGTAGTTCAGCGTCTTCACGAACGCATGCGAGAGCTTCGCGGCCTCGTCCTTGTGCGCTTCGGCCCACGCGCGCTGCACGTAGAAGCTCGAAGCGGGGTAGGTGCCGCCGAGCGCGGCGCGCGTGCCGTCCACGTTGCGCATGTCGACCAGCACCTTCGCGTCGCCGGTCTTCAGCAGTTGCGAGACGGTCGGCTCGGTGGTCATGCCGGCGTCGATGCGGCCTTGCTTGACGGCGGCGATGAAGCTGTTGTCCGCGCCGACCGGCAACATCGTGTATTGCGTCGACGGCACGCCCGCGCGCTGCGCGAGGTACTGCGTGAGGAAGCTGGTCGACGAACCGAGGCCGGTCACGCCGAGCGTCTTGCCTTTGACGTCGGCCATGCTCTTCAGCGAATCGGCCGCCTTCGTCGAGACCATTTCTACTTCGCCCGGCACCTGGCCGAAGACGACGAGCGCCTGCACTTCCTTGCCCTTGCTCTGCAGGTCGATCGTATGATCGTAGAAGCCGACCACGCCTTGCACCGCACCCGCGAGCAGTTCGTTCTCCGCATCGACACCGGCAGGCTGCGACAGGATCTCGACGTCGAGGCCTTCGTCCTTGAAGTAACCGAGCTGCTCGGTGAGCTTGGCCGGCAGATAGATGATCTTGGTGGCGCCGCCGACCATGATCGTGATCTTCTCGGCGTGAGCGGCGGCCGATGCGGCGGCAAGGGCGAACGCAACTCCTGATACAGCGGCAATCTGGCGCAAGGTACGCATGAAGCAGTCTCCTTAGGTGGGTCGCCGCGAGCGTGGTGCGCGGCGCTTTTCTGGGTCAATGGGGGCGATTATAGAAACGCGAAACCTTCTGCCAGCTTTCGGGGTTTGGCGCAAACCATGGGTGTTAACCCGAAAATGCGCCGAAAATGCGCCGAAATTGCGCGCGGATCGGCACTGCGCTTGAACCTATGCGGCAAACCACACGGTATGCGCGCAGCCCCCTTGTTTTAAGGCACAATCGACGACCTGACTTTTGCCGTTGCCGCCATGAAGCTGCTGCTGATCGAAGACAACCCCACGCTTGCGCACTGGCTCGCGAAAATGCTGGAGCAGGAGGCCTTCGCGCTCGACGCCGTGCAGGACGGCGATGAAGCCGACCGCCTGCTGCGCACCAATCACTACGACGTGATCCTGCTCGACCTGAACCTGCCGAAGCTGTCGGGCAAGAACGTGCTGCGCCGGCTGCGTCAGCGTGGCGACGCGACGCCGGTGCTGATCCTCACCGCGAGCGGCTCGATCGACGAGAAGGTGGAGCTGCTCGGCGCCGGCGCCGACGACTATCTGGTGAAGCCGTTCGAAGTGCGCGAGCTGATCGCGCGCATCAAGGTGGCGATTCGGCGGCAGTCGCCGTCGAAAGCGGGCGAGGTGGTGTGCGGCGATCTGTCGTTCGACATCGACACGCGCCAGTTCACGCTGAAGGGCGCGCCGCTGAACGTGACGCCGCGCGAGCGTTCGGTGCTCGAAGCGCTGATCCTGCGCCTCGGCAAGACGGTGACGAAGCCGGCGCTCGTCGATGCGATCTTCACGCTCGCCGACGAGCCGAGCGAGGATGCGGTCGAGATCTACATTTCGCGTCTGCGCAAGAAGCTCGATGGCAGCTCGGCCGCGATCGTCACGCTGCGCGGGCTCGGCTATCTGCTGCGCAAGCGGGAAGACGACCAGTAACGATGGCCAATAGCCTACGCATACGCCTGCTGTGGTGGCTGCTCGTACCGCTCGCGCTTTATGTGTTCGTGACCGGCAAGACCGAGTACGACAACGCGCGGCACACCGCGAATCTGGTGCAGGACAATCAGCTGGTCGCGTCGGCGCGGATGATCGCGGGCGAGGTCGAATGGAGCGACGGCTTTCTGCGTGTCGATGTGCCGCCCGCCGCGCTCGAGATCTTCGCATCGCCATATCGCGACCAGGTGTTCTATAGCGTGCGTGTCGACGATGGGCGGCTGCTCGCGGGTACGCCTGATTTCCCGCCGCGTCCGCTGCGGGCGCCCGACGTGCCGGATTCGTACTACACGCAGTTGCACGGCCAGCAGGTGCGCGCTGTCGACATCGTGCGGCTCATGTACGACAACGGCGCGACGCGTCCCGTGCGCGTGACGGTCGGCAAGACCGTGCGCTCGCGCGATGCGATGACGCAACAGCTGTGGCGGCCGCAACTCGTGCGCCAGCTCGAAATGATCGCGCTGGCGGTGGCGCTCGTTTGCATCGGGCTCACGTTCGAGTTGCGGCCGTTGATGAAGGTGAAAGACGAGGTGGCCGACCGCGATCCGATGCAGCTCGAACCGATTCGCGTCGAGCGTCTGCATACGGAACTGCGGCCCATCGTCGATGCGATCAATCAGTGCATCGCGCGGCTCGGCGTGCAGGTGGCGGCGCAGCGGCGCTTTATCGCCGACGCCGCGCATCAGTTGCGCACGCCGCTCACGCTGCTCGGCACGCAACTGCAGTTCGCGCGGCAGCAGGAAGGCCTCAATCCCGCGCTCGACGAAGCGCTTGCCGCGATGCATCGAAGCAACCGTTCGATGGTTGGGCTCACCAACAAGCTGCTTTTGCTCGCGCAGGCCGAGGCCGCCGACAACTCGCAGCTCGCAATGGAACGCGTCGATCTGGTGCCGCTCGCGATGGAGGTCGTCGAAGATCTCGGCCTGCTCGCGCAGGCACGTGAAATCGATCTGGGCGCGGAATTGCACGGCGCGGCGCCGGTGCTCGGACATCGCGGCTTGTTGCAGGCACTGATCGCGAATCTCGCCGAGAACGCGATTCGCTATACGGGCAGCGGTGGTCACGTGACGGTCGCCGTGAACGCTGATACCGCGGCCAATGCGGTGACGGTCAGCGTGACCGACAACGGCCCCGGCATTCCGGCCGAATCGCGCAGCCGCGTGTTCGAGCCGTTCTTTCGTGCGTCGACGGATACCGAGGGCACGGGCCTCGGTCTTGCGATCGTGCGCGAAATCGCGGACGCCCATCACGGCGAGATCACGCTGAAGGCGGGCGAGGGCGGCAAGGGTGTGCATATCGCCGTGACGTTTCCGCGCGCAACGCCGAAGTGATCGGGATAAACCCGAGGTTCGCGCAACATGCACAGCCGGGAAAAGCATCGGGAAGGGTTCGCACCTTCAAAATCACGGGCAGGCGACCCGCGCGGCGCCCAGACGCAAGATAACGGAGACACCCCCAATGAAGCTTTCCTTGACGCGTTTCTCGCGCGCGGCCTATGCCACCGTCGCGGCGTCGCTCGCGCTGTGCGCGCTCGCGAGACTCGCGACGCCTGCGCAAGCCGCCGCGCCGGAGAAACTCGCGATCATGGTGGGTGGTACCAACAAGCTCATCTATCTGCCGGCGCGTCTTGCCGAACGGCTAGGCTATTTCAAGGCCGAAGGGCTCGACGTCGAACTGCTGTCGCAGCCGACTGGAATAGACGGCGAAAATGAAATGCTCGCGGGCGCGGTGCAGGGCGTGGTCGGCTTCTACGATCACACGATCGATCTGCAGACACGCGGCAAGGAAGTGAAGACGATCGTCGTGTTCAGCCAGGTGCCCGGCGAAGTGCAACTGGTCGCGGCGAAATCGGCCGATTCGATCCGGAGCATGGCCGACGTGCGCGGTAAAACACTCGGCGTGACGGGGCTCGGCTCCTCGACGAGTTTTCTCACGCAGTACCTCGCACAGCGCGCGGGCGTGCCGTCCACGCAATACACGCTGCTGCCGGTCGGCGCGGACAGCAGTTTCATCGCGGCGATGCGGCAAGGACGCATTCACGCGGGCATGACGACCGAGCCGACCGTCACTCGACTATTGAAAGCGGGCGACGCCAAAGTACTCGTCGACATGCGCAATGTCGATGGCACGCGCGCCGCGCTCGGAGGCATGTATCCGGCGTCGAGCCTCTACGTGCAAAGCACGTGGCTCGACGCGCATGCCGACGAAGCCGCGAAACTCGCGCGCGCATTCGTCAAGACGCTGCGCTATATGCGCACCCACAGCGCGGAACAAATCGCCGCGCAGATGCCAAAAGGAGACATCGGCAACGACAGGGCGCTGTATATCAGCGCATTGCAGGCCTCGCTGCCGATGTACACCGTCGACGGCAAGATGCCAGCCGACGGTCCGCAGACGGTGCTGAAGGTACTGTCGAGCTTCAATCCGGCGGTGAAGGGACGGCATATCGATCTGTCGCGCACGTTTACCAATCAGTTTGTCGATGACGTGAAGCCTTGAAAGCGGGCTGACCGCGGGGGTCGCTCCTGGTTCAGGACAATGCGCTGCTGTCGTCGATGCGGATCATCGGCGAGGATATCGACTGGGACAACGGCTCCGTGCGAATCGCTGCGAAAGCCACCTCACGACTTGCGCTCGCGTCCCGCACGCGTCTTGCCCGCTCCGCTCCTCGCGCGGGTCTGCGCCGCGAGTTCCTCGACCATCTCCCGCGCGGCCGTCTGCAACTCGGGCACATAGCGCCGCTTCGCTTCCGCGAGCGACACCGCGCGCGACAGAAACACTACGTTCAAGCTCGCGAGCACGCGTTCCTCGAACACGATCGCGACGGCAACCGCGCCGATCTTCCCCTGATCCGCCCAGTCGCCGTGATTCGAGCCGAACCCATCCGCGCGCACGCGTCGCACGAGACTGCGGACCAACGCGTCGTTCGACGCGAGCGCCTTCTGCTCCTCGCCGCCCGCGCCCGCGCGCAGCAGATCGAGAATGTCCTCGCGCTCCTCGTCAGGGCACATCGCGAAGTACGCGCGACCCGCCGCGGTCAGCAGGATCGGTAAACGGCGGCCGACCATCGCGCGATGAAACGATAGCGGACTGAAGCGGTGCGTGGTCTCGCGGACGATCATCGCGTCGCCGTCGGGCGTGGTCAGATCGGACGGCCACGCGACGCGTTGCAGCAGACGCCCCATCACCGGCGGCGCGATCGTCGCGATGCGTTCGTCGTCGGTGAAGCCTTCGCTCAGCGCGCGCACCTTCAGCGTGAGCCGGAAGCTGTCGTCCGACGCGCTGCGCCGCACGAAGCCTTCCTCCATCAACGTTTCGAGCAGCCGCCGCGCGGTGGTGCGATGCAGGCCGGTCAGCTCGCTGATCTGCTGGCTCGTCGCGCGGCCGCTGTCCATCGAGTTGAGCGCCTGCAGCACCTGCAAGCCGCGCGACAGACCTCGCACATTCGTGTATTTGGTCACTTGAAACCTCAATCAAATCAACTATGTGCATTCTATGCACAATTTCCAGATTTTGTTGAGCGGGCAGGTGGCCGGTCCTAGACTGCCAACAAATCAACGATTTCATGGAGACGCAAGCTGTTGCCCGCAGGCGATTTTTCGCCATGGCGACAGCCGGTTCCCACCGCCGCGCTCCGTGAATATCTCGACCCGGTCACGCTGGTCGACATACGGAGACAACATGCCCCAACCGCTCGACCCGGTGGCCGCGCAAGGCCACAGTGGACCCGTCACCACCGACGTCGCGATCATCGGCGCCGGCCCGGTCGGTTTGACGATCGCCAACTATCTCGGCCTGCAGGGCGTGCGCGTCGTGCTGATCGAAAAGCTCGACGGGATCATCGACTATCCGCGCGCAATCGGCCTCGATGACGAAGCGCTGCGCGTGTTTCAGTCCGTCGGCCTCGCCGATGCATTGCTGCCGCACACGACCCCCGATCACTGGATGCGCTTCGTCACGAGCAACGGTCACTGCTTCGCATCGATCGAGCCGCGCACCGACGAATTCGGCTGGTCGCGCCGCAACGCGTTCATTCAGCCGCTGGCCGATCGCGTGTTGTGCGACGGCCTGCAACGCTTCCCGCACGTCGAGGTGCTGTTCGGCCACTCGGTCGACTCGTTCACGCAGGACGGCAGCGGCGTCACGATCGAAGCGCAACACGCGCAGAGCGGCCGCCGCACGATCCGCGCGTCGTATATGGTCGGTGCGGACGGCGGCAACAGCTTCGTGCGCCGCACCCTCGACGTGCCGTTCGAGGGCCGCACGAAACCGAATCAGTGGATCGTCGTCGACGTGCGCAACGACCCGATCGGCTCGCCGCACGTGTACATGCATTGCGATCCGCGGCGCCCGTATGTGTCGGCCGCGCTGCCGCACGGGATTCGCCGCTTCGAATTCATGGTGATGCCCGGCGAGACCGAGCAAGAGCTGTCGAAGCCGAAGAACATGGCCGCGCTGATCCGCAAGGTCGCCGAGCCGGAGAAGGTCGACTACATCCGCAAGCGCGTCTATACGCACAACGCGCGCCTCGCGAGCAGCTTCCGCGTGAAGCGCGTGCTGCTCGCCGGAGACGCCGCGCACATCATGCCGGTGTGGCAGGGCCAGGGCTACAACAGCGGTATTCGCGACGCGAGCAACCTCGGCTGGAAACTCGCGATGGTGGTCAAGGGCGTCGCCGGCGATGCGCTGCTCGATAGCTACACCGCCGAGCGCCGTTCGCATGCGCGCTCGATGATCCACCTCTCTGAGGTCGCGGGCGACATCTTCGCGCCGACGAGCCGCTTCGGCATCAAGTTTCGCGACGCGTTCGTGCGTACGTTCAACTGGTTCCCGGCGGTCAAGCGCTACTTCGTCGAAATGCGTTTCAAGCCGATGCCACGCTATGAAAGCGGCGTCGTATTGCTGGCGCGCACGCCGCGCAAGCGTGGCTGGCTCGCGCGCGCGCTCGAACGCGCGGGGCATTCGGCGCCGGGCCGCCTGCTCGGTCTGATGAGCGAGAAGCGCGAGTCGCGGCTAGGCCGTCTCGTGTATGGACGCGACCCGCATTGTCATTCGCCGGTCGGCCGCATGTTCATTCAACCGCGCGTGCGCACGGAGAGCGGCGAGGTCGTGCGACTCGACGATGTGCTCGGCAACCGCTTCGCGATCGTCGGCTGGGGCGCGGAACCGACCTTCGGTTTGTCGGAGCAGGCGCGTGCGATCTGGCAGCGGCTCGGCGGCTGCTTCGTGGTCGCGAAGCCGGACACGCAGCTGTCTTTCCATGACGACGTGCCAGAAGACGTCATCGCGATCGGCGATGTGAACACGCGGCTGAAGGACTGGTTCACGCGAGTGCCGGAATCGGTCGTGCTGTTGCGTCCCGATCGTTTCGTCGCGGGCATGGGCTCGCCGCAGCAGGTGTCGCAACTCGTCGTCGAACTCGCGCAGCAGCTGCATCTCGACCTGGCGGGGCGGGCCGACGTGGCCGGTTCTCGCAACGAAGCAGCGTTCGCGCCCGATGCCGTCGCCACTTTCGCCACCGCTGCAACCGCCGGAGCCTGATATGCCGATGCTGCTCGAATGCCTATCGCACACGCCGTTGCATGGCTTTTACGATCCCGCGCCCGAAGTCGTCGCGGAAGTCGAGCGTGTGCATGCGGCAGCGCGTGCGCGCGTCGTCGAGTTCGATCCCGAACTGGTCGTCGTGTTCGCGCCCGATCATTACAACGGTTTCTTCTATGACGTGATGCCGCCGTTTTGCATCGGCGCATCGGCGAGCGCGATCGGCGACTTCAAGAGCCTCGCCGGTCCGCTGGAGGTGCCCGCCGATACCGCGCTCGACCTTGCCGAAGCGGTGCTCGCGAGCGACGTCGACGTCGCCGTCTCGTACCGCATGCAGGTCGATCACGGTTGCGCGCAAGCGCTGGAGATTCTGACGGGCGGCCTCGATCGATATCCGGTCGTGCCGGTATTCATCAATTCGGTGGCCGCGCCGATGGCTTCATGCCGCCGCGCGCGTCTGCTCGGCGATGCGTTGGGTCGAGCGCTCGCACGCTCGAAGCAACGCGTGCTCGTGATCGGCTCGGGCGGCATCTCGCACGAGCCGCCGGTGCCGGAACTCGCGGGCGCGAGCGAGGAAGTCGCCGAGCGTCTGATCGCGGGCCGCAATCCGTCGGCCGAATCACGCGCGGCGCGTGAGGCGCGCACGATCGCGGCGGCGCGCGGGTTCGCCGCGGGCGACAGCCGTCTGCATCCGCTCAATCCGGAATGGGATCGCGCGTTCCTGAAGCTGCTCGAAGACGGCGAACTCACCGCGCTCGACGGTTTGACCAACCGCGCGATCACGCGCGAGGCCGGCAAGTCCGCGCACGAAATCCGCACGTGGATCGCCGCGTTCGGCGCACTGAACGCGAGCGGCCCGTATCACGCGTCGCTCGATTACTACCGTCCGATCCCCGAATGGATCGCGGGCTTTGGCGCGATGCACGCGCGACCCGTGACGGCCCACGTCTAACCGAATCAGGAACCCGCTATGACTACTCAAAGCAATATAGACGCGCTCGCCCTGCGCCTGCGCGAATCGGAACGTACGCGCGCGACCATCGCGCCGTTGCGCGACGACCCGCGTTTCGTCGACCTGTCGAACCCGGCCGACGCCGAGGAGCTCGCGTACGCGGTGCAGCAGGCCAACGTGGCCGCGCGCATCGCGGCGGGCGAGCGCGTCGTCGGCCGCAAGATCGGACTCACGTCGCCGGCGGTGCAGCGTCAACTCGGTGTCGACCAGCCTGACTTCGGCGCGCTGTTCGCATCGATGGCGTATGGCGACGGCCAGCCGATTCCGCTGGACGAGCTGATCCAGCCGAAGGTCGAAGCGGAGATCGCGCTCGTGCTCGAACACGATCTGCTGCACGAGCGCCACACGTACGCCGATCTGATGCGCGCAACCGCGTATGCGGTCGCGGCGATCGAAGTGGTGGACAGCCGCATCGAAGGCTGGAACATCCGTTTCGTCGATACGGTCGCGGACAACGCGTCGAGCGCGCGCTTCGTGCTCGGCAGCCGGCCGGTCCTGCTGCGCGATATCGATCTCGCGGCCTGCGCGATGACGCTATCGAAGGATGCGGAAGTCCTGTCGCGCGGCAATGGTGCCGCGTGTCTCGGCAATCCGCTGAATGCCGCCGCCTGGCTCGCGGATCGCATGGTCCGGCTCGGCACGCCGCTGCGTGCCGGCGACGTGCTGATGACGGGCGCTTTGGGCCCGATGGTCGCCGTCAAGGAGGCGGGCACCTACTGCGCGAAGATCGAAGGTCTCGGCAGCGTCCGCGCGACTTTTTCCGCATAAAGCATGCACTCGCAAGCACTCGATTGGGAACTCATATGGCAAGCGAAAAACTGAAGGCCGCGATCATCGGCTCCGGCAACATCGGCACCGATCTGATGATCAAGATCCTGCGTCACGGCAAGCATCTCGAAGTCGCGGCGATGGCCGGCATCGATCCGAACTCCGACGGCCTCGCGCGCGCCGCGCGGCTTGGCGTCGCGACCACGCATGATGGTGTCGAAGGTCTGACTCGTCTGCCCGTGTTCAACGACATCGACTTCGTGTTCGACGCAACCTCGGCCGGCGCACACGTCAAGAACGATGCGCTGTTGCGAAAGCTGAAGCCTTCGATTCGCGTGATCGATCTGACGCCGGCGGCGATCGGCCCGTACTGCGTGCCGGTGGTGAATCTCGACACGCATCTCGACGCGCCGAACGTGAACATGGTCACGTGCGGCGGACAGGCGACCATTCCGATGGTCGCGGCCGTGTCGCGCGTCGCGAAGGTGCATTACGCGGAGATCGTCGCGTCGATCAGCAGCAAGTCAGCGGGCCCAGGCACGCGCGCGAACATCGATGAATTCACCGAGACCACGTCGAAGGCGATCGAAGTGGTCGGCGGCGCCGCGAAGGGCAAGGCGATCATCGTACTCAACCCGGCCGAGCCGCCGGTGATGATGCGCGACACGGTCTATACGCTGTCGGAGCTGGCCGACCTCGACAAGGTCGAGCAGTCGATCGAGCAGATGGCCGCCGCGGTGCAGGCGTACGTGCCGGGCTATCGCCTGAAGCAGAAGGTGCAGTTCGACGAAATCAGCGCGAGCGCGCCGCTGAACATTCCGGGCCTCGGCAAGTTCAGCGGTCTGAAGACCTCGGTCTTCATCGAGGTGGAAGGCGCCGCGCACTATCTGCCTGCGTATGCGGGCAATCTCGACATCATGACTTCGGCCGCGCTCGCGACCGCGGAGCGCATGGCGCAGGCGCTCGTGCAGGCATCAGAGGCTTAAGGAGACTTCCCGCATGGACAAGAAACTGTATATCTCCGACGTGACGCTGCGCGACGGCAGCCACGCCATTCGTCACCAGTACTCGATCCAGAACGTGCAGGACATCGCACGCGCATTGGACCGCGCGAAGGTGGACAGCATCGAAGTTGCCCACGGCGATGGCCTGCAGGGTTCGAGCTTCAACTACGGCTTCGGCGCGCACAGCGACCTCGAATGGATCGAAGCGGTGGCTGACGTGGTCGAGCACGCTCAGATCGCGACCCTGCTGCTGCCTGGCATCGGCACGATCCACGATCTGAAGGCCGCCTACAACGCGGGCGCGCGCGTGGTGCGTATCGCCACGCACTGCACCGAAGCCGATATCTCGAAGCAACACATCGAATACGCGCGCGAACTCGGCATGGACACCGTCGGCTTCCTGATGATGAGCCACATGACTACGCCGGAGAACCTCGCCATCGAAGCGAAGAAGATGGAGAGCTACGGCGCGACCTGCATCTATGTGGTCGACTCGGGCGGCGCGCTGACGATGAACGACGTGCGCGACCGCTTCCGCGCGGTGAAGGCCGTGCTGAAACCCGAAACGCAGACGGGCATGCACGCGCACCACAACCTGTCGCTGGGCGTGGCCAACTCGATGGTCGCGGTCGAAGAGGGCTGCGACCGTATCGATGCATCGCTCGCGGGCATGGGCGCCGGCGCGGGCAACGCGCCGCTCGAAGTGTTCATCGCGGCGGCCGAGCGCATGGGCTGGAATCACGGCACCGACCTCTACACGCTGATGGACGCCGCCGACGACATCGTGCGTCCGCTGCAGGACCGGCCGGTGCGCGTCGATCGCGAAACGCTCGCGCTCGGCTATGCGGGGGTGTATTCGAGCTTCCTGCGCCACTCGGAAGTCGCCGCGAAGAAATACGGCCTGAAGACCGTGGACATTCTCGTCGAGCTGGGCAAACGCCGCATGGTCGGCGGCCAGGAAGACATGATCGTCGACGTCGCACTGGATCTGAAGCGCGCGCACGCAACCGACGCAGTGGCTTCATGACCCGGACGCTGCGCGACGGCGCCGCATGCCGCGCGCGCAGCGTTCATTTCATCCAGCAAGGTCGCCGCAAGAGCGACGCTGACTCAACATTGGAGACTTTTATGCGGCAGTCAACGCAAGCAACGCAAACAACACCGTCGACGAAACCTCTTGCCGGCGGCGCGCTGACGATCGGGCTCTGCCTGATCGTCGCGCTGCTCGAAGGCGTGGACCTGCAATCGACCGGCCTCGCGGCACCGCGCATGGCGCGCGAATTTCATCTCGCGGTCGCGCAGATGGGCTGGGCGTTCAGCATCGGCGCGTTCGGGCTGCTGCCAGGAGCCGCGATCGGCGGACGTCTGGCCGACCGGCTCGGGCGCAAGCGCGTGCTGATGTGGTCGGTCGCGCTATTCGGCATCTTCTCGCTCGCGACCGCGCAGGTGTGGGACCTGAACAGCCTGCTCGCCGCGCGCTTTCTGACCGGCCTCGGTCTTGGCGCAGCGATGCCGAATCTGATCGCGCTGTGCTCGGAAGCGGCGCCGCCCCATCAGCGCAACACCGCGGTCGGCGCCATGTATTGCGGCATGCCGTTCGGCGCAGCGCTCGCGGCGGTGGTCGGCATCATCAGTCCGGGCGACGCGGGCTGGCGGCATATCTTCTACGTCGGCGGCTTCGGGCCGTTGCTGGTGCTGCCGCTGCTTGCGCTGTTCCTGCGCGAGTCGGCGCAGTTCGTCGCGGCGCGTGCAATCAAAGGCGCGCGACGCGATGCGTCGGCTAGCGTGACCCACGCGCTGTGGCAGGAAGGGCGCGCGGGCACGACGATCGCGTTGTGGATCAGCTATCTCGGCACGCTGATCGTGCTGTATTTCCTGATCAACTGGCTGCCGTCGCTCGTCTTGACGCGCGGTCTGACGCGCGTGCAGTCCGGTATCGTACAGATGATGTTCAACATCGGCGGCGGCATCGGCGCGATCGTGATCGCCGGCATGATGGACCGGATGGGCCGGCGCCGCACGGTCGCGGGCATGTATGTCGGCATCGTCGTTGCGCTTGGCGCGTTGCTGAGCGCGAATGGCGGCACGTCGATGGCGTGGGGCGGTCTGATCGCGGGGCTGTTCCTGGTCGGCGGCCAGTCGGTGTTGTATGCGCTGGCAAGCAGCCTGTACCCGACCGAAGTGCGTGGCACCGGCGTCGGCGCGGCCGTGGCGGTGGGCCGTCTCGGCTCGATCCTCGGACCGTTGATCGCGGGGCAACTGCTCGCGATCGGTCAGGGTGCGAGCGTGCTGCTCGGCGCGAGCATTCCGCTGATCGCGGTCGCCGCGATTGGCGCGTGGCTCGTCGTGAATCGCTCGACACTTCGTTATACCCCGGTGGCCGCGCAATAGCTTTGCAGCCCGAAATACCGCGCGGGTCCGCCGTCAACGGCGACTCGCGGTCACTTAATCCGTGAAACAAAGGAATTCGACATGAGCAACACCAACACGCAAGCAGCGGCGATCACCGAGGAAGCGACCAGCCGATTCGTCCGCATCACCGAAGACGGCCGCGAGATGCAGCTCCACTACAACGACGTGGGGCAGGGTGCGAAAACGGTCGTGATGCTGCACGGCTCCGGACCGGGCGCGACCGGCTGGGCCAACTTCAATCGCAACGTCGAGCCGCTCGTCGCGGCGGGCTATCGCGTGATCCTGATGGACTGCCTCGGTTGGGGCAAGAGCGACCCGATCGTCTGCAAGGGCTCGCGCTCGGAACTGAACGCGCGCTGCCTGAAGGCGCTGCTCGATGCGCTCGATATCGAACGCGCGCATATCATCGGCAACTCGATGGGTGGGCATAGCGCGGTCGCGTTCGCGCTCGCCGAGCCGCAACGCGTCGGCAAGCTCGTGCTGATGGGCGGCGGCACCGGCGGCCCGAGCCAGTTCGTGCCGATGCCGACCGAAGGCATCAAGCTGCTGCAAGGCCTGTACCGCAACCCGACCATCGAGAACCTGCAGCGCATGATGAGCGTCTTCGTGTTCGACACGAAGGCGTTGACCGAAGACCTGATGCACGCGCGCCTCGCGAACATGCTGGCGCGCCGCGATCACCTCGAGAACTTCGTCGCCAGCCTCGCCGCGAATCCGAAGCAGTTCAACGACTACGGGCCGCGCCTTGGCGAAGTAACCGCGCCGACGCTCGTGATCTGGGGTCGCGACGATCGTTTCGTGCCGATGGACATCGGCCTGCGGCTCGTTGCCGGGATGCCGAACGCCGATCTGCATGTGTTCGGCCGCTGCGGGCATTGGGCGCAGTGGGAGCATGCGGACAAGTTCAACCGGATGGTGGGGGAGTTTCTCGGACGCGGGCAATGAGCAGGGCGTCCGGTCGTTTCGGACCGAGCATCAGGCCCGAGCAGGCGCGCTCGCCGGCCGCCGCCGACAGGCTTTGTGCATCGTGAACGTGGAGCGACAGCCCGTATTCGTCGAGACAATTGCGAATGCCGCGAATCCGTTCGTCGTTCCAGCGCGAACGGCCAAAGCCGAGATTCGCGATGCGCTTGTGACCGAGCTTGATCAGATGGTCCGCGAGCATAAAGCCGGCGAGATTGCTGTCGGTGCCGACGCTCGAAATCTGAAAGCGCGAACTGCGCCCAAACAGCACGACCGGCTTGCCGAGATCGAGCAGCCTGCTATGGACGCTCGTGCGCCGTCCGTCGACGACGCCGGCGCAGGACGTCGTGACGCGCTAAGCGCGGGCGTGAGGAGCCGGCGGCGCAAGCGTATCTTCGAGGCGCCCAATCGTCGGCAAGTGGAGGGCAACAGTCACGGCTCGGTGGCGGCATTTGCGGCTCGTCAATGCGACCAATTCGCATTCATCCAAAAATAATATTCCCCAAGTCCTCTATAAGATATCTGTCTTAAGACCGGGGTGATCGGCCGCAAACCCTTGCCAGTCAGGGCTCGACCCCTTTGGGTAGGGTCTCGCGACCTGTTTGTCTAGTCACATTTAGTGGAAAACGCGCATATACTCTCGGTCGTATCGCAAAACGAAGGTCGCGGGGTTGCGTCGTGCCGAACTGACGCCGTCGCCGTCGCGCCACGATTTGCGCTGGCTTCGACTGCCAACGCTCTGTCTATCACTTCCTAGCAAAGCATTAATCATGTCCACACCGCCGAAGATCATCTACACCCTGACCGACGAAGCGCCCGCACTGGCGACGTACTCGCTGCTGCCGATCGTCAAGGCGTTCACGCGCTCGTCCGACGTGCTCGTCGAAACGCGTGACATCTCGCTCGCCGGCCGGATCATTGCCGCATTTCCGGACTACCTGAGCGCGGAGCAGAAGGCTTCCGACGATCTGGCGGAGCTCGGTGGACTCACCATGCGCCCGGAAGCGAACATCATCAAGCTGCCGAACATCAGCGCGTCGGTGCCGCAGTTGAAGGCCGCGATCGCCGAGCTGCGCGACCAGGGCTATAAGCTGCCGTCGTACCCGGACGTCGCGACGACCGACGCCGAGAAGGACGTCAAGGCCCGCTACGACAAGATCAAGGGCAGCGCGGTGAACCCGGTGCTGCGCGAAGGCAATTCGGACCGCCGCGCGCCGTTGTCGGTGAAGAACTACGCGCGCAAGCATCCGCACAAGATGGGCGCATGGAGCGCGGACTCGAAGTCGCACGTCTCGCACATGAGCGATGGCGATTTCTACGGCAGCGAGAAGTCGGCGCTGGTCGCGCAGGCCGGTAGCGTGAAGATCGAACTGGCCGCCGCCGACGGCACGATCACGGTCCTGAAGGCGAAGACGCCGGTGCAGGCAGGCGAAATCATCGACGCGTCGGTGCTGGGCAAGAACGCGCTGCGCAGCTTCATCGAAGCGCAGATCGCCGAGGCGAAGGCGAACGGCGTGCTGTTCTCGGTGCACCTGAAGGCCACGATGATGAAGGTCTCGGACCCGATCATCTTCGGTCATGTGGTGTCGGTGTTCTACAAGGACGTGCTCGCGAAGCATGCGGAAGCACTGGCCAAGGTCGGCTTCAACCCGAACAACGGTATCGGCGACCTGTACGCGCGTCTGAAGGATCTGCCGGCTGAAACGGCCGCGGCGATCGAAGCCGACATCGAGGCGCAGTACGAACAGCGTCCGCCGCTCGCGATGGTCAACTCGGACAAGGGCATCACGAGCCTGCACGTGCCGAGCGACGTGATCGTCGACGCATCGATGCCGGCGATGATCCGCGAGTCGGGCAAGATGTGGGGCGCCGATGGCGCGCTGCACGACGCGAAGGCGGTGATTCCGGACCGTTGCTACGCTGGTGTGTACCAGGCGGTGATCGAAGACTGCAAGAAGCACGGTGCGTTCGACCCGGTTACGATGGGCACGGTGCCGAACGTCGGGCTGATGGCGCAAGCCGCCGAAGAATACGGTTCACACGACAAGACGTTCCAGATCCAGGCGAACGGCGTGGTCCGCGTCACCGACGAAGCCGGCGCGGTGCTGCTCGAGCAGCCGGTGGAACAGGGCGACATCTTCCGTATGTGCCAGACCAAGGACGCGCCGGTCCGCGACTGGGTCAAACTCGCGGTGAACCGCGCCCGCGCTTCCAACACGCCGGCCGTGTTCTGGCTCGACGCGGCGCGCGCGCACGATGCGCAGATCATCAGGAAGGTCGAGCAGTACCTGAAGGATCATGACACGAACGGTCTCGACATCCGCGTGATGACGCCGGTCGAAGCGACGAAGTTCTCGGTCGAGCGCATCCGCGCCGGCAAGGACACGATCTCGGTCACCGGCAACGTGCTGCGCGACTACCTGACCGACCTGTTCCCGATCATGGAACTGGGCACCAGCGCGAAGATGCTGTCGATCGTTCCGCTGATGGCCGGTGGCGGCATGTTCGAAACCGGCGCGGGCGGTTCGGCGCCGAAGCACGTGCAGCAGCTGGTCGAGGAAGGCTTCCTGCGCTGGGATTCGCTCGGTGAATTCCTCGCGCTGGCGGCATCGCTCGAGCATCTGGGCACCGCGTATCACAACCCGAAGGCGCAGATTCTCGCGAAGACGCTCGATCAGGCGACCGGCAAGTTCCTCGACAACGACAAGTCGCCGGCGCGCAAGGTCGGCGGTATCGACAATCGCGGCAGCCACTTCTACCTCGCGATGTACTGGGCCGAAGCACTGGCCGCGCAAACCGACGATGCCGCGCTGCAGGCGCAGTTCGCGGGCGTGGCGAAGGCGATGGCCGACAACGAGGCGAAGATCGTCGCGGAACTCGGCGCGGCGCAGGGCAAGCCGGTGGATATCGGCGGCTACTACCGTCCGAACGTCGAGCTGACTAGCAAGGCGATGCGCCCGAGCGCGACGCTGAACGCAATCGTCGATTCGGTGGCTTGAGCTCGCACGGGCGACTGATGCGGTAAGCGCCGCGGCCGCACCTGCGCTGGCCCCGAAAGCCGCGCGGTAAGCACGCAGTACAACCGCGGACAAAGCCGCAAGCAGGACCGCAAATACGACAATGGCGCCTTCGGGCGCCATTGTCGTTTCTACTGTCACTGCTACGTCGCCGTCGGTCATGCCCGTCCTTATACGTGAACGATTTCCCAATCGGCGAGCTTCTCCGGAATTTCGAGCGTCGACGTGTCGAGCTCCGACAGATGCTCGCAGCTCAGACCGCGCGCGAGGTCGTCGGCGGCCTGTTGCGGGCTCGAGAATTCTCCGAGCGTTTCGTTGCCGTAGGTGGCTTCCCAGCCGTCCTGACCCGGCAGAATGTAGAACGCTCCCTGCGTCGAACCAAAGCGAAAGCCTTTCATTTTTAGTCTCCCAGTTGCCAATTAAAAAAGCCGCGATTCGTGACGGCTTCTTCGCAATCTGCGGGATTTGAGTGGCCGTGTCGTGAGGCCCCTCGAATCCGACTGCGTGAAGCGCGTGCTCTTGTGAAAGAGTCTACGTCAGCGAATCGGCGGGCAATTGGGCGTCGAGCCGGTCTTTATATTAAAAATATTCGTGTAAAAACAAAGGTTTGTGAGATCCGTTTTGCGATGTGCAACGCCGCCGGGCATCGTGAAATGGCCGCTTTGTGCCCCGCAACATGATTTTTTACGACGCGCGGCATCTTTTCGTATCGTGAAAATTAGGGCTGCGCGCGACGCGCAAAACCACGCTGTGCGGCCCTATGACGCGTCGAGCCGTTCGATCAGCATCGCGACGAAGGTCTCGGTCACCGGCGGCAAGGTTCGGCCGCGCTTTTTGATCAGCGCGATGCGCCGCGTGAACGCGGCTTCGTCGATCGGTCGCGCGACTAGCTCGGGCTCCGCGCGTACCTCGCGCGCCGACGCCGGCAGGATCGTGATGCCGAGCCCGGCGCGCGCCATCGCGACCGCGCTCATCATGTAGGTCGGTTCGCAGGCGATGCGCGGCTCACATTGCGCGTCGGCGAACGCGCTGTCGACGACCGCTCGCACGCTCGTGCCCTGCGCGGTCAGCACGAGCGGCTCGCTGGCGAGATCGGCGAGCGTGACGGGCCGGCGCCGCCGCGCGAGCGCGTGCTGCTTCGGCAGCACGGCGACGAGCCGGTCGATGCCCGCATGCAGTACCTCGAGCCCGCTGTCGTTCAGCTCGCCGCCCGTCAGTCCGATATCGGCTTCCTCGTTGCGCACCAACGTGTTGACCATGCTCGCGACGACATCGCGCACCTCGAAGCCGACGCGCGGCACGGCTTTTCTCAGCGCCTGCACGAGTTCGGGCAGCACGCTCGCCGCGAAGGTCGGCAGACACGCGATGCGCACCGTGCCGCTCCCGCCTTCGCCGAGCGCGCGCGCATCGAGCAGCACGTGCTCCATGTCGTGCAGCGATTTCTGCAGCACGGGCAGCAGCTCGCGGCCGGTCGGCGTCAGGGCGACGTTGCGGCTGTTGCGATCGAACAGGCGCAGGCCGACCGTTTCCTCGAGCCGGCGAATCTGCACCGTCAACGCCGGTTGCGACAGATGCAGCCGCGCGGCCGCACGCGTGAAGCTGCCTGTTTGCGCGACCGCGATAAACGCGCGGATGTCGCGGAGATTCAGATCCATGATGATTTGTGATTGCTGCAATCAATTCATTTCAATTGCATTATTGCTGCCCCGAACTTACGCTCGATCACACTAAAAAACAACCCGGAGACAAGCTCATGCTGCCATTGCTGGGGCTGGCTACCATCGTCGTGCTGCTCGGCGCGATCCTGTCCAAACGCATGTCGCCGCTCGTCGCGCTGATCATCGTGCCGCTCGCGGCCTCGCTGCTCGGCGGCTTCGGCTTGCAGACGAGCAAGTTCGTCGTCGATGGCCTCAAGAGCCTCGCGCCCGTCGTCTGCATGTTCGTCTTCGCGATCCTGTACTTCGGCACGATCACCGACGCCGGTACGCTCGACCCGATCATCGAGCGCATCCTGCGCGCGGTCGGCACACGGCCCACGCGCATCGTGATGGGCACCACGCTGCTCGCGCTGCTGATCCACCTCGACGGCTCCGGCGCCGTCTGCTTTCTCGTCACCATTCCGGCGATGCTGCCGCTCTACGACCGCCTGAAGATGGACCGGCGCGTGCTCGCCGCGGCGGTATCGATGGCGGCCGGCATCAATTTCCTGCCATGGACGGGGCCGATGATTCGCGCGTCCGCGTCGCTGCATCTGCCGATCTCGGCGTTGTTCAATCCGCTTATTCCGGTGCAGGCGATCGGCCTCGTATTTGTGTTCTCGATGGCGTACTGGCTCGGGCGGCGCGAGGAAAAGCGCCTCGGTCTCAACGCTGCGAGCGGTTCCGTGCCGATGCCCCAACGCGAACTGACGCCGGAACAACAGGCGCTGCGCCGCCCGCAAAACTTCTGGTTCAACATCGTGCTGACGCTCGTCGTGCTCGGCACGATGGTCGTGATGGGCGAGAAGATTCCGCCGGCGATCATGTTCATGGTGGGCCTATGCATCGCATTGATGGTCAACTATCCGAATGTGGACATGCAGCGCAAACGGATCGACGCGCATGCGCGCGCCGCGCTGATGATGGCCGGCATCCTGCTCGCGGCCGGCGTGTTCACCGGCGTGATGCAGGGCAGCGGCATGCTGAAGGCGATGGCGCAGGCGGCCGTCGGCTTCGTGCCGCCGGCGATGGCGAGTCATATTCCGATCGTGCTCGGCCTGCTGTCGATGCCGCTCAGCATGCTGTTCGATCCCGATTCGTTTTATTTCGGTGTACTGCCGGTGATCGCGGAAGTGGCCGGCCAGCTCGGCGTGCCGGCGGTGCACGTCGGTCAGGCCGCGTTGCTTGGACAGATGACCACCGGTTTTCCGGTGAGTCCACTCACGCCCGCGACGTTCCTCGTGGTCGGGCTGTGCGGTATCGATCTGGCCGATCATCAACGATTCACGTTTCCCCTGCTGTTCGGCGCGTCGGTCGTGATGACGATCGCGTGCGTCGTGCTCGGGATCTTTCCACTGTGAGCTTCACCGAAGGAACGGGAGCACCATGACAGCCACTGAACCTCGACGCGTCGTGCGCATCGGCGCGGGCGCGGGCTATTCGGGCGACCGCATCGAACCCGCGCTCGAACTCGCGGAACACGGCCAGCTCGACTATCTCGTGTTCGAATGCCTCGCCGAACGCACGATCGCGATCGCGCAGCAGGCGCGCAGCAAGGACCCGGAGCTCGGCTACGACCCGCTGCTCGAAGCGCGCATGCGCGCGGTGCTGCCCGTCGCGGCGCGCAACGGCGTGCGTATCGTGTCGAACATGGGCGCGGCCAATCCGCTCGCGGCAGCGCGCCGGACCGCGCAGATCGCGCGCGAGTTGGGTCTCGGCGGCCTGAGGATTGCCGCAGTCACCGGCGACGACGTGCTCGACGTCGTGCGCGCGGGCGACTTCCATTTCGTCGAATCGGGCGAGGCGGTGGCCGCGTACGCGGACCGGCTGATATCGGCCAATGCGTACCTCGGCGCGAGCGGCATCGTCGAGGCGCTCTCGGCCGGGGCGCAGATCGTGCTGACCGGGCGCGTCGCCGATCCGTCGCTGTTCGTCGCGCCGCTGATCCACGAATTCGGCTGGCGCATGGACGACTGGCCGATGCTCGGCCAGGCGACGGTAATCGGCCATCTGCTCGAATGCGCGGGGCAGATCACCGGCGGCTATTTCGCGGACCCCGGTTTCAAGGACGTGCCGAATCTCGCACGGCTCGGCTTTCCGATCGCCGAAGTTGCGCGGGACGGTTCAGTGATGATCACGAAGCTCGCGCAAAGTGGCGGGCTCGTGACCGAGGCGACCTGCAAGGAGCAGTTGCTCTACGAGATCCACGATCCGCGTCGTTATCTGCAGCCCGACGTGGTCGCCGATTTCTCGCAGGTGCGCGTCGAGCAGGAAGCCGTGGACCGTGTGCGCGTCACCGGCGGTGGCGGCACGGAGCGCACCGCGACGTTGAAAGTGTCGGTTGCGTATTTCGACGGCTATATCGGCGAGGGGCAGATTTCGTACGGCGGACCCGGCGCGCTCGCGCGGGCGCGGCTCGCGCTCGATATCGTGCGCGAGCGTCTCGCGCTGACCGGCGTGCAGACGCGCGAGTTGCGCTTCGATCTGATCGGCGTGAACGCACTGCATGGTGACGCGGTGGCGGCCGGTCATGGCGAGCCGTACGAAGTGCGCGCCCGGGTGGCGGGACGCACGGCGTCGCTCGCGCAGGCGCTGCGCATCGGCAACGAGGTCGAGACGCTGTACACGAACGGACCGGCGGGCGGCGGCGGCGTGACGAAGGCGGCGCGCGAGGTGGTCGCGGTGCAATCGGTGCTGCTGCCGCGCGAGTATGCGGCGCCGGCTTTCTCGCTGATGGAGGCTTGAGATGAAACTACGAGAACTGGCCCACTCGCGCACCGGCGACAAGGGCAATACGCTCAATATCTCGGTGATCTGCTACGACGCGCTGCATTACGAGCGGTTGCGCGATGTGCTGACGCCCGAGCGCGTCAAGACGCATCTGCGCGATGTGGTGCGCGGCGAGGTGGTGCGCCATGAGTTGCCGGGCATTGCCGCATTCAACTTCGTGCTCGGCGACGCGCTCGGCGGCGGCGTGACGCGTTCGCTCGCGCTCGACGCGCATGGCAAATCGCTGAGCTCGGCGTTAATGGATCTCGACGTGGGGCAGTGAGGGCATTGCCGGCGGCGTGTCGTGTTGCGGGGCGGCCGCTCAGCCCCGCATGTGATCACACGCCAGCCTTCGTCAGGGCATGCGCGCGGCGCAGTCGCTCGCGGCTGTTGCTCAGATGCATGCGCATCGCGGCGCGCGCGTCGTCGGCATCCTGACGCTCGATCGCGCGATAGATCATCAGATGCTCGCCGAGCACGCTGCGCAACACCTCGATATGGTCTAGCTCCGCGATCTCGGCCGAACCGAGCCGGGTGCGCGGGCTGACCGAGCGGCCGAGCTGGCTCAGCACGTCGAAGAAATAGCGGTTGCCGCTCGCGCGCGCGATCTGCAAATGGAACTCGATGTCGTGTGCGAGCGTGTCGGTGCTGCCGCGCTCGAGCTCCGACTCGAATCGATCGAGCGCAGTGCGGATCTGCTTCAGGTTCTGCTCTGTGCGCCGCGATGCCGCGAGCGCGGCCGCGGCCGCTTCGACGTCGATCCGGAACTCGATGATCGCCATCACGTCGAGCATGCTGGTGAGATCGGCGGCGGGAAGCTGCATCGGCTTTTCGGCGGCGGGCGCGAGCACGAACGTGCCAATGCCATGGCGCGTCTCGACGATCCTCTCTGCCTGCAGACGCGAAATCGCCTCGCGGACCACGGAGCGGCTCACGGACAGCTGCTTCATCATCGCGACTTCGGTGGGGATGCGGTCGCCTGGCCTCAGCGCCCCGCGGCGAATCTCATCGGAAAGGGTGGCCACCACCTTTTCAGTTAGGCTGCTCATTTTTGTGGCTGGTTGACTGATCCTGCAAAGTATCGCACAGGACTGTACTCGATTCTGCCGCGTTCGGCGGCATCGGCGCGGGCTATTTTTTGCGTGCAGATGCGCGGTGGGGGCGGGGATGAGGCGGACATTTGCGCAAACGCATGGGCTGCTGACGACAGTCTGTCAATTGTAGACATCAGACGTCTTAGTTCGAGACGGATTCCGGGTTGGTCAACAGGGTCCTTAACCTTTGAATCTGCCGTTATTTCAAGGCGGTCCCTCTGGAACCACAGGGTAAACACCCTGCTGGATTTGACAAAAGTAACGCGGTAGACTGTCGTCAGACAACATATCAGGCGTAGCGCAGGGTCTTGCACCCACCGGGTGCGCCGCGCTGCGTTCCACCAGGCCTCGTGGCCGACAGGGAGACACAACTTGACATCAGTTCTGACCACCGCGCTCGACCCGCTGGAATCGGCGGTCGCGAAGGTGAAGCGCAACGTGTTGCCGCTTTTCCTGATCATGTTCATCGCGAACTATATCGACCGCGTGAACATCGGCTTCGTCAACGCGCACATGAAGGCCGATCTCGGCATCGGCGCGGCCGCCTACGGGCTTGGCAGCGGGCTGTTCTTCATCGGCTACGCGCTGTTCGAAGTGCCGTCGAACGTGCTGATGCAGAAGTTCGGCGCGCGCGCCTGGCTCACGCGCATCATGGGCACGTGGGGGCTGGTGGCGGGAGCAATGGCGTTCGTCTGGAACGACACGTCGTTTTACGTGCTGCGGTTCCTGCTCGGCGTCGCCGAGGCGGGCTTCTTTCCCGGCGTCGTCTTTTACTTCACGCAGTGGCTGCCGCAAAAGGAACGCGGCAAGGCGATGGCGATCTTTCTGTCGGGCTCGGCGCTCGCGTCGGTGCTGTCCGGTCCCATCACCGGCTCGCTGCTGTCGATTCGCGGCCTCGGCCTGCAAGGCTGGCAGTGGATGTTCCTGATCGAAGGCGCGTTCTCGATCGCGCTGTGCGTCGTCAGCTGGTTGCTGTTGAAGTCGCGCATCCGTGACGCGCATTGGCTCACGGCCGAAGAACAGCGTGTGCTCGAACAATCGATCGCGGCCGAACAGGGCGAGCGCGAAGCGCAAGGCGGCGCGCATCTGCCGACGGTGAAGCTGCTGAAGGACCCGCAAATCGCGCTGTTCTGCTTCCTGTACTTCGCGATCCAGCTGACCATCTACGCGGCCACTTTCTGGCTGCCGACCATCATCCGCAAGATGGGCGGCCTTTCCGACTTCGAGGTCGGCATGTTCAACGCGATTCCGTGGCTGATCTCAATGGTCGCGATGTACGGCTTCGCGGTCGTATCGGCGAAATGGCGTCATCAGCAGGGCTGGCTCGCGGTCGCGCTCGTCATCGCAGCAGTCGGTCTGTTCGCGTCGACGTCGGGCAACCCGGTGTTCTCGTTCGTCGCGATCTGCTTCTCGGCGATCGGCTTCAAGGCGGCGTCGTCGCTGTTCTGGCCGATTCCGCAGGGCTACCTCGATGCGCGCGTCGCCGCCGGCGTGCTCGCGCTGATCAATTCGCTCGGCAACCTCGGCGGCTTCTTCGCGCCGGCCACCTTCGGCTATCTGCAGCAACACACGGGCTCGATCACGGGCGGGTTGTACGGTCTCGGCGTCGCGTCGCTGCTCGCGGCGGCGGCCGGCTTCCTGACGCGCAACAAGCCCGGCAATCGCGAGCCGTTGCCCGATTCGTTGCGCGGCAACGCGCATTGACTACACTGACGGCTCGCATGCGGCCGTCGATTTTTCTGTATTCGAGTTCTCATCCGGTCCGGTCGAACACGCACGCAGCGCGCGGCGGCTTCCGCCGGCCGGCCTACTTCATCACACAGGTGCTTTTCCCATGTCCACCAAACCTACCGAATCGAACGCCACGCCGGTCGTCACCGAACTGCGCGTCGTGCCCGTCGCCGGTCGCGACAGCATGCTGATGAATCTGAGCGGCGCGCATGGTCCGTTCTTCACGCGCAACATCGTGATTCTGCGCGACAGCGCGGGCCATACCGGCGTGGGCGAAGTGCCGGGCGGCGAGAACATCCGCAAGACGATCGACGACGCGCGGCCGTTCGTGGTCGGTCAGTCGATCGGCAATCTGCAGGCGATCCTGAACAAGGTGCGCACGCAGTTCGCCGATCGCGACGCTGGGGGGCGTGGCCTGCAGACCTTCGACCTGCGCACGACGATTCACGCGGTGACCGCGCTCGAAGCCGCGCTGCTCGATCTGCTCGGGCAGCATCTCGGCGTGCCGGTCGCGGCACTGCTCGGCGAAGGCCAGCAGCGCGACGAAGTGGAAATGCTCGGCTACCTGTTCTATATCGGCGATCGCAACAAGACCGATCTGCCGTACGCGAACAACGCCGGCGCGCGTGACGACTGGGAGCGCGTGCGCACCGAGGAAGCGCTGACGCCGGAGACGGTCGTGCGTCTTGCCGAGGCCGCGAAGGCGCGCTATGGCTTCAACGACTTCAAGCTGAAGGGCGGCGTGCTGCCAGGCGACGCCGAGATCGAAGCGGTCACGGCACTCGCCGAGCGCTTCCCCGAAGCGCGCGTGACGCTCGACCCGAACGGCGCATGGTCGCTCGCGGAAGCGGTGCGCCTGTGCCGTGACAAACACAGTGTTCTCGCCTACGCGGAAGATCCATGCGGCGCGGAGAACGGCTATTCGGGCCGCGAAGTGATGGCCGAGTTCCGTCGCGCAACCGGCCTGCCGACGGCGACCAACATGATCGCGACCGACTGGCGTCAGATGGGTCACGCCATCCAGCTGCAATCGGTCGATATTCCGCTCGCCGATCCGCATTTCTGGACCATGCAGGGCTCGGTGCGCGTCGCGCAGATGTGCAACGACTGGGGCCTCACGTGGGGTTCGCATTCGAACAACCACTTCGACATTTCGCTCGCGATGTTCACGCACGTCGCGGCCGCGGCGCCGGGCAAGATCACCGCGATCGATACGCACTGGATCTGGCAGGATGGTCAGTTCCTGACGCACGATCCGCTGCAGATCGTCGGCGGTAAGGTCAAGGTGCCGCAGAAGCCGGGGCTCGGCATCGAACTCGATATGGATGCGCTCGAGAAGGCGCACGCGATGTATCAGCAGCACGGCCTCGGCGCGCGCGACGACGGCATTGCCATGCAATATCTGATTCCGAACTGGAAGTTCGACAACAAGCGGCCGTGTCTCGTGCGTTAAGGACGATTTAACTCAATCAAAAAGCCTGGCGGGCTGCACGAAAGATGCGGTTCACCAGGCTTTTTTGTTTCCTTTTGCAATGCACGGTGCGAGCTAGCCGCACCGCGGATATCGGCGGCCATCATCGGGCCACTTGTCAGCTCTTGCGAAACACCACATGCGAAATCCGCTGCACCAGCAGCGCGGCCGCGAGCGATGCCACCGCCGTCAGCCACACACCGATATGAATCGACTGCACGAGCGCGTCGCGTGCGCTATCGATCAGCGCGAGCGTATCGAGTCCCGACTTCTTCATATCCGCAATCAGCTGTGTGCGCGACGCGTCGTCGATCAGGATGCGCAGATCGACGAAACGCGGCCGCCATTGCGATGCGGCCGGCTCTCCGAGCACGCTCATCGTGCGCGTGACGACATTGCGATAGTGATGCTGCACGACAGTCGCGACGATGCTGGTGCCGAGCATGCCGCCGACCATGCGCGTCGATTGCAATAGCGCGGTCGTGATGCCGAAGCGCTCGCGTCCGGCGATCTCCTGGCCGAACACGTTCAGGTTGTTCAGGATGAAGCCGAGGCCGATGCCGACCGCGCCCATCGGCAGCACGATGCGCCAGCGCGGTGTGTCCGGATTGGCGAACGCGAGCGCGATCGACGCGAACATCAGCAGCGCGAAACCGATCGTCAGAATGCGCGTGGGCTTCTTCATGTGAATCACGATGCGCGTGTTCACCACACTGCCGAGCGCGATGCACGCGGCGATCGGCGTCGCGAGCAGGCCGGCCTGCTGCGGCGAAAGACCGAAGCCGCCTTGCAGCAGCAAAGGCGCGAAGAAGATCAGCGAGAACATCACGAACCCGGACAGCATGCCGAGCGTGAATAGCGTGACGAGCTGCGCGTCCTTGAACAGATCGAGCGGAACGATCGGATGCGTGGCGCGCTTTTCGCACGTGAAGAGTGCGATCGCGCCGGCGATCACGCACGCGCCGAGCACGAGATTGCCCACGGTGAGGCCGTGCTTCGGCACCGCTTCGATAAACGCCTGCAAGCCGCCGAGCACGGCCGCGACGAGCCCCGCGCCGAGCCAGTCGATCTTTACTTCGCCGTCATGCGGCCGCCGGAAATTCGGCAGATGCATCCAGATGAAATAGAGCGCCGCCGCGCCCACCGGCAGATTGACGAGAAACGTCGAGCGCCAGCCGAGGTGCTCGCTCATCCAGCCGCCGAGCGACGGGCCGGCCGCGGTACCGATGCCGTAGGCCGCGGCCAGCACGACCTGCCAGCGCACGCGGGTGCGCGGGTCGGGGAACAGATCGGGAATCGACGCGAACGCGGTGCCGACCATCATGCCGCCGCCAACGCCTTGCAGTCCGCGCGCGATCGCGAGAAACAGCATGCTGTTGGCGAGGCCGCACAACACGGACGCGACCGTGAACGTGATCACCGCGGCGATCACGAAGCGCTTGCGCCCGAAGTAGTCGCCGAGCCGCCCGAACACCGGCACCGTGACGACCGAGGCGAGCAGGTACGCGCTTGCGATCCACGCAAAATATTCGAAGCCGTGCAGCTCGGCGACGATCGACGGCAGCGCGGTGCTGACGACGGTCTGGTCGAGCGCGACCAGCATGTTGACGAGGCCGATGCCGAGCATGGCGTAAAGC
>NZ_VZQO01000063.1:0-38154 GCF_014397665.1 Paraburkholderia sp. UCT2
GCGGGAGGGGGATGAGGGGTGAGGCTTGTCGAAGCTTCGCGCCTCTCGGGACGATCCCGCGTGCACAAAATTCTCGTTGACCGGATTTTGTGTTCTGTCCCGGCGGAGCTATGCGCGATACCTCGCAGCGCGCGCTCGCGCATTGCGCGGCAAACAACGTTGAGACGGCCACTCACCGAACGGACCTGCTGGAACAACGACGCGCGACGACGGGAGCATGGCCAAACCATATGTCCACGCTGCGCTATACGAGCGCTGCCTTGCTGAACGGAACCGTTCTTGTCCAGACTGTCCATACGCGCTACGGCGTGCATTCCGGCGCGCACAAACGTTGACATTCCGTTGATCGCAGCGGAAGCCTAAAATCATCCATCGCCCATTCCATCCCCCTGTGGACGCCTGCTAGCGTAGCAGCCCCAACAGCTACAGAGGACACCGGAATGTCGTATCAACAGGATTCGGACGGCGTGCGCGTGGTGCTCAGTGTGCCGCAACTGGCGGCAGTGCTCTCCCGCCAGTCGATCAGCCCCACGGAGATGCGTTCCAACCGGCTATGGGGCGGCTTGCAGGTGGTCGGCGGGGTGCTGGAAATGGTCGGGGCGGCAGCGCTATGTGTGCTGCCGGAACCGACGATGGCGAGCAAGGCCGGATGTGTTGTGTTCGGCGTACATGGCTCAGATACGGCGTCGGCAGGTTTGCGTCAAATCTGGACGGGCCGGGATACGGTCACGCTGACCCAGCAAGGTACGGCGAAGCTGGCCGAGGCGATGAACGCCAGTCCTGACATGGCGAACAACATCGGCCTGTCAGTCGATATGATCGTGCCGTTCGGGTTCGCTGGCTCGATCAAGGCTGCACGCGTGGCCAGCGTTACGATGGGCCGGATCGATCTGCAAATGCATGAAGCAAAGGCGCTCAATCCGAGGCTGGGAGGGCACACACTCGAAAAGCACGTGGGGCGGACCGAAGCGCAATTGCGCGAAAGACTGAGACTTGAACCGCATCGAAAAAGAGTGTCGTCATTCACGAACCTGGAGCGGGCGGAATGGGCAATATCAGAAGTAATGCGCGCCCATACGACACAAATCAGGAAATGGGCGGAGTGCTCAGGTAGTGGCGGCCCCCTTACACTGACGCAGCGTGTGGCGAGTGATGTCGGCTATGGAACTGCACGACAGACAGGAAAAATGACGCGGATGAATGAGGTTGTCGTTGTACTGAAATATCAAACCTACAATGGAATGCCGTACTACATTCTTACCGCATATGTTGGATGAAGGCGAAAATTATGCTGTCAGAGCGTTACCCGAAACTTTATCAGTTGTTTGGCGCATACCTTAATCAGGATTCTGATTTATGGGGAGAAACGATTCCGGAAATTGTTTCGTGCTACAGGAGGGACTGCCCACGGGAAAGCCATCTCGAAATGATCCACGAAATAGATTCGTTCATAAGCGAGCACCCGGATGATCTGGATTCAGCGTTTGAAACGGATTACGGGCAAGATTTCGACCCGGAGTTGTGGGGCTATACGACCGCTTCGTTTCTCGAGGAATTGAAGCGTCTTCTGAGCGATTAATCCACTCGTCGCCGCGCGAGGTTGGTTCGATATCACCCGGGGCATCCACTCGACAATGTTTGCATTTCACCCCGAGGTGTTCGCCTCGAAGTACCGACACCCTGTCTCATTTATCGTCGAGTATCCCCGAGGCAGCGATTAGATATATGAGCCCCAATTCCCGCAACATTGTTGAGTTGACCGACGTTGGAGCAGACGACCCAATATGGATTCTCGCGCGCGACGGAGATGGCGCAGCTTTGGCGGGGGCGACGCATGCCACAGAGCTTGTCGGGTATTTTCTTCTCTTGCCATGCCGAACGAACTGCCAGAAAGACTTAGGTCCAGGCCTTAATGAGCCCCGCCCCGAGCGGGGCTTTTCATTTGTTCCCCGGTTATCCTCTTTGTCGAGCCGCGCTCCCGGGAAAACCCGACCTATGTTGTTCGTAGACAACGCACCCAACCGGCCGCCAACAGGCAGGGAATTGCACCGCTCGATGTCGTGTGGGTAGCGGTGTTGGTAGAAAAGAAAAACGGGCCGAAAGGCCCGTATTCATTGATGTCCTGGCGGAGAGAGGGGGATTCGAACCCCCGATAGGCTATTAACCTATACACGCTTTCCAGGCGTGCGACTTAAACCGCTCATCCATCTCTCCGGCGGGGAGCCGAATTATAGCAAACTTCGCGCCCTGCGCCACACCCTGGCCAAAGCCCCGCGCAAACCGCCTACGGATGCCGGATATAGTCGACCAGCGCGATCGTATAAGCGTCCGCCTTTCGATCGAGCAAACTCACCCCGATCGCCACGAGAAAACCCGCCGGCACACCGAACACGCCCGAACTGATCGGCTCGATGCCAAACCAGCGCGCACCTGTGAATCCCGTCATCTGCGTGAAGAACGGATACGTCGACACGATGTAGTAGATGCACACGACGAGCCCCGCGACCATCCCCGCCACCGCGCCGAGCCGCGTCGTGCGTTTCCAGAACACGCCGAGCACGAGCGCCGGAAACAGACTCGACGCCGCCAGCGAAAACGCCGCCCCGACCAGAAACAGAATATTCCCCGTATTCAGCGACGCCACGTACGACGCGAACAATGCGACACCCAGCAGCAGAATCTTCGAGATCGTCACGCGCCGCTGGCTCGACGCGTTCGGATCGACCATGTGGTAGTACACGTCGTGCGATAGCGCGTTCGCGATCGTCAGCAGCAGACCATCCGCGGTCGATAGCGCCGCCGCGAGCGCCCCCGCCGCGATCAAGCCCGACATCACATACGGCAGCCCCGCGATCTCGGGCGCCGCGAGCACGACCATATCGGGCTGCATCTGGATCTCGCTCCAGCGCACGATACCGTCGCCGTTCGTATCGGCAAGGCTGATCAGGCTCGGTTCGACCTTGCGCCATTGCGTCAGCCACTGCGGCAGATCGGCGAAATGATGGCCGACCAGATTCGACAGGATCTCGTACTTGATCAGCACCGCCAGCACCGGCACGGTCAGATAGAACAGCGCGACGAAAAAGAGCGTCCAGCCGACCGAGCGCCGCGCCGACGCCACCGAAGTCGTCGTGTTGTAGCGCGTCAGGATATGCGGCAGGCTCGCCGTGCCAAGCGACAGACACAGCAGCAGCGATAGAAAGTTACGCGCGTGCGTGCTCCGGTCTTCCTCACCGACAGCAGGAAACGGTTCCTGCATCGGCACCGGCGCGCTCGCCCGCATCAGCATGTCGTCGCGCTTCTGACTCCAGACGATCTGCGCGGCGGCGGCATCGCGCGGAAACTGTTCGAGCGCGCGCTCGCGCTCCTTGATCTCGCGCAACGGACCGTTATGGCGGCGCAGATCGCCGACCTCCTGCGTGAGCCGCTGCTTTTCGTCGATGAACGATTGCGGCAGCGTATCGAGCCGCAGTTGCATCAACGCGGCGCGGCGTCGATAGTCGTCGCGCACGCGCTCCTCGAGCGGCGCGTCGCGCACCTGTTTCTCGAGCCCTTCCATGCGCTCCATCAGGCGCCCATAGCTAAATTGCGGCACCCAGCCGAGGCCGTCCTTGTGCGCGATCATCGATACCGGTATCAGCATCGCGAGGATCAGGATGATGTACTGCGCGACCTGGGTCCACGTAACGGCACGCATGCCGCCCAGAAACGAGCACACCAGAATGCCCGCGAGCCCGCAGAAAATGCCGACCGCGAAATCGACGCCGATAAAGCGCGTCGCGATCAGCCCGACGCCCTGGATCTGCGCGACCAGATAAACGAACGAGCACAGGATCGCGGCGAGCGCCGCGAGGCCGCGCACCGCGTTGCTCGAATAGCGCGTGCCGAGAAAATCGGGAATCGTGTAGCGCGCGAGCTTGCGCACATACGGCGCGAGCAGGAACGCGACGAGGCAATAGCCGCCGGTCCAGCCCATCAGGTACGCGAGGCCGTCGTAGCCGGTCGCGTAGATCGAGCCGGCCAGACCGATGAACGACGCGGCCGACAACCAGTCGGCCGCGGTCGCCATGCCGTTGAACGCCGACGGCACGCGCCGCCCCGCTACATAGTATTCGACCAGGTCGGACGTGCGCGACAGCACGCCGATCACCGCATACACCGCGATCGGCACGAACAGGAACACATAGCCGATCCACACCCCGGGACCGGTGCTGCGCTCGATGCGCCACATCACGTAGACGAACAGCAGAAAGCCGAGCGTATAGAGCGCGTACGAGCGGATCAGCCGATGCGTGAGCTTCATCGGCTCAGCGCCCGCGCGCGGCCGGCGCGGCCGTGCCGATCGTGACGTCATCGTTCGCGCCGGTGGTGGAATCCGCGGCGGGACCGCTTGCCGCATCGCGCTGCGAATCCGCTTCGAACGCGTGCTGCAACTGACGATCGGCGCGCTGCATCAGCACGATATAGACGACGATCAACGCAAGGTAGATCAGGATTGCGCCTTGTGCGCCAAAGTAGAACGGCAGCCTGAAGCCGCCTGCGTGCACCTGCGCGAGCGCGGGCGCCAGCAATGGCACGACGAAGGAGACGAAGAAGCCAAGCGTCATCAGCACCGCGATCAGCGCGAGGTTGAAACGCCAGTACCTGCGATGCGCGAGCGCCATCGCCGCCGAGACCGGTGGCGGTTCGGGCGGGGGGTTCAACCTGGCGTGGGAGGATAGGTGCGGCGCGGCCATGCGCCTATGTATCAAAAAGGCATCGGCGAGGCAATTGGGATTGTCCGCGCGACGCCGCGATGCAAGCCGTCAGCTCGAATAACGGGTCTGCGCGGCGTGCCCGCAAGCGTGTCGATCGACACGCCGCCGCCGTCCGCGCGGACCCGCTTACAACGCTTTAAATCGACTCGCCGAGCTGATCGAGAATCGCCGGGTTTTCCAGCGTCGACACGTCCTGGGTGATTTCCTCGCCCTTCGCGAGCGAACGCAACAGACGACGCATGATCTTGCCCGAACGCGTCTTCGGCAGGTTCTCGCCAAAGCGGATGTCCTTCGGCTTCGCGATCGGACCGATCTGCTTGCCGACCCAGTTGCGCAGGTCGTTCGCGAGCTTCACGGCCTCTTCGCCTTGCGGACGCGCACGCTTGAGCACCACGAACGCGCACACCGCCTCGCCGGTCGTCGCATCGGGGCGGCCCACCACGGCGGCTTCCGCGACGAGCGGATTGGCCACCAGTGCCGACTCGATCTCCATGGTGCCGAGACGATGGCCCGACACGTTCAGCACGTCGTCGATGCGGCCCATGATCGTGAAGTAGCCGGTCTCCTTGTCGCGCACCGCGCCGTCGCCGGCGAGGTAAAGCCTGCCGCCGAGCTCGTCGGGGAAGTAGCTCTTCTTGTAGCGGTCCGGATCGCCCCACACGTTGCGCAGCATCGCCGGCCACGGACGCTTGACCACCAGAATGCCGCCCTGCCCGTTCGGCACGTCCTGCCCGGTTTCGTCGACGACCGCGGCCATGATGCCCGGCAGCGGCAGCGTGCATGAACCCGGCACGAGCGGCGTCGCGCCCGGCATCGGCGCGATCATGTGGCCGCCGGTCTCGGTCTGCCACCACGTATCGACGATCGGACAGCGGCCGCCGCCGACGTTCTCGTAGTACCACACCCACGCTTCCGGATTGATCGGTTCGCCGACCGTGCCGATGATGCGCAACGTCGACAGGTCGTAGCTCTTCGGATGCACTTTAGCGTCGGCCTCGGCGGCCTTGATCAGCGAGCGGATCGCAGTAGGAGCCGTATAGAACAGCGTGACCCTGTGCTTCGCGATCATCTGCCAGAAGCGCCCGGCGTCCGGATAGGTCGGCACGCCCTCGAACACGACCTGGGTGCCGCCAAGCGTGAGCGGCCCGTACGTAATGTAGCTATGGCCGGTGATCCAGCCGATGTCGGCGGTACACCAGAACACGTCGGAGGGGCGCCAGTCGAAGGTCCATTTCAGCGTTTGCGCGGCCCACAGCAGATAGCCGCCGGTGCTGTGCTGCACGCCCTTCGGCTTGCCGGTCGAGCCCGACGTATAGAGGATGAAGAGCGGATGCTCGGCGTCGACCCATTCGGGCGCGCACTGATCCGACTCGGCCTGCGTGAGTTCATGCATCCACAGGTCGCGCCCTGCGTCCCACGCGACCTTGCCGCCGGTGCGCTGGTACACGATCACGCTCGAGACCTTCTCGCAGCCGCCGAGCGCGAGCGCTTCGTCGGCGATGTTCTTCAGCGGCAAAGCCTTTCCGCCGCGCATCTGTTCGTCGGACGTGATCAGCGCGACCGCGCCGACGTCGACGAGCCGCTCGTTGAGCGACTTCGACGAGAAGCCGCCGAACACGACCGAGTGCGTCGCGCCGATCCGCGCGCACGCCTGCATCGCGACGATGCCCTCGATCGACATCGGCATATAGATGACGACCGGGTCGCCTTTCTTCACGCCGCGTTTTTTCAGCGCATTCGCGAAGCGCGATACGCGTTGCAGCAGATCCTGATAGGTGACGTTGGTGACGCTGCCGTCGTCGGCTTCGAACACGATCGCGACGCGCTCGCCGTTGCCGGCCTCGACGTGACGGTCGATGCTGTTATACGACGCGTTCAGCTGACCGTCTTCGAACCACGTGTAGAACGGCGCCTTCGATTCGTCGAGCACCTTCGTAAACGGCTTGTGCCAACTCAGCGTCTCCTTCGCGAGACGCCCCCAGAAGCCTTCGTAGTCGCGCTGCGCTTCGGCGGCGAGCGCCCGGTACGCGTCCATGCCGGAGATCGTGGCACCCTTCGCAGTGTCAGCGGAGGGCGGAAAAACGCGGCGTTCCTGAAGAACCGATTCAATCGCAGACATCGACAACCCCTTGGTGAAGATGAAACGTAAAACCTGTACCGGCGCACGTCGGGCGCGCGGGCCTTATCCTGTTCGAGCCGCCACGAGCGGCGCTGTCTCCCACCTCGCGATACCGTCAAACGCGCGTGCGTGCGGCATCGCAACATCCGTGCATGCGGGTGGCCTGCGCGATCCTATTCCACGTCAAGGCTTAACCATAAGCGCTGCAACTTACCGGCCACTTACGCGCATCGTATTGATCTGCAAGCGAAAACCCTTAGATCGCGCCAGCCATCGACGCAGTTACGCGTTGATCAGACGAGATGCGCGCGAAAAAGATCGCCCGTTCTACAGAGCCTTCTACGCTCACTCGCAGCACATTGCATACCGGTGAGCGAACTCGACGCACCGCCAGCGCGCCCGCTTTCGCACCCTTACGCTCTCTCGCACGGCCTTTTACAATGCTAACTGAACTAGCCGTCCGGATTCCAGCTTGAATCGCTACGCCCTGCTTCTCATTACCTCGATGCTGCTGGTGGGCAGCAACGTCGGAATCGGTAAATCGATCGTCGCCTTCGTCCCCGTCCCGCTGTTCGCGCTGCTGCGTTTCGTAATCGCGATGGCCGTGCTATGGCCGCTGTTGCGCGCGACCAAACTGCGCCGTGTCAAACGCGACGAATGGATCAACCTGTTTTTGCAGGCGCTATTCGGCACCTTCGGCTTCACGCTGCTGATGCTCAACGGCGTCGCCCGTACCAGCGCGGTCGCGGCCGGCGTGATCACGAGCACGATTCCGGCGGTCGTCGCGCTGCTGTCGTGGCTGATCCTGAAGGAGCGGCCCGATGGCCGCGCGCTCGCGTCGATCGCGCTGGCGATCGTCGGCGTCGTCGTCATCAATGTCGCGCACGTCCAGGCGGGCGCGGATGCGACGGCCGGCACCGGCTCGCTCGCGGGCAACTTCATGGTGCTCGGTGCCGTGTGCTGCGAATCGCTGTACATCATTCTGTCCCGCCGCCTCACGCAGACGCTCGCGCCGATCGATATTTGCGCGTACACGCATCTGTTCGGCCTGCTGCTGATGCTGCCGCTCGGCGCCGGCGCGCTCGCGCATTTCGACTATCGCGCGGTGCCGTCGAGCGTCTGGATGCTGGTGTTGTGGTACGGGCTGTCGGCCAGCATCTTCTCGTTCTGGCTGTGGATGAAAGGCATCCGTCACGTGCCAGGCAGTCTTGCCGGCGTGTTCAGCGCGGTGCTGCCGGTCGCCGCGGCGCTCTACGGCATCGAGTTCCTCGGCGAGCGGCCCACGCTCGCGCACGGCATCGCGCTTGCCTGCGTGGTCGCCGGTATCGGCCTCGCGAGCCTGAAGGCGCGCAGCGTGCCGCCGATCGCATCGTAATTCTGGTGTCGCGGGCGCGCTGCCCGCCGCAAAGCAGCAGCTTCGACCGACGCTGTACAATGGCGCGCCTGACGCGAGTCTCGCGCCCCTTCGGTGGCCGCGCCCCGCACCGCCGTCGGCGCCTGGCCCCCTGTTCCGTCACCTGCGCTTCATCTGACCGTTGCCTATGTCCGCTTCGCGACCCGCCTCCGCCCGTCCGCGCCGCCCCATGCGCGCGCTGCCCCACCTCGTTTTCATGAGCCGCTGGCTGCAGGTGCCGCTGTACCTCGGGCTGATCGTCGCGCAGGCGGTCTACGTCGTGCTATTCCTGAAGGAAGTCTGGCATCTGGTCACCGACTCGATGAAGCTCGACGAAACGCGCACGCACCCCAAACATTTCGAAGGGCCCGCGGCATTGCACGCCGTGGGCGGCATCAAGGTTTCCACTCCCATGAAGGCGCAAGACTGACCGCACCGTGCTGCGATCCGACAACAAGCGCCACTCCCCACTGAGCTAGCCATGACCGTCATCAAACAGGAAGACCTGATTCAGAGCATCGCTGATTCGCTGCAGTACATCAGCTACTACCATCCGCTCGACTACATCGAAGCGCTCGGCCGCGCGTACGAGCTCGAACAGAGCCCCGCAGCGAAGGACGCGATCGCGCAGATCCTGACCAACAGCCGCATGTGCGCCGAAGGCAAGCGCCCGATCTGCCAGGACACCGGCATCGTCACGGTGTTCGTGAAGGTCGGTATGGACGTGCGTTGGGACGGCGCGACGATGAGCGTCACCGACATGATCAACGAAGGCGTGCGCCGCGGTTATCTGAATCCGGACAACGTGCTGCGCGCATCGATCGTGAGCCCGCCCGAAGGCGCGCGCAAGAACACCAGGGACAACACGCCGGCCGTGATCCACTATGAGATCGTGCCGGGTAACACCATCGACGTGCAGGTCGCGGCCAAGGGTGGCGGCTCGGAGAACAAGTCGAAGTTCGCGATGCTGAACCCGTCGGACTCGATCGTGGACTGGATCCTGAAGACCGTGCCCACGATGGGCGCGGGCTGGTGCCCGCCGGGCATGCTCGGCATCGGCATCGGCGGCACCGCTGAGAAAGCGATGGTGATGGCGAAGGAATCGCTGATGGACCCGATCGACATTCAGGACGTGATCGCGCGCGGCCCGAAGGACTGGATCGAAGAGCTGCGCGTCGAGCTGCACGAGAAGGTCAACGCACTCGGTATCGGCGCGCAGGGCCTCGGCGGTCTGTCCACTGTTCTCGACGTGAAGATCATGGCCGCGCCGACGCACGCCGCATCCAAGCCGATCGCGATCATCCCGAACTGCGCGGCGACCCGCCACGCGCACTTCACGCTCGACGGTTCGGGCGTCGCCAGGCTCGAAGCTCCGTCGCTCGACGCATGGCCGAAGGTGCACTGGGAACCGAACACGGAAACCAGCAAGCGCGTCGACCTCAACACGCTGACACCGGAAGAAGTGGCGGCCTGGAAGCCGGGCCAGACGCTGCTGCTGTCGGGCAAGATGTTGACGGGCCGCGACGCCGCGCACAAGCGCATCGCCGACATGCTCGCGAAGGGCGAGAAGCTGCCGGTCGATTTCACGAACCGCGTGATCTACTACGTCGGCCCGGTCGATCCGGTGCGCGATGAAGCGGTCGGCCCGGCGGGCCCGACCACTGCGACGCGGATGGACAAATTCACCGAGACGATGCTCGCGCAAACGGGCCTCATTTCGATGATCGGCAAGGCCGAGCGCGGCCCGGTCGCGATCGAGGCGATCAAGAAGCACAAGGCCGCGTATCTGATGGCCGTCGGCGGTGCGGCGTACCTCGTGTCGAAGGCGATCCGCAGCGCGAAGGTGCTCGCGTTCGAAGACCTCGGCATGGAAGCGATCTACGAGTTCGACGTGCAGGACATGCCGGTCACGGTCGCCGTCGATTCGAACGGCACCTCCGTGCACCAGACCGGCCCGAAGGAATGGCAAGCCAAGATCGGCAAGATTCCGGTCGCCACCGCTTGATGAGTCGCGATTAACGCTACTCAGGTCAGTCGAAAAGCCGGGGCCGCGATCCCGGCTTTTTCTTTCCGTGCGTCATGCACGCGCAAGGCGCCGCACGCACGAGGCCGCCAACGCCGCCAACAGTTGTATCGGATCTCTTGGCTTTTTTGGACATGGCGTTTATTGTTGTTGGAAATTCAAGGTTCCCGAAAAAGGAAATAACATGCAAGGCGACAAGAAGGTCATCGAATATCTGAACGCGCAGTTGAAGAACGAACTGACCGCGATCAATCAATACTTCCTGCATGCCCGAATGTACGGCCACTGGGGCCTCGACAAGCTCGGCAAGCACGAGTACGACGAGTCGATCGGCGAAATGAAGCATGCCGACATGCTGATCGAACGGATCTTCATGCTCGACGGTCTGCCGAATCTACAGGACCTGCACAAGCTGCTGATCGGTGAGGAAACCAAAGAGATCCTCGAATGCGATCTGAAGCTCGAACAGATTTCGCAAGGCACCTGCAAGGAGGCGATTGCCTACTGCGAATCGGTGCGCGATTTCGTCTCGCGCGAAATCTTCACGAAGATTCTCGACGACACCGAAGAGCACATCGACTGGCTCGAAACCCAGCTCGATCTGATCGACAAGGTCGGTATCCAGAACTACCAGCAAAGCGCGATGGGCTCGGTCGAGTCCTGATCGAAGCACGCTGAAGCATCCCGCGCGGTAGCGGCACGACGCCTGCCCAGCAGGCATTCGCGCCGGACCGTACTGCACGGGCGATATACTTGCGCGCTCGTTCGCGCCTCACCGTGGTTTCACCCTTTTCGCCGACCGCCACTTCACGCTCGTTTTTTTCGCCTATGCCCGCCCCTTCGCCGTCCCCGACTGTCCGCAGTGTTGCCGCTGGCGCCGCGTCGCAGGCGCCGATCGGCATTTTCGACTCGGGGCTCGGCGGCCTGTCCGTGCTGCGCGCGGTGCGCGCGCAACTGCCTGACGAGGCGTTGCTGTATGTCGCCGATTCGCTGTACGCGCCCTACGGCGAGCGCGACGACGACTTCATCACCGACCGCACGCTGGCCATCGGCGAATGGCTAGCCGCACAAGGCGCGAAGGCGCTGGTGGTCGCGTGCAATACGGCAACCGCGCAGTCGATCGCGCTGGTGCGCGAAAAGCTGCCGATTCCGCTCGTCGGCGTCGAGCCGGGTGTCAAGCCCGCCGCGCTGCAATCGAAAAGCCGCGTCGCCGGCGTGCTCGCGACCCAGGCGACACTGCGCAGCGCCCGCTTCCAGGGGCTGCTCGAACGCTACGCCGCCGACTGCCGCTTTCTGTGCCAGCCCGGCCACGGGCTCGTGCAGGCGGTCGAGCGTTGCGACGTCGGCTCGGCCGAGCTGCACGCACTGCTGCGCAGCTACCTGGAACCGATGCTCGACGCGGGCGCCGACACGCTGGTGCTCGGCTGCACCCATTACCCCTTTCTCGACGCGGCGATCCGCGACATCGTCGGCGAACGGCTCGCGCTGATCGATACGAGCGTGGCAATCGCGCGTCAGCTCGAACGCGTGCTCGAGCAGCACGGCCTGCGCGCCGCGGCGTCGGCCGGGGGCACGCCGCTGCCGCGCTTCTATTCCACCGACGACGGCATCCATCAGCAGCAACTCGCCGCCACGCTGCTGCGGATCGAGGCCGCGGTCGAGCAGGTATCGATACCGTCGGGCCGCACGGCCGCATCGGATTCTCGCGCCGCCTAGCGCCGGCAACCGGCGCGCGCCCCGCCCTTCCTGCCGACGAAATCCATTCTAAGAGTCTGGTTTTGTTACAAAAAATCGCACGGGACGCTTGCCAAACGAAACAAACAAAATGATAATAATTCGCATTAACGTTAGCTATGACGCCTGCCATGATCGTCTGTGTCTGCAAATCCGTATCCGACCGCACAATCCGCTCCTCGATTGCGGACGGCATCGACTCGTTCGACGAGTTGCAGTTTGAACTCGGCGTCGCCTCGTGCTGCGGCAAATGCGAGGAATCCGTGCGTGACGTGATGCTGCAAAGCGGTGTGTGCGCGAGCCGTTGCGGCGTGGTCGAGCATCGGCAGGTGCAGAGCGTCGCCGAGGTCGTGCAAGTCGCGTTCTACGAGCGCAAGGCAGCCTGAGCTCAGCTAGCAGGGCCCGGTGCATGCCGTGTCGGTGCATCTAAAAGTCCCTCTGCTTCATGCACGCTTTGTGTAACGCTCCGATGCGACGTTGAATGTGCCGCACGTCTGCAACACAACCGCAGTACTGTCCGCCGTACTGCGTTATCCCACTGCCGTCAGCAAGCCAGTACTCGTACCAGCCAGCTACCCCGCTCCCCCTTCGAAAGGAGTTCGAGATGGAATTGCTGATTGGTTTCGTGACTACTTTGTTCATTTCGCTGCTGATTTTCCGAACATGACGATGCCCTGTTTGACGCGCCGCCCGCGCGGTGCGCTGCCACACTGACCATGCAGGCTCCGCATCCCGTTTCCGCCGGCGCCCCGCTCGCGTCGTCCACCCGACCGAATTCCCGCGCGCTGACGGCCACTGCCATAGTCGCCGCGGTTCACGTCGCTCTGCTCGCCGTGATCATGACGCTGCGTCACGAGCCTGTGCCGGTCGCGCTCGAATCGCACGTGATGACCGCCGAACTGCTGCCGCCCGCGCCGCTCGCCGCGCCGGTCGCGTTGCAATCGATCGCTCCGCCGCCGCCCCGGCCAACGCCGCCCGTCCATACGAGGCCGAAAGCCCAGCCGAAGCCGACTCCGACGCCCAAGCCGACGCCAACTCCGTTGCCACAGGCCGCTGCGCCATCGCCGACGCCGGTCGCGGCGCCCGATCCGACGCCGGCCGCGCCTGCCGCGCCGGCGACACCGCCCACCGCGGCAGCGCCCGCGATCGGCAAGCCGACGATGGAAATCAGCGCGCCGAAAAACGTGTCGCACCTCGATTGCAATATCACCCAGCCCGAATACCCGACTCTATCGCGGCGCCGCGGCGAATCCGGCACCGCGTACGTGCACTTCGTCGTCGGTCTGACCGGCAAGCTCGAGAACATCGAGTTGAAGAAAAGCAGCGGCTTTAGCCGTCTCGACGACGCGGCCTTGGCCGCCGTACGCGCGAGCGCCTGCAAACCGTATCTCGAGAACGGCGAGCCCGTCAGGGCCGCGTACACCCAGCCTTTCAACTTCAATCTGACCGACTGAAGCAAGCTTTCAAAAACAAGGAATTGCAATGCAAAACTACGGATTGGCACACGTGTGGGCGCAAGGGGATTTCGTGACGCGCGGGATCGCGCTCGCGCTATTGCTCATGTCGGTGATGTCGTGGAGCGTGATCGTCGTCAAAGGCTGGAACGTGATGCGCCTGAAGCGCCTGACGAAGAACGCCGAGCAGGCGTTCTGGCATTCGGACGACCTCGCCGACGGCGTGAAGAAGCTTGGCGGCGGCGCCTCGACGCCGCATGACAACCCGTTCCTCGCGCTCGCGCTGTCGGGCCAGGAAGCGGCCGACCATCATCACCAGACGCAGCCGCATCTGCATGACCGCATGGACGTGTCGGACTGGATCACGCGCTGCCTGAAAGACACGATGGACGAAAGCGTCGCGCGCATGCAGAGCGGTCTCGCGATTCTCGCGTCGATCGGCAGCACCGCGCCGTTTGTCGGCCTGTTCGGGACCGTGTGGGGCATCTATCACGCGCTGCTCGCGATCGGCGCGAGCGGCCAGTCGTCGATCGACCAGGTCGCCGGCCCGGTCGGCGAAGCGCTGATCATGACCGCGTTTGGTCTGTTCGTCGCGATTCCGGCCGTGCTCGGCTACAACGCGCTGACGCGCGCCAACAAGGCGATCGTCGCGAAGCTGAGCCGCTTCGCGCACGGCCTGCATGCGTTCTTCGTGACCGGTGCCCGCTTGTCGTCGACAAGGCGCGGCGACGGCCTGCGTCTCGCAACCCGCGCCAACTGATCGACGAGGCATTCCAATGGCAATGAGCCCTTTCGCCGGAGACGATGACGACGGCCTGATGAACGAGATCAACATGACGCCGCTCGTCGACGTGATGCTGGTTCTGCTGATCGTCTTCATGGTGACGATTCCGGTGATCCGTCACGCGGTCAAGATCGATCTGCCGCACGCGAGCAGTCAGAAGGAAGACACGAAGCCCGCGCAGGTGACGGTGTCGATCGACGCGGACGGCAACGTGCTGTGGGACAGCACCAAGGTCGACGATGCGGCGCTCGCCGCGAAGATCGCCGCGGCCGCGCAGGCGAGCCCGCAGCCGGAGTTGCATCTCGATGCGGACCGCAAGGTGCCGTACGAGAAGGTCGCTCAGGTGATGTCCGCCGCGCAGGCTGGCGGACTGACGAAGATCGGTTTCGTCACGCAACCCAAAGCGAAGTAAACGGTAACGTGGCACGCGGACCGGCAAGCGGAGCAGCGCGCTCGTCTACGGGAACACCCCTTTTAAACAGGGCCAAAAAGTAAAAGGCCTTCATCGTCGGATGAAGGCCTTTTTTTGTGCGCACTCGGCGCCTTCGGGCGGCGGGATCATTTGCCATCGGCCGAAGACTGATAGCTTTTATCACCGCATGCGAGGGCCGTGGTCGACACGGACAACGCGGTCAGCCCTATCAGGCCCGCTATGATAGCGGCCATGAGTTTTCGCATAGGACACTCCTTAGCGAAAGGGATTTCACTATATGCCTGTGTGCGCGCGCATTCAAGCAAACGACCATTGAAAGTAATCATGACAGGCCGCGCTTAAATGCTAAAAACGATTTCCGAAGCGCGCTAGCGGCCCGCGGCGCACTGTGCCCCCTTAAGTTGCCACAGAGCCTCATGAAACCGCCGCCGACGCAGCGGAGGACGCCCTCGCCACCGATGCCTGCGCCGCCGCTTTTTCGGCGCGCTCAGGACACTCGCCGATGATGTGCTTGCCCTCATCCGGATCGAGCATCTCGACAAGATAATCAACGAACGCGCGCACGGCCGGCACCATCCCCTGACGCGACACGAACACCGCGTACAACTGGGGTGTCGGAAAACTCCAGCCCGGCATCACGGGCGACAGTTGCCCCGCTCTCAACGCGGCTCCATACATCATCTCCGGCAATGCGGCGATGCCGACGCCGGCGAGCACCGCCTCGCGAATCGTCATCAGATCGGCGGTCACGAGGCGCGGCTCGTGTTCGTGAGCATGGCGCGTGCCGTCGGGCGAGATCAGGTTGTACACGTGGCGGCCGTCGCTCGTCGGCACGTCGAGTGTTTCGAAGCGGTTCAGGTCGCCCGGCGTCAGCGGCGGCGCATTCTGCTGCAGCAGGCTCGGCGCGCCGACCAGCATCTGCTCGGTGCGCCACAGCGGCCGCACGACGATGTTCGCGTTTTCCGGCGGATCCGAACGCACGCGCAGTGCGACGTCGATCGAATCCTCGAACAGATCGACCACGCGATTCGTCACGCGCATCACGACGCGCACCTCCGGAAAGCGGTGCATGAATTCCGGCAGGATCGTCGACAGAATCGTCTGCGAGATCGTGACCGGCACGCTGACGCGCACCGTGCCGCGCGGCGACGAGCGCAGCTGCTGCACGACATTGACCGCCGCCTGCGCTTCGCTGAGCATCGCCTGACAGTGCTGGTAGAACAGCTGCCCCGCTTCGGTCAGTGCGAGCTTGCGAGTGGAACGCTGCAACAGGCGCACGCCGAGCGACGCCTCCAGCTCCGTGAGCCGACGCGACAGGCGCGACTTCGAGATGCCCAGCACCCGCTCGGCGGCCGAAAATCCGCCATGTTCGACGACCTGCGAAAAGTACATGAGGTCGTTCAGATTGTGTGAATCGATCTTCATCTCATCGTTCCATGAATAGAACAATCCATTGCTGAGGGACGGCTGGCACCGCCAAAAACCGTCCCTATAATAGCCCCATGTTTCATAAATCGCGCTATTCCCCATTTTTCGAGGTGATATTGATGACTACGTCACGCACGATCGAACGCACGTTCCCGTCGGTTCGCACAGTGGAGGGCGGCGGATTCATCGTTCATCGACCGTTTCCGACGCGTCTGCTGATGGACTTCGATCCATTCCTGCTGCTCGACGAAATGGGGCCGGTCGACTATGCGCCAGGCGAGGCCATCGGCGCGCCCGATCATCCGCATCGCGGCTTCGAGACGGTCACCTATGTGCTCGAGGGCCAGTTCGGCCACAAGGATTCGGCGGGCCATTCCGGCACGCTGCACGCCGGTGACGTGCAATGGATGACCGCGGGCGCGGGCGTCGTGCATAGCGAAATGCCGGACCCGGAATTCACGCGCACCGGCGGTCGCGTGCACGGCCTGCAGCTATGGGTGAACCTGCCGCGTCGCGACAAGATGATCGCGCCGCGCTACCAGGAAATTCCGTCGACACGCATTCCGGCCGCGACGTCCGAAGACGGTCAGGTGCGCGTGAAGGTCATCGCGGGCGAAGCGCTCGGCGTCAAGGCCGCGATCGAAACGCGCACGCCGATCCTGTATCAGCATTTCTCGTTGCAGCCGGGCGCGACGATCCGCCAGCCGGTACCGGCCGACTATCGCGTGTTCGCGTATGGGCTGTCGGGCAAGGGCGTGTATGGCGAAGGCGACGCGCGCGCGGACATCGACGCGCGCACGATGGTGGTGTTCGCCAACGACGGCGACGCGGTGACCATTACGGCCGGCGACGAACCGCTCGAAGTGCTGCTGCTCGGCGGCGTGCCGCTGAAGGAACCGGTGGTGCGCTATGGCCCGTTCGTGATGAATACCGAAGACGAGATCCGTCAGGCGGTGATCGACTATCAGGCCGGGCGGATGGGCGCGATCACGCACTGACAGGCGAGCGCGTGCCGCGCATTTGTCACGCCTGTCGGCGCGAGGCGAAGCTTGCCACCAGCCACGCGCGCAGCCAAATCATCCGCCATGGGCCGCGACCGCCGCTAAATTCGTTCACAATAACGGCTCATGTCGCGCGGCCCGCGTTGATTTCGACAGTCCGCGGCGCGCGACGCTATTAGATCCCTAGCAGAGGAGCGCGTATGGCAGAGCCCACCGTCACCGCCCACATCGGTTCGACGAATTTCCAGGTCGTGTTCGACGACGGCAAGCACACCTGGCTTGCCGACGAACCCGAATCGCTAGGCGGCGGCGACCGCGGCCCGACGCCGGTCTCGCTGCTGCTGTCGAGCCTCGGCGCTTGTACGTCGATCACGCTAAAGATGTACGCGCAGCGCAAAGGCTGGCCGCTCGCGGGCGTACGGGTCAAACTGTCGATGGAAACCGGCGACGCGGGCTCGACGATCGACCGTCAGATCATGCTCGATGGCGAACTCTCCGGCGAGCAGCGGGAACGGCTTTTGCAAATTGCCAATGCGTGCCCGGTGCACAAGATCCTCACGCACACGATCTCGATCCGCTCCGCGCTCGCGGTCGCTTAACAGCCGCAGCAAACGGGCATAGGACGGTCGGACGCCGTCCGTTCGGGTCACGAGTATTGCAATATTTTCAAAGGACGCAGTCGTCTTGAATTTCGAACACCTTATTCAGATCAACGATCCGTTGAATCCCTTCGTCGAATCGATGACCCGCGAGCAGCTGTGGCAAGGGCTCGTGCTGCGCGCCGAGCAGCCGCAACTGTTCGTGATCGGTCTCGACAGTTGCACGATCCTGTCGCGCGACGGCAATGTGCTCGAGCGTGAGTTGCACTACGGCCACGCCACTGTGCGCGATCGCGTCACACTGCAGGAAACCGAAAGCGTGCGCTACGACATCCTGCCGACCGCCGAGCACGTCGGCGGCTCCCTGACGATGACGATCGAGCAGCCCGATGAGTTGCAGCTGTTCCTACGCTTCGAGTACGCGACCACGCTGCCCGTCTCGACCGATCAGGACGCCGTGCAGACGCAGGAGATCGTCAAGTCCGCATATCGAGAGAACGATATCGATACGGTGCGGCTGATCCGCCAGTACGTGGGGGCCAGGCAGGAACCGGGACCGTTGCACTGAGATACCGCGCGGGCGCCCTGCCCACGCTGTCGCGGGACCATGGCCAGGATGGCTTCCAGAGTCGCCGTCCAGACGAACTTTCATTCAGCTATCAGAAGTCGGATTCGATCAATTTCTCAATCTTGTAAATAGGAATAGTTATCATTTAGAATGATCACATCGAATCGACGAACAAGCTAAAACGAATGACCGATATGACTCGCTCCTCCACGCTCAGCCTGCGCCGCTCGGCGGCCGCGCTAACCAGCCGCCCGAAATCGTCGACGACGGCCGCGCCCGCGGCGAAACCCGGCGCGCAACGCACCGCCGGCCAAGGCGAGACGTCGGAACGGGTCGTGCGCAGCGACGCGCTGCTGCAAGGCCATAGTCACATCAGCATCGTGCACAACGGCGACACGTATCAACTGCGTGCGACGCGCCTCGGCAAGCTGATCCTGACGAAGTAGCAAGGCAACACGAGGTAAGTACCGGGTATTGTGGGGACCACCTCCCAGAGAGGTGTTAGGCATTAGCCAGCCATGACGGCTTGCACGCGAGAACTAGACCCCTTCGTGCAGACACAAGCCAGCCGTCGCAGCAAGCCAGGCCGCTTTTTTGGTTCTCGCTCGAAAGCCGATGCGCGCAACGGCGTACATCGCTGAAAATGATAAAGCCGTGGGATGTCACCATCCCACGGCTTTTCGTTTGCGCTTGCGCCTGCGTTCGCACCGGACACAGGCTAAAGACTTACTTCGAGGCCCAGCCCCAGAACATCAGCCACCACGCGCTATTGACGACCGCCAGCGCCGCGACGAACCACAACATCGCCAGCGCGCGTTGCACGAAGCGCTCGCTGTAGCGGCGCGTGACGAGCCACGCGAGCCATGCGCTCCATGCGCTCGCAATCACGAGAATTGCGATGCGCAGACCCGACGCCCACCACAGCGACACGTGCTCGGCGCGCAGCAGCGACAGCGTCGTCGCCGACAAACCAAGGAATACGCCCGCGCCCGCGATCGGAATCAGCCCCTGCGTCAAGTGATGCAGACGCGTTGCGTCGAAGCGCCCGAGCATGCGCGTCGCGCCCGTCAGCAACAGCAGCAGCACGGTGCCGTACACAACCGCCGTCGCGAGGATGTAGCCGATCAGCAGCGAGCCGTCGAGCCACGAGAACACGTCGTTCTGGTCGGGGTAATGCGTGAACAGGAACCACGGCGCGTTGGTGTCGAGCGGCCACGTGATGTCGCGATCGACGAGCCATGTCGCGGCGAACATCTTCAGGTCGATGAACCAGCGCGACGCGGTCCAGTGGAACGCGCCGATCGCGATGCCGAGCAGGCCGTACAGGATCAGCGCGGTGTCCCACGGGTTCGCCTTCTTGTCGCCCAACTGCACGATTTCGGTTGACGGCTTGCGCCACGTCAGCGCGATCGCATCGCGGTGTCCGCTGCAGCGGCCGCACATATGGCAGTCCGCCGCACCCTTCATGTTGCGCAACGGCACGAGCGGCGCGCAGTTGATCGGAATCACGCGATGCCCGTGCTCGCCGTTCGTGTACGAGCGGCGCCACGCGTCTTCGTCGACCTTGTAGTGAAACGGCGCGAGCCGAGACAGAAGCGAAAAAACCCCGTTGACGGGGCACAGGTATTTGCACCAGACGCGCTTCTCGCGTCCGTATAGCAGACCGATCACGATTGCCGCGAAGGTCGAGCCGCCGAGCACCAGCAACACCGCTTTCGGATACTGGTAGACGCTCACCATCTGCCCGTAGATCGTCGTGATGCCGAACGCGACGAACGGCCAGCCGCCCCAGCGCATCCAATGCGGAATCGCGCGGCCGCGGCCGAATTTGCTCGCGAATTCGGCGAGCGCGCCCTCGGGACACAGCACGCCGCACCAGACGCGGCCGAGCATCACCATCGACAGCAACACGAACGGCCACCAGATGCCCCAGAACACGAACTGCGCGGCGAGCGTCAGGTTGTTCCACAGATGCGCGGTGTCGTCCGGCAGCGGCATCAGCGCGGGCACGACGATCAGGAACGCATACACCGCGACCACGACCCACTGGATGCCGCGAATCACCGCGCCGTGGCGCTGCATCCACTGGCCGGCCGCCGCGAGGCGGCCCGGCCGGGAAGCCATCACGGCGCTCATGCCGCGCGCCCTACCGTCTGCTGCGCGGGCTTGCGACTGGCGCGGCGCACGAGCAGATAAACGACCGCCCAATACACGGCATAGGCGAGCAGATTCATCAGCGCCGGATGCGCGCGGTAGCCGGTCAGCGTCGCGACGAGCGAACCGAAGGTGCTCGAGTCATCGAGAATCGCCGACGAATTCCACAGCTGGCCGACGAGCGTCGGCAGGATTTCCTTGTCGATCAGCTTGTCGACGCCGGTCTGGAACAGCCCCGCGCCGAGGAACAGCAGCATGATTTCGGTGACGCGAAAAAAGAGCCGCCACGAGATGATCTTGCCGCCGAGCTGCAACACGTAGAAGGTCAGGAACGCAAGCGCGAGACCGATCACGACAGCGAGCATCTGACTGCCGTCGACATGACCCGACTGGCCAAAGCCGAGGCCGTACAGGAAGATCACGGTTTCGCTGCCTTCGCGCGCGATCGCCAGTGCGACCAGCAGCGCCACGCCCCACCAGTTCGAATCGCGCTGGCTCTTTTGCAGCGACTGTTCCATGTCGCGCTTCAGCGTGCGGCCGTGCTGCTTCATCCACAGCACCATCTGCACGATCAGCACGCAGGCGATGAGCACCATCGCGGTCTGGAAGTAATCCTGCGCGTCACCGGAGAGCACCTCGGTGAAGCCGATTAGCGCCGCGCCGAGCGCCACCGCCGCGATCACGCCGGCTGCCACGCCGCCCCACAGGTACGGCAAGCCGCGGCGGGCGTCGTCGTCGCCATTTTTCAACCACGCGTACAGGATGCCGACGACCAGCAGTGCCTCGACGCTCTCCCGCCACACGATGAACAGAATCTGACCCATTCAAGCTCTCCCTTCGATCCTTCTACTGCCCGCTTCCGTTGCCTCGCGCGACCGACAGCGCCCGCTTGCCGTGGCGAGTTCGCGTTCGCATTCGATCGAGACCACTGCTTACTTCGCGACGATCACGCCCTGCGCCTGCTGGTGAAAGTCGTCGAAAAACTTGTATTCGCCCGGCTCCAGCGGAGCGATCACGACGAACGAATCGGCGCCCGGCGCCAGAACCTTCTCTTTACGCAACTGCACGCTTTCGAATTCGGCCGCGCCCTTGCCGGTGTTGCGTACTTCGATCTTGATACGCTGGCCTGCCGGCACTTCGATGCGGGCCGGGTTCAGTTTGCCGTCGTTCATTTCGAGCTTGAAGGTCGGCAGGTCGGCTGCATGAGCCGTGGCCGCCAGGAAAAACGTGGCGGCAAGCATCGCGATCTTTCGGTTGATTCTCATTGCCCTTTCCGGAAAACGCGACGCGCCAACGCCGGATATGACTCCGACTGTCCGCGCGCCGTCTGCTGCATTCACTGATACGTTGAGCGACGCATTGGCTCCGCGCGCCGATCAGTAACCGCCCTTCTTGCCGATGCCAGCGAAGGTGAAGTCGTATTCGAGCGTGATTGGCTTGAACCACGGACCCACGCCGGTTTCCTTGTCGACGTGACGGCCGAATGCCATGTGGCCCATCTGCATCGGCGGTTCGACGATCAGCTTCAGGTGATACTTGCCCGGGCCTTGCAGCTTGACGTTGTCGCCGTAGTGCGGACCATCGTTCGCGACCATCGGCATCAGGTCGCCCTTCAACGGCTGGTTCGAGCCGGCCTTCGTCAGTTCGTAGTGCACCTGCAGATACGGCATCCAGTCGCCTTCGGCGAAACCGGTCGGATTGTTCTTGACCGCGTGGATGTCGGACTCGAGGTGAATGTCCGAATCCGACGCCTTGCGCATCATGCCTTCAGGTTCCATCGTGACCGGCTGCAGGTAGACCGCGCCGATTTCCATGCCGCCCTGGATCTGCTGCTTGCCAATCGGATATTCGGCGGCCGAGACCGACAGCGCCGCGACAGCAGCTACCGCCGCCGCGCCACCGCGCACAAAGGAAGAAATCCGCATTGAAGCTCCTTGTTTTGATCAGACTGGGAATCGATTTCGTTGAAACACTGCGCTCGCAAGCCAGATGTAAATTTAAATGCGAACGATTCTCAATATTGAACGAGTTTATCATCGATCGCTGATGAGAACAAACCTGTCAGCACGCTCTGCCTGATGTCAGCAGGGTCTTAAGGCTCGCTTAAGAAACGTTCGTGCGGCGGGGAAACAGGGACGGAATTCGTCACGCCCAGGTTGGCCGCGCCGACGGCTGCAGCGGGACCTAAAGCGCCGGCCGATGTGAACAGGCGCGGCGAATGGCCGCGCCCTTTCGTGGTGGACAAAAGCGGTGGAGGGACGCTAGGGCCTGTTCACGCTAATAACGGGCTTGCGAACGTGCCTTTGCGCGCGTAGTGCAAGGAGAGAGGAGCGCCGTTTGGCCGAGCCAAACAAGCGACGACCGACGCCGCAATACGGGCGCAAAGGCACGTTCCCCTGTTTTAAAAAAACCTTCAAGGGGCTGGCCGCCAGAAGGGCCCGTTATTAGCGTGAACAGGCCCTAGCTATTCGACGCCCGACACGTGGTCGCCGACGTTCGCGCCGAACACGCGCTGACGCAGGAGCGCTAGCTGGTCGCGGGTCTGCGCGGCCTTCTCGAATTCGAGATTCTTCGCGTGCTCCATCATCTGCTTTTCGAGGCGCTTGATCTCCTTGGCGAGCTGCTTCTCGGACATGTCCTCGAACTTCGCGCGAGTCTGCTGCTCCTTCAACTCGGCACGCGCTTCGTCGATGTTGTACACGCCATCGATGATGTCGCGAATCCGTTTCACGACGCCGCGCGGCGTAATGCCGTGCGCAGCGTTGAACGCGATCTGCTTCGTACGGCGCCGCTCGGTTTCGTCGATCGCGCGACGCATCGAGTCCGTGATGTTGTCTCCGTACAGAATCGCCTTGCCGTTCACGTTACGCGCCGCCCGCCCGATGGTCTGGATCAGCGAACGCTCGGCGCGCAGGAAGCCTTCCTTGTCCGCGTCGAGAATCGCGACGAGCGACACCTCGGGAATATCGAGCCCCTCGCGCAGCAGGTTGATCCCGACCAGCACGTCGAACGCGCCGAGACGCAGATCGCGGATGATCTCGACGCGCTCGACCGTGTCGATGTCGCTGTGCAGATAGCGCACCTTGATGCCGTGGTCGGCCAGGAACTCGGTGAGCTGCTCGGCCATCCGCTTGGTCAGCGTCGTGACCAGCACGCGGTCGCCGGCCTTGATGCGCTCGTTGATCTCGCCAAGCACGTCGTCGACCTGGCTGCGCGCCGGCCGCACCTCGATTTCAGGGTCGACGAGGCCGGTCGGACGCACAAGCTGTTCGGCGACCTGCCCCGCGGTCCTCTTCTCGTAATCGGCGGGCGTCGCCGACACGAACACGACCTGACGCATCTTGCGCTCGAACTCGTTGAACTTGAGCGGCCGGTTGTCGAGCGCCGACGGCAGCCGGAAGCCGTAGTCGACGAGGTTTTCCTTGCGCGCGCGGTCGCCGTTGTACATGCCGTTCAGCTGGCCAATCAGCACGTGCGATTCGTCGAGCATCATGATCGCGTCGGGCGGCAGGTAATCGACGAGCGTCGGCGGCGGCTCGCCCGGCGCCGCGCCCGAGAAGTGCCGCGAATAGTTCTCGATGCCCTTGCAGAAACCGAGCTCCTGCAGCATTTCGAGGTCAAAGCGGGTGCGCTGCTCGAGGCGCTGCGCCTCGACGAGCTTGCCTTGGCTATAGAAGAATTCGAGGCGCTCGCGCAGCTCGGCCTTGATCGTTTCGACCGCGCGCAGCACGGTGTCGCGCGGGGTCACGTAGTGCGACGATGGATACACGGTAAAGCGCGGAATCTTCTGTCGCACGCGGCCGGTGAGCGGATCGAATAGCTGCAGTGTTTCGATTTCGTCGTCGAACAACTCGACGCGCACCGCCATCTCGGCGTGCTCGGCCGGGAAGATATCGATCGTGTCGCCGCGCACGCGGAACGAGCCGCGCTGGAAGTCGGCTTCGTTGCGGCTGTACTGCATCGCGATCAGCCGCGCGATGACGTCGCGCTGGCCGAGCCGGTCGCCGGTGCGCAGCGTCAGGATCATCTGGTGGTATTCGGACGGATTGCCGATACCGTAAATCGCCGACACCGTCGCGACGATCACCACGTCGCGCCGCTCCATCAGGCTCTTGGTCGCCGACAGCCGCATCTGCTCGATATGCTCGTTGATCGACGAGTCTTTCTCGATGAACAGATCGCGCTGCGGCACATACGCTTCCGGCTGGTAGTAGTCGTAGTAGGAAACGAAGTACTCGACCGCGTTGCGCGGAAAGAACTCGCGGAACTCCGAATACAGCTGCGCGGCCAGCGTCTTGTTCGGCGCGAACACGATCGCCGGGCGGCCGAGCCGCGCGATCGTGTTGGCCATCGTGAAAGTCTTGCCGGAGCCGGTCACGCCGAGCAGCGTCTGGAACGCGAGACCGTCGCCGACGCCTTCGACGAGCGTGTCGATGGCCGTGGGCTGGTCGCCGGCGGGCGGATACGGCTGGTAGAGCTTGAACGGTGAACCTTCGAACGCGATGAATTTTGATTCGTCGAGCGTATCGTCGGCTTCAGTCAGATGGTGTTCGGACATGAGGGGCGGCACCGGGCCTTGGGCAAAGAATCATTCTAACGGGTTGCGGAAAGCGAAGATCGAGCGGGCTTACGTAGGGCGGCCCTGGGCGCCGGTGTGTTATGGCCCTTTGCGGACTTGCGTGCCCTGACGGGGTTTACCGCGAACTCCCATGCCGGGCTGTGTCCTCCACGCCACGCGTCATCGTGGCGCAGTCAGCGCCAATGGGCAGCGCACCTCGGCCTGTTCGCGCCGTCGACATCGCCACGCCCGCTCGAATTCCTTACTGCCACATGGCTCTCCAGTGCCTGTTTTTCAAGCAAATAATCGCCTTTTGCCCGTCTGGTCGTCCGAAAAAAGCGCCCGGATTCGTTACAATGCGAAGTTGCGCTCGCTCGCCGCTGTCCATAGGCCGTCCCCGATTTTCGCGTTTCGTCGAACTCACGCCCACCCGCGAAACGCCGCAGACGCCCCAGATGAGGCCGCTCGCGCGCGAAGCCGCCCTCTTTTCACTACTGCTGCCCACCCATCATGTCTCTGTTCTCCGCCGTCGAACTTGCTCCCCGCGACCCGATTCTGGGCCTGAACGAAGCTTTCAACGCCGATACGCGCGCCACCAAGGTCAACCTCGGCGTTGGCGTGTACTTCAATGAAGAAGGCAAGATTCCGCTGCTGCGCGCCGTGCGCGAGGCGGAAAGGGCTCGCGTCGAAGCCGCGCTGCCGCGTGGCTATCTGCCGATCGAAGGTATCGCCGCTTACGATGCCGCCGTGCAAAAGCTGCTGCTCGGCAACGACTCGCCGCTGATCGCGGCCGGCCGCGTCGTCACGGCGCAGGCGCTGGGCGGCACGGGCGCGCTGAAGATCGGCGCGGACTTCCTGAAGCGCGTGAATCCGAATAGCAAGGTCGCGATCAGCGATCCGAGCTGGGAAAATCACCGCGCGCTGTTCGAAGGCGCGGGCTTCGTCGTCGAATCGTATCCGTACTATGACGCGCAGACGCACGGCGTGAACTTCGACGGCATGTTGAGCGCGCTGAACAGCTATGAGGCGGGCACGATCGTCGTGCTGCACGCGTGCTGCCATAACCCGACCGGCGTCGACCTGAGCGTCGAGCAGTGGAAGCAGGTTGTCGAGGTCGTCAAGGCGCGCAACCTCGTGCCGTTCCTCGATATCGCCTACCAGGGCTTCGGCGACAACATCGAAGCGGACGCGGCAGCCGTGCGTCTGTTCGCGGCGCAGGAACTGAACGTGTTCGTGTCTTCGTCGTTCTCGAAGTCGTTCTCGCTGTACGGCGAGCGCGTCGGCGCACTGTCGATCATCACCGCGAGCAAGGAAGAAGCGGCGCGCGTGCTGTCGCAACTGAAACGCGTGATCCGCACCAACTACTCGAACCCGCCGACGCACGGCGGCTCGGTAGTCGCGGCCGTGCTCGCATCGCCGGAACTGCGCGCGACGTGGGAAAGCGAACTGGGCGAAATGCGCGAGCGCATCCGCGCGATGCGCAATGGTCTCGTCGAGCGTCTGAAGGCAAGCGGCGTTGATCGTGACTTCGGCTTCGTGAACGCACAGCGCGGCATGTTCTCGTACTCGGGTCTGACGGCACCGCAAGTGGACCGTCTGCGCGAAGAGTTCGGTATCTATGCGGTCAGCACGGGCCGCATCTGCGTGGCTGCGCTCAATACGCGCAACCTCGACGTCGTCGCCACCGCGATTGCTCACGTGCTGAAGTAAGGCGATTCACGGCGCGGAGGTTTGCCGTGCAAGTGCAGCAGGTTCGCCGCTGCCACCGCCTGTAAAGACGGCGCCCTTTTCTGAAAGGGCGCCGTTTTTTTATTTTCTGACGGTTCGGCCTTGGTTGGCGCAGCGTCGGGGCTCTCCGCGAGGAATCAGCGCGAATCCCGATGAATATCGTGCGTGACGAACCCGGCATCGTTTTCCGGCATATCGAGCCAGTCGGGCTGCTCGAGAGAACGGAGAATATCTTCGAGACCGCTTCGCCAATGCTCGCGCATCGTCGACAGACCGAATTGAAAGTCCTTGTAGTGTCCTTCGTATTCCTTGTGCCGGTAGATCAGGTGAATCACGTTGTAGCGCTTTGAACACGACAGATCTTCGGCCAGCTTGCACCACGGATCGTCGCGTTGGTCTTCTGGCACACGGTCCAGCACCTCGCGCAGTACGTGGCGGAAACGCTGCGAGCGCTGCAGCATGTCGGTCACGAGACGCGTACGGCTCGAATACTGGATGTCTTTCATGCGGCCCTGTACGTCGGTGATGTTGTCCGGCACCGGCCCGATCGCACTCCATAGGTCGACCTGAAACGCGAGCGTGTCGCGACGCGGCGTGGACTGGAGCACCTCGTAGAGCGGCGTATTCGACATCAGGCCGCCGTCCCAGTAAAACTGACCGTCGATCTCGACGGCCGCGAAGCCCGGCGGCAACGCGCCAGACGCTATGAAATGCTCGGGCCTGAGCGTGGTGTGGGTATTGTCGAAGTACGCGAAATTGCCCGTGCCGCAATTCACCGCGCCCACCGACACGCGTATCTCGCCGGAATTAATCCGGTCGAAATCACACAGCGACTCGAGCGTGGCCTTCAGCGGCGTGGTGTCGTAGTAGCTCGCCAATTGCGGCGGACCGGACACCGTGGGCAACGGCGGTGGGAAACGCGGCACGAAAAAACCCTTTTGCCCTTCGACGATCGCGCTCATTGCCTGCGCTGCCGTAAATGCCTTGCGCACCGCTTCGCTCGAATTGAACAGCAGGTGTTCGATCGGAGCCGGCAAGGGCGCCCCGAACGCCGGCTGGCAGATCGTCTCCCAGAATTGCAGCAGACGCTCGACGCGTCGTTCCGGTGGATTGCCCGCAATGATCGCCGTATTCAGTGCACCGATCGAGATGCCCGCGATCCAGTTCGGTTCGATGCCGGCTTCGTAAAGTCCCTGAAAGACGCCGGCCTGATAGGCGCCGAGCGCGCCGCCGCCTTGCAGCATCAGCGCGACGGTTTCGTAGTTGGGCAACCGGAGATGCCGGCGCGAGCGGGCGGCGACCGACGGACCCGCGCCCTCCCCGTCGCCCGACACGCCCACCCGCGCCCGCTTCAGATTGCGTTGCGCCATGGGCCGCCCCTTAGTGCATGTACCAGCCGTGGCTCACGACGAACGACTGGCCGGTCAGCGCCGCGCTCGGGAATGTCGACAGGAACAGCACGGTCTGCGCGACGTCTTCGACCGTCGTGAAGATACCGTCGACGGTACCGCCCAGCATCACACGCTTGATCACTTCCTCTTCGCTGATGCCGAATTCTTTCGCCTGCTCGGGAATCTGCTTGTCGACGAGCGGCGTGCGCACGAAGCCCGGACACACGACGTGCGAACGCACATTATGCGCAGCGCCCTCCTTGGCAAGCACGCGCGACAGGCCCAGCAGAGCGTGCTTCGCGGTCACGTACGCCGACTTCAGCGGCGAGGCGAGATGCGAGTGGACCGAGCCCATGTAAATCACGACGCCGCCGCGATTGTCCTTGTACATGTGCTTGAGCGCGGCCTTGGTGGTCAGGAACGCGCCGTCCACGTGAATGGCCTGCATCTTCTTCCAGTCCGAGAACGAATAGTTTTCGATCGGATTGACGATCTGGATGCCGGCGTTGGAAACGAGAATGTCGATCGAACCGAATTCCTCGGCGACCTTGTCGATCCCCTGGTTGACGGCATCTTCGTTCGTCACGTCCATTGCCACGTCGATTGCCTTACCGCCGCCCTTTCTGATTTCTTCAGCCACGGCGTTCGCGCCGTCCTGGTTCAGGTCGGCGATCGCGACCGCAGCACCCGCGGCCGACAGAGTCAACGCGATCTGTTTGCCGATGCCGCTCGCGGCGCCAGTGACGACGGCAACTTTGCCGTTCAGATTCGAGTTCAGAGACGACATCCAGAACCTCCGTGTAGTTAATGAGCAATGAGACCACGAGACCGCGCGCGGCGAGAAGTCGGCCAAACGGTATAGACCGTTCGGCGGATGCAGCGCGGCGACCGACTTTGCTATTGTGCATGAACCCTGTGAACGACATAGGTAAAACGCACATCGAACCGTATCTCTTTAAACTGGACGCTTTCGAGCTGAATCCGGGCTCCATTCCCGTGGCATCACCAACCAGGAGACATGCATGAATTATCGACGTCTGGGCCGCTCGGGCCTGCAAGTGAGCGAGTTGTCCATCGGCTCATGGGTCACGTACGGCAACCAGGTGGATCACCGCGCCGCGCGCGAATCGCTTGCCGCGGCGCGCGACGCGGGCGTCAATTTCTTCGACAACGCCGAAGTCTACGCGGGCGGCAAATCCGAGGAGATCATGGGCCATGCGTTGAAGGAGCTCGCGTGGCCACGCGTGAGCTACGTCGTGTCGACGAAATTCTTCTGGGGACTCAACGAAGCGCCGAACCAGTACCACACGCTGAACCGCAAGTACCTGATGAACGCGATCGACGCGTCGCTGAAGCGCCTGCAGCTCGACTATGTGGATCTCGTGTTCTGTCATCGTCCGGACCCGAACACGCCGGTCGAGGAAACGGTGTGGGCAATGAGCGACATGATCGCGCGCGGCAAGGCGCTGTACTGGGGCACCTCGGAATGGAGCGCCGACGAGATTCGCGCCGCCTATGAAATCGCCGAGCGGCATCATCTGCACAAGCCGGTCATGGAGCAGCCGCAATACAACCTGTTTCACCGCAAACGCGTCGAGCAGGAATACAAACGGCTCTACGAGGACATCGGCCTCGGCCTGACCACGTGGAGCCCACTCGCATCGGGTCTGCTCACCGGCAAATATCGTGACGGCGTGCCAGCCGACAGTCGCGCGCAGTTGCAGGGCTATGACTGGCTGCGCCAGCAGCTCACGGACCCGACCCGGAACAACGTGGTCGGCCAGCTCGGCGCGGTCGCCGACGAGCTCGGCTGCACGGTCGGTCAGCTCGCGATCGCGTGGATTCTGAAGAATCCGAATGTCAGCACGGTGATCACGGGCGCCTCGCGGGTCGAACAGATCGGCGAAAACATGCAGTCCGCCGAGGTGGCCAAGCGCATCACACCGGAGATAAAGCAGCGGATCGAGGAGATCATCGGCGACGCGCACGAGTAATCGCGCGCGCAGCGCCACGCACCGGGTGGCTAACCGGGCACGCGCGGTCGCGTACAATACGCGACCGCGCGTTGCCGGCTCCTTCGGGCCAGCCTGCGCTCTATCAGCGTCCTCTCATCATGCTCAGCTACCGCCACGCCTTTCATGCCGGCAATCACGCCGACGTTCTGAAACACGCCGTCGTGTTGCAGCTCCTGCGCTACCTTGGCCAGAAGGACAAGGCCTACTGGTATATCGACACGCACGCGGGGGCCGGCGTTTACTCGCTGAAGGAAGGCTACGCGACGAAGACCGGCGAGTTCGAGACGGGTATTGCGAAACTGTGGGGCCGCAACGATCTGCCGCCGCTGTTCGCCGAATACGTCGATGAAGTCAGCGCGCTCAATGCCGACGGCCAGTTGCATTTTTATCCGGGCTCGCCGTATCTCGCGTGGCGACAACTGCGCGCGCAGGATCGTATGCGGCTGTTCGAATTGCACAGCACCGAAATCGACGTGCTGCGCCACAATTTTCGCGACGCGGGCCGACGCGCAATGCTGTATGCGGGCGACGGCTTCGACGGGATTCTCACGCTGTTGCCGCCCGCGCCGCGCCGCGCGCTGATCCTGCTCGACCCGTCGTATGAAGACAAGCGCGATTACGGGCGCACGCTGCGCTGTGTCGAGGAAAGTCTGAAGCGGTTTCCGACCGGCACGTATGCGGTCTGGTATCCGCAGGTCAAGCGCCCTGAGTCGCAGCGCTTTCCCGATCAACTGAAGCAGTTGCAGAAGGACAACTGGCTGCACGTCAGCCTGACCGTCAGCAATCCGCCGGAAGACGGCTATGGGCTGTTCGGTAGCGGCATGTTCATCCTGAATCCGCCGTATACGCTCGCCAAGACGCTGAAGGATCAGATGCCATGGCTCGTCAAAACGCTCGGCGAGGACAAGGCTGCGACGTTCAAGGTCGAATATCGCGGCAATTGAACGCGATGTGCGGCGCGTGAGCGTGCCGCGCGCGGTTCCCCGTCACCTGTCTTGCGCAACCCGATCTCCGCATACGCTCACTTGAACTGCGCCGCCGCCTTGCTCGCGAACTGGTTCGTATAGGTAGCACTCAGATCGATCTTCTTCGGATCGAGCCGGCTATCGAACGACGACAACGCGCGCAGCGACGTCGCCGGGCCATCAGCGGGCATCAGTCCGTCCGGCGAATACGCGTCGCGCACGTTGTGAAAGGCGTCGAGATAGAGCGTCGGGTCGCCCAATAGATAGGCTTGCGGCACCATCTTCAGCAGATCCGCGTCGCTCGCAGTCTGCAGCCAATGATTCGCACGCACGATCGCGTTGGTCAGCGCCTGCGTTGTCTTCGGATTTTTCTGGATGAAGCTTTCGGCCGCGTAAAGCGTCGCCGCGGGCATCATGCCGCCGAACACCTCCTGCGTGCCTTTCACCGTGCGCGTATCGACAAGCACCTTGATGGCGCCGCTACGCGTGAGCTTGGTCATCATTGGATCGACATTGGACAGCGCGTCGATCTGCCCACTGCCCACCGCGGCCAGCACCGTCGCGCCGCTGCCGACGCCGATCGCCGAAATGTCGCTGCGCTGCACGCCGGCCTTGCGCAACGCAACGGTGAGCACGAGATCCGTCGACGAACCCGGTGCGCTCACGCCGACCTTCGCGCCTTTGAAGTCCGCGAGCGACTTGATCTGATCGGCCTTCGACTTCACCACGCCGATCACGATCTGCGGTGCGCGGCCCATCAACACGAACGCGCGATAGTGCTGACCCTTCGCCTGCATGAACAACGTGTGCTCGAACGCGCCCGCGCCGACTTCGGCGCTGCCGCCCACCACCGCTTCGAGCGCTTTCGAGCCGCCCGCGAAATCTTCAAGCGTGACGTTCAGGCCTTCGTCCTTGAAGTAGCCGAGCTGCTGTGCGGCGAGGACCGGCAGATAGTACAGGCCAGGTAAGCCGCCGACGGCCATCGTCAGTGTCGGCATTTCCGGCGTGTCCTTCGCGAACCCAGCGCCGGGCAACGCAGCCAGTGCGAGCAGCATCACGCAGGTGCGCGTCGCACGCTGCATCCATTGATTGAGCATGGTGACGTCTCCTTGTTGTGTTGTCCGTTCGAAGCAGTGACGCAGGCGCACTTGCCGAGATCGAAGCTCACGGCGGCGAGGCGTGCAACGATTGTCGTCGGACGGTTTCACGGACGCCATGCGCCCAAACCCGAATGAGATTTCGGGTGCGAGGCAAGCTGGCGTATGGGGGAGAAACGGGACCGCAGAAGCACCGCCGACGATCTCTCGCGCCATCGGTACCTATTGCGGAAGGGGCACCGCTCGAGGCATCGACCGCGGCGGCACGCCACCACCCGCCGGCAATTGGATATACGGCGCGACCACGAACGGCGGCGACGATTCCGGAGGCAGCTCGACCGGTGCCGCGATCGGCGGCGCGGCGACGATCGGCTCCGGCGCAGGCGGCGAGCTCAGCAGTACGGTACCGCTCTGGCCATTATTGACGCCGCCAAGCGTATCGAGGATCACGGGGGGACGCCCGTTATCGGACACTGCGAATGCGTCCGACGCGGCGCAGAGGGCGGCGAGCATCGCCATGGCGGCCGCGGCCATCACGGCTCGGAAAGTTTGCAGCGAACGGACGGAGGACATGGACAGCCCGATTGGTTATGAATGCCGTCTTGCGCGAAAAACGCCATACATTACCGCGGGCCGCGTTACGAAGCTAGTCGATATTCGCCATCAGCAGCTTTCTTGCGCCGTTCACTCGAAAAAACGTCGAAGGCACACGCGGATTTCGATGTCCAGATACGACAAAGCCCCGCTTTGACGGGGCTCGACATTGGTACTGCAATGGCCGCGCAAAAGCAGCCCCGCCAGGTCAAACTCAAAGCGGAAACTTACAGCGAATAGCCGTTGGTTTCGAGCGAACGGATGCGCTGTTCGAGCTGAACGATATCCGACGACGAGGCGAGATATGCCTCACGACGGCTACGTTCCGCGGTTTCGAACCAGGTGCTGAGCTTCTCAAGAATGAATGCAAACATGATGTTCTCCAAGGATCAGATCGAATCCCCGGTGATTTGACATCAGGGATTTCCCGTGAAAGGGTTAACCCGCATTATAGCCTTAAGGTGCAACCTGAATAGTGAAATGCCCGCATGGTGTGCATTCCGTTTTGGAATAGTGCACCGGTAAGGTGCAATGCAGTTCCTGATTTTATTGGGATTCATCCAGCCGTCCTTTAAGTGGACGTCATTTCCGCGATTTTTATGCGCACTTTCGGTGCATGAATCGCTCGACCTTAAGAATCGGCAGGCCGGGTTGCACTTCGATTAGCCGCTAAAGCGGACGGCAACCTTGTCCCGATACAAGATCGGTGTCCGCCAGTCGCTCGATAATCGGACAATCTGGCCGGTCATCACCATGGCAATGATCGGCCAGATGCGCGAGAGTGTCGCGCATGTCCGTCAGTTCGGCGATGCGGCGATCGAGTTCGGCGACATGTTCGAGCGCGATCCGCTTTACTTCGGCACTTGCACGCGAGCGGTCGTGCCATAGAGCAAGCAGCCGCCGGATATCCTCGACCAGAAATCCGAGCCGGCGAGCCTGGCGAATAAAGCGCAAGGAATGCACTTCCTGCGGGCCATACACGCGATAACCGGCACTCGTGCGCGCCTTCGCAGTCAATAGGCCGACACTTTCGTAGTAGCGGATCATTTTTGCCGTAACGCCCGACACGCGGGCCGCTTCGCCTATGTTCATGACTGTTTCCTCAAGGTTGCGGCTGAACTCCAATCGATCCTACACCTTCCCATGGTGGGAAGGTCAGCTACCCAAACAAGGTACGGCAGGCATAATTCGACTATCCGCAATCTGATTCCGCCGAGGTCTTTGCAATGACAATCGAACTCCATGTAGAAGGCATGAGCTGCCAGCACTGCGTTGCCGCTGTCACGAGCGCGATTCGCGAGCACGACGCCGCCGCGCAGGTTCAGGTGGATCTCGCGACCGGCCGCGTGCTCGTGGAGTCGGCGCAACCCGTCGATGCGCTGACGGCCGCGATTGACGAGGCCGGATACACGGTCACGTCTGTGCGCTGAGGGTGCCGCGCATGTTCAAGGTTGCCGTAATAGGTGGTTCCGGATTGCTCGGCCGCGCGCTCAACGACGAACTCGCGCGCCAGACCGGCTGGCAGACCGTCTCCACCGCATATAGCCGAACGTCCCCGCGAATGGTCGCGTTGGATGTTCGCGATAGCGTTGCGGTCGAGCGTTTCATCGACCGCGTAGCGCCGGATGCCGTCGTGATTGCCGCGGCGGAGCGCCGTCCCGATGTATGCGAGCGCGACCCGGCGCTTGCTCGCGCGCTGAACGTCGATGCCGTGCGAATGATCGCAGGGGCGGCGAACCGACACGGCGCGTGGACACTGTCGATCTCGACCGACTACGTGTTCGACGGCACGCACCCGCCCTATCGTCACGACAGCACACCTGCGCCACTGAACGCGTACGGACAGAGCAAGCTCGAAGGCGAGCGAGCGCTGACCGACACGGCCGAGGGCGGTTGCGTGCTGCGTCTGCCGCTGCTATATGGTCCGATCGTCAGTTGGTCGGAATCGGCCGTGACTAGCCTCGTGCCGGCGATTGCAGCGGCGGCGGCGCCGGGGGCCCAGGCTGCCAGGATGGACGCTTGGGCGATCCGCTATCCTACGTTCACGCCCGATGTCGCTTTCGTGATCCGACAGATGCTCGAGCGGCACGCGCGCGGCGAAACGGTCTCTGGCATCGTGCAATGGTCGGGCGACGAACCGATGAACAAGTACGAGATCGCCGTGCGCCTGGCAGAAGCGTTGCAACTCGACGCGCATCTGACGCCCCAGCGCACACCCACCGACGCGACGCCGCGCCCGCACAACTGTCATCTGGCATCGAGCCGTTTAGAGGTACTCGGAATCGGCCGACGCACGCCTTTCGATATGGCGATCCGGCTGGTGCTGGCCGCGTTTCCGTGGCAGGGACAGGCCAACTTCCGTATGATCCGGCACCTTGCGTGCGTGCGGTAAACGGCTGGCGAACAATCAGATCTCTCAAGAAACCCAATGGAAAAGGTTGGTTTTCATGGAGTCGGCGCGTTTGGCTGGAGCTGGAATCCGAGGGCGGAAGCACGTCGCCTGAGGGCTGCGATGCTGCGCTGGCGCTGCTGTTCCTCATAGCGCTGCTGCCCCTGGTCGACGAAGGCTTCGCCGCGCGTGAGCATGAAGTACACCATGCGGGCAAGCTTGTGGGCGACCGCGGTATTGGCGCGCGGCTTGTCCATGCGTGAGCACAGCCGGCGGTAGAACGCGCCGAGCGCCAAGTCGCTGCGCGACAGGCTCATGGCTGCCATTTTCAGCGCCTGCCGGGCGCGGTTGGCGGAGGGGCGTGTGCCGGAAGACAGCGTCTTGCCGCCACTTCTGTTCGTGGCGGGGCACAGGCGCAGCCACGAACAGAAGTGCTTGACGCTGGCAAAGCGGCTCAGATCCGGGCCGATCTCGGAGAGGATCGTCATCACGGTGGCCACGGACAGGCCGTTGATGCGCGTCAGGTCCACGCCCGCCCAGCGCGCGAGCGCGGTACGCGCGTCGAACCGGGGGGCGTTCTTCTGGCGTTTCTTGTCCGGCCCGGCCAGCTGGACGTCGTGACGCCCCAGGGGGACCAGCAGCGCCTCGGTCTTCGCATCGCACTCGAGGATGCGCTCGGCGAGACTGTCGAACATTGCGAGCGCCTGCGCGAGCACGAACAGGTGCTCCTCGCGCCAGTTGCCGCTCAGCGCCCTGATGATGTCTTCGGTACTGGCCTTGACGAGACTGTGGCGGAAACGCGCGAGCACCTTCGGGTCGCGTTCGCCGGCCACGATCGCGCGGATGATCGCCTGTCCGGTCGTACCCATCACGTCCGTGAGTACCTCGGTGAGCTGGAGGTTCATCTGCAGCAGTGCCTTCTGTATGCGCTGCACCCAGCTACCCTGTTCGGTGAGCAGCAGCTCGCGCTGCCGCACCACCGCGCGCACCACGCAGACCTCGCCAGCGGGGCGCCAGGCCGCACGCAGCAGTCCGAGACTCATGAGCTTCTGCAGCCACTGGCAGTCCTGTACGTCGCTCTTGCGCCCCGGCACGTACTTCATCTTCCGCGCATCGACGAGCCAGACTGTCAGCCCGCGCTGCTCGAGCACCTCATACACCGGGATCCAGTAGACGCCGGTGGATTCCAGTGCCACGGTATCGACGCCGCACGCGAGCAGCCAGTCGGCCATCGCGTGCAGGTCACCGGTCATCGTGCCGAACTCGCGCACCGGCTGGTCGTCGGCCGTCCGGGGGACTGCCACCCAGTGGCTGGACGCGCCCACATCGATCCCGGCGGCGTTCGGATACACCTCGTCGTCTTCCCGCTTGCGCATGGCCATGGCCTGCTCCTGGCTGGTTGGTTCAGGGCAGCACCAGGGGGAAGCGTCTGAATCGACTCGATCTCTCAAACGGGATGCAGCTCGCGCCGCTCACCAATGTCACCGACGATTCCCGGACCATGCTATGTACCGGGCTCGCCACACGGCGTCCGGGGACGTCGCATGCGCGCACCAGTGATCTTCCGGTCATCACGGCGCTGTCGCCTGTGTTATAGCCCATCATCGTTTCTTCCGGAACACCGGGGACGATTGGCGGCCTTCGGAAGCTATGTAGCGTGAGAGTCGTCAAGGCCCGAGTCGTAAGATTGACTGTGCCAAGGTTTGCTCAACGGAGGGCATCATGGACGCAAATCACGTTACCGGACCACATGCTGAGGGCGTCATCCTGGCAGTGTCGCTTGAACTGTCTGCCGCCCAGTGGAAGGTCGCGCTTCACGACGGATTCAGGGAGAAGCCGGCGGTCCACACGGTCAGCGCGCCACAGGCGAACTTGCGACTGCAGGCCGTTCTCGAACTCATCGCGCAGCACAAGCAGAAGTGGCCGCTCCGTCGAACGAGCTAGCGTCAAGACTAATGGGATGGACGCCCCCACCCGAAGCTGGAGTTGACCCGCTTTCGTGGACACCTATCCTTTGGAACAGGAGTTTTCCACGAAAGCGGGTCAACTCCACTTCTGTCGAGCATGTTGCTGTTGATTTGTAAGCACCTCGCGACGGCCGTCCGCAACGCGGCGCCCGCGTGAGGCATGATCGGGAATCGGGTTACGTGTCAGCAGACGCCGATGGGCCAGACTGCCGAGGCAGCTTCGTGGCCACGTTCCAGGGCAACAGTTCGTCGATGCGGTTAATGGGATGGTCAGCGATATGGGTCAGGACGTATTCGAGGTAGGCGCGCGGGTTGATCCCGTTGAGCTTGCATGTGCCGATCAGACCGTACATCGCGGCTGCCCGCTCGCCTCCGCTGTCGGAGCCGGCGAACAGGAAGTTCTTGCGGCCCAGACTCACACAGCGCAGCGCGTTTTCGGCCAGGGCGTTGCTGATCTCAGCACGACCCTCTTCGCAGTACAGCGCGAGCGCGTCCCACTGGTTGAGCGAGTAACGGATCGCTTTGGCCAGTTCGGATTTCTTCGACAGCGTGGCGAGCTTGTCCGTCATCCACGTCCTGATGGTCGCGAGCAGCGGCACGCTGTTCTCCTGCCGCAGGCACAGCCGTTCAGCAGCGGGTTTGCCACGGATGTCCGGCTCGATGCCGTAAAGTCCACCGATCAGTTCGAGCACCTCTCGGGTCGCCCCGGTAGGCGTTCGGGCATACACGTCGTAGAGGTACCGTCTCGCGTGGTCCCAGCATGCAGCTTCACGGATCTTGCCGCTCTCGTACAGTTCGTTGAAGCCACTGTAGGCGTCGGCCTGCAGGATGCCCTCGAATCCAGCGAGATGGGTCTGGGGGTGGATGCCTTTGCGCTCGGGCGAGTAAGCAAACCACACCGCGGCCGGTTCGGTCGAGCCCGAACGGGTGTCATCGCGCACATACACCCACAGTCGCCCGGTCCTTGTCTTCTTCTTGCCCGGCTCGAGCACCGGGATCGGCG
>NZ_VZQO01000064.1:0-37176 GCF_014397665.1 Paraburkholderia sp. UCT2
TTACCGTCACGACCACATCGCTTTCGCCCGGTACGTCAGTGGGTTCGATTTTCATGTCCACGTCCTGACTGCTGACGCGCTTCATCTGTTCCAGTCCCTGTTCGAGGTCGCGCAGGTTCAGCATGTCGCCGTCGCGGGCCGGGAAGGCGGTTTTCCATGTGCCGCGCGTGGCGGGATCGGCAAAGCGGATCGTTCGCACGACACCCGGCACCAGTGCGAACTTCAGCACGCCGCTTGACAGGTCCTGCTCAGGCAGCAGTACGCGCGTGGTGATGTAGCCGCGACCGAGAATAGCCTGCTGCAGTCCCTTCGTGAGCGTGTCGAGTCCCGCCTTGCCTACACATTGGCCCGTGTAGTGGTCAAGCCATTCGCGCGCGAACGCGAAGCGGTCCAAAGGCAATGCAGATGCGCCTTGCGAGCGGACGGCATCGGGTAGCGACGCTGGCACGTCAAGCACGAACGAGTCAATGCGGAAGCACGGCGTTTCAGCCGGCAGATCAGGCCAGACAGAGGCGTGCTCAACCTTCGAACGCACCGAGGGCGCATTGACAGTGGCATTGCGTTCCTGTGCATTGCGTTGCTGCTCGACCTGCTGGCTCTGCTCGGCGTTCGCGCGTGCCGCTGCTGCGGTGTCGGCTGGCGTAGGCGCTTGTTGAGCGTTTGACGCGAACGATACCAAAGCCGTAAGCGGCAGCGCCGCCAGGCTCTTGCTGATTTTCATTGTTAAATAATTTCGTGATGCCTATATGGCCGCATCGCGAACCTTATATAGGGTTCGCGTACGGTCAACAGCCGGGTGGATTTATCGGGGGGTGAATACCCTGTATAGCAAGTCAAAACCTGCCGCTTGAACTATCGACCTTGCTTGTTCAAAGAAGCGAACTCCTGCGACCGACAAGGGATATTTCGAAACAAGCTCGATTTCACATCTGGCGCCGGTAGCATCGGGGTAGTTTTGATACAGCTCGCCGCCCTCTACGAACCGAAGGTAAGAATTGATCTTCTCTTGCAAAAGCCAAAGATGTTCCTTTTCTTCTTCGGGGTCATCCCATGCAAAATGGTCAGAAATTGCCAGGCGCACGATCTTTTTAGCCGGATCAACACCGATAAAGTCAACTACGTTCGTTTCAGAAATCGACATTTACTTAGATTGACCCAATAAGGTCACTTGCCGGCAGTCGTCTCAGTAGTTCGCTTGAATCCGAACTGACTTCCTCTTTGCCAAAAGTGATTTTTACGTGACCGTCTTTGAGTATGGCCGACGACGAAGCAGGCAACGCCAGAAACTGAATTACTTCCGGCCGCTTGCTCGCGATCTCAAACAGTGACGCTAAACGTCCATCGCCAGAAGTATTCTCTTCAGTCGTGAACAGCCATCCTGAACCAGTGCCCTTCGGCGGATCGCGGAACATCTGAAAATTCTTCGCCTCAATGAAGTCGGGGGAGATGACTCCAGACTGTCTCAACGAGGGGAACGAAGGCTCTACACCCAACAGTTCCGCGACGCTCTTTTGAACGATCAATTGTCTGTACGTTTTGCTTGCGCCGCGTTCCCAAACAATCGGAACCTCACTGAACCGAGGTTCCCAAACGTCCAGCTCACCAGTTTCAGTGGACTTCAGCATTAGCATCATCCAACCCATCTGAACGGTTTTTCCCGCCTTGAAGACAGTCCCCTGTCGAACTGCATCTTCAAAGTAAGAGAGTACCGGTTCTGCTCCGAACGCTGGACCGGATGGTAACGAGACTACGATATCGGGATGTCCGAAGAGTCCCTGAAAGTTCGTTTTCACTTCAGTCATGATCTGATTTACGCGCCTATACGATGGATAACCGACTCAGATCAAACAGATCGGGATTGGCGTTTTCAAGCGCATCTTCGAATCGGTTCCATCCGTGCTCTTTTACGAACAAGCATTCCGCTTCGATCAACGGGACGAGCCACACAATTACCGTCGGGATTGCGTCGCCATCGTAACAAACCAGCGGCTCAGGAAAAATGACCGGGCTCGTCGCATATATTGAATCCGCCGCCACCCCCGGTATCAGCGGAACACTTGGCCCGACTACGTCGCCGCGCAGTAATGGCCGCTTTTGGTCCCTGACATATGTGGCGAAGGTCAGCAGGAACGATGCGACATGTGCGGCTGGGTAGCTATCCCATGCAGCGAATATGAATTCCTGGCGGCAATACTTACCCTTGGAAAGCAAAACCTTGGATTCGCTTAGGCCAATAGTTGAGAACGTTGACGCACCTTTGCATGGTTGGTCCGCGAAACGCACTACCTGGAGCACGTCGCCAGTTGCCGAATCGTCTTTCCAGCCTTCAGCGATAAGGCCAAGATTCGTTTCCAGATGTTCAATGATTGTCATGTTATTGGCCTGCTGGATTCGCACCACGCGATTTCGGGCAAATAACGTGTCTCAACTGCATACGGCCTTCATGTTCGCGAGTGAGCCATCCAAATTGCTCGACATTGATCGGTTGCCCGCAGATGAAGCACTGGTTCGGCCATCCATGAGCACGCCAGTTTGCGATGTTCTGGAAGTCCGCTCCGTGTCCATATGCGGTCCACTCGTATCGAGACATACCTAGAAGCTCATGAACTGGAACAGTTCTGTTCATGTCTTCCAAAATCTCGCTGAGAATGTCTTCGGCATTCTCTTCCGTAATCTTCCCTTCAATCAGGTCTTGCAATACGTCGTACTTTTTCATGGCCTTAACGATTATTTAGCTTGCGACCAGGAACGGCATCCTTGTACAGTTCACCCGTCATCGGGTCCGCCGACCCCAAATGCACCCCTCGTTTGTTGTAGACCTCAATATCGTTATGAGTGTAGTCCCATTCATAGAGCAGCTTTCCATCAGTCTTTACGCCATTGCCTGCGTTACTCAGACCTTGCCAAATCGGACTATCAGCTTTCGACGGATTAGCTTGGCGGCCGTTTCCTCCGTTGCCGCCAGCGTTCAACGTCGCGATGTCAGGTTGGTACGCCGCTGATCCAGCGCCCGCAACGAGAGCTTGGCCCGCGCCATTCGCCAGCACCATCCCCGGACTAGCAGCAGGCGGCACGCCACCACCCATACCAACTATCGCATTCAAGCCGTTCGCAATGCCTTGCAGTGCCAGAGAGAACAGAGACGGCGATTTCTTCCCAGGGTCGCCCGTCAACGCACGCTCATCATCCATCGACTGGTTGTACAGTTGCACATTCGATGCCATCGCCGCGCCGGCCGTACCGCCGACGACAGCTCCACCGACGCCCGCTGCAATGTTGGCCGCGAGATTGCCGATCAGCTCCGATCCCGTCGCTGACGCTACACCCTTAGAGATATCGTTCAGCGAACCGGCCATCTTCGACGCCACGCCCGCGCCAGCAGCGCCTCCAATCGTGCTGAACGCGCTACCGCCACCGAGCCCACCAATCAGCGCACCGCCCGCAACGTGCAGTTCGGCGCGCGAATCACCACCCTCCTTCCAGTTGTTGTAGTCAGCCGCTGCTGCGGCCATGCCTTCGCTGTCGCCGCGATCGGACGCGGCCTTGTAGGCCGCCGCCGCTTCGTCGCGCTTCATATCCGCATACGCACCGATACCTTGCGACACCGCCTGACCCGCCGCCTGTGCAGCCTGCATCGTGTCGGCCTGCTGCGAAAGGATAGCGTTCACGTCCGGCGTTTTCGCAACCGTCCCGTTCGTGTTCGTCGTGTCGCGCGACAGGTTCGCAACGTCCTGCGTCTGGTCCGCGCCGTTCGTCAGGTTGATCGTACCCGCGCTGATCGCGCTGCGCGTCGTTGCGCTCTGATCGCCGCTTTCGTTCTGCGAAATCATCGGCGACACGCCTGGATGGCCGCTCACCGAACCGGGGCCAACCGCCTTGCCGGTGTTACCTCCAAAGCCCACGCCCGCACTGATGCCGTTGCTGTTGGCGTCATAGTGGGACTGGTTCTGGATGTCGCTGAACGTGAGCGTGCCGGTCGTCAGGCTGTTCTGCGACGCGTCGGCCGTGCTCGATATCACACCGCCCGTCAGATCCGTGTTGCCCTTGACATTGATGTTGAATCCACCGTCCCCGGCATTTATCCCGGCCTGTTCGTTGACGCCTGCATAGTTCGAATCGGCATGGCCGTTCTGCGCGCTGAAGCTGGCGCTGCCACCGCCCTGGCTGATCGTGAATCCGCCGCTCGTGCTGCTCTGGTGCGCAGCGCTGTTCGTCACATCCTGCACACTCACGATATTCAGGTTGCCGCCCACGTCAGCCGCGATCTGCTTGCCGTTGATCTGCGAGCCGATGATGTTCGTGTCGCCGCCCGATATCACCGTGACGCTGTTCGCGCCGTTCACATGCGAAGCATTCTGGATTGACGCGTCGCTGTTCGCGTCGCCATGCGCGTTCGACATTGCAGCCGAAACGCCAAAGCCGCCGCCCAGCGTGTACTGCACGCCAACGCTTGCGCTGCTGGAACTGTTCGAGCTACGCGTCGAATCGGTGTCGGTCGTGTTAATGACGTTCACCTGGTTTTTCGCCGCCAGAATGACATCGTTCGCGCTAATGTTCGACCCGGCGATAGTCAGGTCGCCGTTCGTCGCCACGAATCCCGCCGTGCCGCCTGCCTGCACGCTGGAGCCGCGTTGCACCGTTTGATCTTCCGACGACTGGCTTTCGCTCTTGCTGGACCCGATGCTGACCTTGATGCCAATATCCGGCTTGCCGTCCGCTGTCATGCCCGCAGAGGTCAGGCCGGTCAAGGCAACGTCGCCCGCCGCCGCAATGCTATGCAGCGCAGCCGCACGTTCGTTGCCCGTGCTGGTCGAATTCTTCGCTGCCTGACTTTCCGAATACGCGTTGTTGATCGCATCGCCGACCGAACCCGCCAGACCAATCGTGAGGCCGCTGCTGCTCGTCTTTTGCGTCTGCGCCTGGTGCGAGGTATCGGTAGCCGCGTCGATGATGACGTTCGCCGCCGTTCCGGCGAGGTTCCCGCCTGCGACAAGATCGCTGCCCGTGACGTGCAGGGTGTTGCCCGCCTGGATCGACAGGTCGCCGTTCAACGAACCGATTGTGCTCGCGTTGTTCGTGACACTCGATGCCTCATCGGTCATCGCGAGTTTGTTGGTGCCGACCGTGACGCTCAACCCGCTTGTTCCCAGACCCGTTCGCGTCTCCTCATAGGTGCTGGACGACTGCATGGTGTCCTGTGACGTGGTGATATTCACGTCATGCGCGGCACTGAGCGCGACATCGTTCGTCCCGACAATCGTGCTGCCCTTGACGCTGATGTCGTTGCCACTGGCGATAGTCACGGCGTCTGCGGAAACCATGCTGCCCTGCGAGAGCGTGGCGGTGGTGTTGCTCGAACTCGCCACTTCCTTGCCGCTTACGATATTGCTGTGGCTGTGCTGCTCCTGTTCGTTGTCGACGTGCGTTTCCGTTGCCGCACCGATGTTGACGTTACCGGCTGCGGCGAGCGTCGCGGTTCCCTGGTCGAGACTGATCGCGCTGCCCGTGACATTAATATCCTTGCCTGATACAACGGTCAGCGAATTGCCTGCATTGAGCGTCGTAGCCGTGAGCGTATCGTCCGAGCGGTGCGACGACTCCGAGTAACTAACGTGGCTATCGCTACCGGAACTGTTGCTGTCAACTGTTGAAGTTGATTTTGCCGCCTGCAAGTTCACATTGCCATTCGCAGCAAGCGTGCCGCCGCCCGCGAGATTGATGTTCGCGCCCGTCGCCGTCAGATCGCCGCCGACGCCAATCTGCGAAACGCCGCCGACATTGATCGAACTGCCTGTCGTCTGGTTGAGGCTGGTGTTCGACACGCCGTTCGCGCGCTCGACGATCTTATGTTCGCCAGTCTGTACCGAACCAATATCGTAGTTCCCGCCCACGGCCATACCGAGGTTGCCGCCCACGCTCAGGTTGCCCGCGTTCTGCTCGACGTTGCCGCCCGTGACGATCACAGCATCGCCCGCCACGTTCAGGTTCGCAACAGGGCCGAGCGTCGTCGTGGTGCGCGTCGCACCCGTCGCGCTAACCTGATCAACGGTCTTGACCGCCGTGTTCAGCAACAGGTCGCCGCCCGCGTTCAGCGCGAGGCTGCCCGCGTTCACGGTGGCCGAGGTCAGGTCAACATTGCCGGTGGTCGCCAGCGACATCAGGCCGCCGCTTTGCAGCTTGCCGAACGCGTTGTCGATCTGCTGGCCCTGAATCGACAGTGTGTTGCTCGCCTGTACCGTGCCGCTATTGCTGAAGGTCTGCGTGTTCTGAAGGTCGATGTCGGTCGCCGCAATCAACGGCCCGTTCATGTCCTGCTGGCTGGCCTTCGCGAGATAGACGACGGGCACGAGTACCTGTTGCCCGTTGACGGTCTCGGTCTGCATGATGATCACGTTGCTCGTGAGCGCTGCCACCTGTTCAGCCGACAGGCTCATGCCGAGCGGCAGATCAAGCGACTTCGACAGCGACGCGCCCGCGTCGAGCATCGCCTGATACATCGACTGAAGGTCGGTGTACGGACCGAGTACCGCCTTGCCGGTGAGCGACGTAATCTGGTTCCGAACCAGTTGCTGTTCGTAGAATCCATCGCCCAGGCGCTTTTCCGTCGTCTGCGGATTCAGGCCAAGCTGTTGCAGGTAGTAGTCGCTCGATATGAACGTCTTCTGGTTCGTGAACGCCGGGTTGGTCTCGATCAGGTAGGTTGCACCCGGTGCGGTCGCGGGGCTGAACAGTCCGCCCTGGGGAATCGAGAGGTTTTGCAGCACGTTCTGCGCAGTCGCATTGGCAATGACCGGATTGACCATACTGCCGCCGCCGTTGACCGAAGCTGCCCCGGCCTTCGTGCCATTCGCGTTGCCGCTCACGCCGCCGACAGTGACGCCGCCCAGCGACTGACCGGGGGCAAGACCGAGCGACGGAATGCCCGCGTTGCCCGCCGTGTTATCGATGTTCACGCCCGTGCCGGAAAGCGTTCCGCCCGCGACGAAGCTCGACTCGTAGCTCGGGAGCGCGTAAGAGCGGATATCAGCCGGTGCCGCCTGGGTATAGCCGCCCGGCCGTGAGCCAACAAACGGCGCATCGCCAAACGGTAGCGTCCAGTTGTGTTCGGTGTTGTCGTAGTTGTTGTAGTGGTAGTAGCCCGAGTACGTGACCTGCACTTCGGGCGCGCTCTGCCCCTGCCAGCTATTCTGGTCGAGCGTGGCAGGCGCGGCGATATTGCCCACTGCCGCGACCGCGCTCCAGTAGTTCTGGAACAGGCCGACCTTCGACGCGTCCAGATTGCCGCCGGCCATGATTTGCGCCTGCGGACTGATGCTCGCAATCAGGTTCGCGAGTGCTTCGCCCGTATAGGTCGTGTACTGGTAGCCGCTATTCCACTGACCGCCGTGCGGCGGGATCGTGTACACACCGCCAATCATGGTCAGGAATGCCGGGTTATCCGGCTGGGAGATGCCCCAGCCTATGTCCTGACCGGAGCAGGCGGCCATGTCGACCGCCGTGCAGCCCGACAGGCTGATGCCGAGCTGCGCGAGCAGGGCCGGATCGACCGACTGATTCAGGCCCGTCGTGGTCATCGTCGTGCGCGTGTTCGTCACCTGAGCGGCGTGCAGTTCCATGTCGCCGGCCGACTCGATCAGCGCCGACTGGTTGCGGATCAGGCTAGCGTTCGTGTAACTGCCGTCCGCATTCTTTCCGCCCGCCAGTACCACCTTGCCAAGACCGTAAATCGCCGTCGTCGCCTGGGTGTCGGTCGTCGTCGTGTCGTCGCGGTTCTCGATGTCGTTCGACAGCAGTTCGAGCGTTCCGTTACTGTCCGTCGCACCGATCAGTGCGGTCGGCCCGACGTTTGTAATTGATTGCGTGGCGTTCAGCGAGACGCTGCCGCCGACCATCGTCCCTGTGTTCTCCAGCGTGTTCGAATGCGTCGCGAGCGTGCCGCCCGCCATCATGAGGCCGCTATTCTGGACGTCGGCGGCATTGATGTTCAGGTTGTTCGCCGCCTCAACCAGCGCGCCATTGCTGAACGTGCCCGGCAGGGTAAAGGACAGGTCATGACCGGCGTTGAACTGCACATCTGGCGTGGGCGCAAAATCGCCCTGAACGCTCACTGCAACGTCATTGGCCGCGCTGTAGGCACCGCCGCCCGTCAGCGTCGCGGCATTCACGGCAAGGTCATGCGTCGCGCCAATCTGGCCGTTCGCGTTCGTCAGCGCGCCGGTCGTCGTGATTGCGACATCGCCATTCGACCCGGCAAGGTTGCCGATCTGGCCGCCGCTGTTGTCCACGATCTCCGCCTGAACCGCGAGGCTCGCGCCGCTCAGTTGACCGCCCTGCGTATTGGAGAGCGATGACGTGTCGACGGCCACGTTACCGTTGCCCGTCATCACGCCGCCACTGTTGACGGTCTGACTGCCGCCTTGCACGGTCATGTCGCCCGTGCCGAGATTGCTGACGAGACCGTTCGCGTTATTGACCGACGCGGCCTGAATGGCGAGCGTGCTCGCGTCACCCGTCCCGCCCGTGCCGGACTGGATCTGTCCGTTCGTGTTCGTCAGCGTGCCGCCGCTGGCGAGAGACAGCGACGAGAGAGAACGAACCGAGCCTTGCGTGTTGTTCAGGTCGCCCGCGATGTTCGCAGCGATATTGCCTTGTGCCGCGAGCACGCCATATAGATTGTTCAGGCTTGCCGCCTGCACTGCGATCTGCCCCGCCGCAATGATCTTGCCGCCGATGTTCGAAAAAACGCCTGCGCCATAACCGGGTGCGATTGTCAGCGTGCCCGTACCGGCATTGAGAATAGTGCCGTAGTCGTTGACGAGTGCACCGGGCGCGAGCGTGAAGTCCACGCTGTTCGTTTGCAGCGTGCCGCCGTTTGAATTGTCGAACGTGCCGCTGATGCTGAAGCCCATCGACGACGGGCCATACTGCGTGATCGTGCCGCCGTGGTTCAGCAGGTCCGTCGCTTTCAGTGCGAGCTGGTTTGCCTCAATATCGCCGCCGCCATTGTCGAGCGTCGTGCCCGTCGTCAGCGTGAGGTCGGGCGCGACAATCGAGCCTCCGTCATTGATCAGCGAGCCCGTGCTGATGGTTTCCTTCGTACCCGCACCGATCTGGCCGCCGTTATTGTTGAGCGTGCCGCTCGTGATGTTCGTATCCGTGTTCGACAGCAGCTTGCCGTTCGTGTTGTCCAGTTCCCCGCCGACTGTTGCCGTCAGGCCGTTCTGTGCGATCACCGAACCCGATGCGTTATCGAGCGCGCCGCCCTGAATCGAGACCTCGCCGTTCGTGGCAATCCTGCCGCCGACGTTGGATACTTCGCCAGCACCATTACCCGAATTGATCGACAGCTTGCCGGTCCCGGCATGCGTAATCGTGCCGCCATCGTTGTCGAGCGCGGCTGGTGCAAGAGTCAGGTCCGTGCTGTTGGTCTGGAGTGTGCCGCCTGCCGAGTTGTCAAGCGTGCCGGTCACGTCGAGCGTCGTCGCGCCAGTTCCGGTCTGCGTGACCGTGCCGCCGTGGTTCACAAGGTTAGCGGCGTGCAGCGTGAACTGGTCGGCGCTGGTCGTCCCGCCGCTGTTGTCGAACGTCGCGGCGAGAAGTGTGAGCGCGCGGGCCGCGCCAAACCGGCCGGTGTTCGTCAGCGTCGTGCCGGCCGAAAGCGTCATGTTCGCATTGGTCGCGAACGTGCCGCTGTTGAACAGAGCCTGCACGGCCGACGCAATCAGGCTCTGGACCGCAGTGATAGACCCTGCATTGGCGACCTGTCCTGACTGGATGCTGACGTTCCCGTTGCCGCCGATAGCGCCGCCCGCGCCGTTGTTGAGCAGGCCGGTCGTCGTGATGGAAACGCCGTCTGCGTTTAGCGATGCGACGCTCCCGCCCGAGTTATCGAGCGAACCACTCGACGAAGAAAGCGCGCCCGCGGCCTGCATCGTGCCGCCCTGGTTATTGATTGCGCCCGTAACGGACTCGGTCAGCGTGCCACCCGAAACGATCTGGCCATTGTGGTTCGAGAGTGCGCCCGCAGTGATGGTTTGCGCACCACCCGACGACATTGCGCCGTTGTCGTTCGTGAGCGTACCGGCCGCACGCGCGTCAAGCGCTCCGCCCGCCGTCGCGGTTGCGCCCGACAGGTTCAGGTCACCGCTGTTCGCAGCGAGTGAAAGCGCGCCGTTCGCCGACGTGCGACTGCCAGCGAGATTCACGCCGCTGCCTGAGAGCGACGCACTACCACCTGCGACATTCTGGCCATTGGCGTTCAACTGGCCGGATGCCGTTACGTCCAGGTCGCCGGTCTGCGCGAGCGAGCCGTCGCCGTTCACGCCCGCCGCGAGCGTGCCAGTCGAAGTCACCGAGCCAGCGCTCAGGGAAGTATTCTGCTGCGCGGCAACCATGCCGCTGTTCGTGACCGTACCGCTGGCCGAGAGCGTCGCGCTTTGCTGCGCGTAAGTCGTGCCACTGTTCTGGATATCGCCGCCGGTTGCGGCAAGATTGCCGCTTGCGCTCGTCTTGCCGGTGAGAGCTAACAGACCGTTCGATTGCAGCGTCAGGTCGCCCGCCTGCGCGGCGATCACGCCCTGGTTCGAAACACCTACGCCATACTCGTTGCTCGCCAGAAAAATCCGCCCGCTGTACATCCCTCCCAGCTGGCTCACATCAATCGAGACGGCTGGTGCGGGTCCGTCGCCTGCGATCGGCGTGAACGCAAGTGAGTCGTGACCGATCTGGTTTGCGCCCGTGATAACATTCAGGCTCTTTCCGGCGTACACCTCCGCATTGACCTGCACCGCGCGGGCCAGGAGGTCAACCTGGTCCACAGTCGAACCGTCGAGTCCCGCGCCTTGCACGGTGATGTTGCCGCCCCTTACACTAAAACCGGTGAGCGAACCATCGGGTGCGAAGTTCGGCGTACCGGTCGTCAGAATGGCACGCGAGGTATTCAGAAAGCCGCCGCCATTCACCGAAATGCCGGAGCCGTTAGCGATCACCACCTCTGCGCGTTGCCCTGCAACTTCGAGATGGCCGTTGATCTGACTCGCCGCGCTGCTGTTGACCTGGTTCAGGATGATGCGCGCGGCCTGGTTCGCCCCAAAGTTCGGGTTGCCATTGATCTGCCCGGCCTGCTGCGTGCCGGTGATAACGGGCGAATTATTGAGAATTGCGCCGTTTTTCTGTACGTCGAACTGTCCGTATGTATTTACGGATACACCAGCCGAAGACGGACGGTTAATGTCAACCTGTGGCAGACCATTCTGTGTCTGGATCACGGACGGCGCATGGGTACCACCCGGCACAATCTGCGCATGGGCGAGCATCGGGGCAAACAACGCGCCGCCCAGCCCCACCAGCACGGCAAATGCCACAGGGTGCAGCGCGAACCGGAAAGCATGCCGCCCGCTCGATTGAGCGATATGTGCCGCGCCTGCTACTTCTTCCTGATCGGTCTTGCGTGCGCCGCTCGCCGTTTCCTCAACCGCGACCAGCATACCTCTACATTGGCTGAAAACCAGCCTGAACATGTTCTTATTCATTCTGTGTAGCGTATTTTTATTAACTCCCCGAAAATACCTCAAGGCGCCGTTCTGGTGAGTTAAAAATTGTCAAATCGGTGCGACTGAAGCAACAACGGAAATTGAAAACAGGATGCGTCTGATAGACACGCAACGCCAATACAGGCGAATGAATTATGTAGAACGAAGAAGCGTGTGCTTCTCGCCGTGCAATTGAAAAAGGCAGCATCAAGCCGCCTTCATTGGGTTGCTGACAGAGCCAGTTAGTGCTTCGTCGTGGTCGTGCCAAGAGTCGCAAGTCTGTCCTGAACGCTTTGCGCCGCATCGACCAGCAGGTCCGCCGCATCGCGGGGAGTAAGACGACGGTTCGGAATACCCTTGGCGTCGAGCGCCAGAACCGTGAACAGTTCATGATCGCAATTGTTCATGCGCCTGTAGTCCTCGCCGATATGGATCATGACCTCAAGCAGATTCCGCTGATCGTGTCTTTCCTCAGGCGTTAAAGGATTCCTGAACAATAAAGTCGCAAGCGTAATCAGATGTTGAAGTTGCTGTCCCTGCCGTTCGCAAAGATGGAAGGCAGCCAGCGCGAGACGTTCATACTGAAGCGCGTCTACGGGGGGCGGGAAGAAGGCTGTTGCCTGGTAGCTTTGGTCATACGCGGTCCGGGTGATGGTTGAGGATGGCCCGGTCACACATAGGAAAGCGGGTGAGCGGGCACATGACAGGGTTAGCAGACCGGCGCAACACCAAACCGGCAGGCCCGAAGGCCTCCCCACTCGCGTCGATTGCCAGCAGCACGTTCGAGCGCGGCTGGGTGTCAACGTGCAGCGCGACCCGGATGCTGAACAGCTTATGAGCGCCTTGCCACAAGCCACATGGCGCACTACCTGAACGCTGCAAGCCTTCTCGATCTCGCGCGCGCGGCGCAGCGGCGCCCGGTGCAACAACGCGCCGCCGCGCCTTGCGAATGCACGGGCACTCCCCTCGACGGCTGGCAATCGCAACCGCTATCGCTCGACGAAACGCTGTTCGAGAAGACCGGCACACTGGTGCCGGAGGATGATCCCGAGCCGACCTTCAGCGAATATCTGCAAGATAAGACGCGCTACTGGTCGGCCGATGCGCCGGTCGCGCCGCGCTATTTCCCGTACAACCGCTGCGGCGTATGGCAGTGCTCGACCTGCGGGCGACTGTACATGCGCTATGTCGAAGGCGGCGGTTATTTTGTCGATCGCAGGATTCGCGCGGTAAATGCTGATCTGATCGAGGACGTGCCACTGCCCGCATAACGCGGTTTGCCATAGCCGCGCTTCACGCATCGTCCTTCCCCGTGCGCGCGACGCTCAGCAGTTCTCTAACGCGTCGCGCGAGATTCGACAACGCGCCGCCGGACCGCGCGACGGCCTGCTGTCTGTGTGGCATACGTTGCAGATCGTGCCAGTCGTCATCGAGCGCTCTTGCGTGAGCGTCGGCGCCATACGGCCATTCGACGACCACCGCGCGCAAGCGGGCGGCGCGCGAGCTTCTGTCGGCGCGATCGATATACGCATTGATCTGCGACGCCTCGTACCGCGCCGATTCCTCCGAATCCACGGCGATGAAGTCGTTCAGTCCTTCGATATGGACGCACCATAACTGTTCGCTCACGTCGCGTCTCCTACTACGTTTTTTTGGCCTGCCCGATCAGCCCAGTGACAACCGTGCAAACTCAGGTTCGGCCCTGAGCCGTTCCCAGTTCAGATCAGCGAAACACGGGCCTTGCGTCGCCTCGCTGAATTTGACGTCGTTGTGCTTGCCGTTCCACTCCATCACCTTGACCTGGCCGTTCGCGTCGACCGTGAGATCCCAGCCGATGCAGCGCGCAAACGGAATCTTCCTGTGCAGGCGTAGCACGGTGGCCATGCATTTCTCGAAACATGGAATCTTCAGGCCCGCAAAGCGCGCGCCCGAGTCTGGATGCGCGTCCACCGCGGCCCAGTCGCTCATATACCCCTCGTCGCACAGTTCGCCCGTTTCGAGTTCGACCGGCACGCATATCTCGCGATCGCTCAGCACATGCGTATCGTCCGCTCTGCCGAGTCGCAAGTAGCAGGCCCGAATGGAAATGCGACCGGCCTCGTCCACCACGGTCGTGAAGCGCAATGTCGCCACCGGCTTCGCAGCAAACGTAGCGAACAGACTGTGCTGGTTGATGAACGTCTGAACCACGCCATTGCCGAGCGACCTGATGACCGCGGGGTCGAAGTTGGCACGGTCGAAGAAGTAGACACCGTTGCCCTGTCCGGAACCGTCGAGCTTGAATACGACGCGTTCGGTATGCCCGAACACGACGTCTGTCAGATCGCGCTCGGGCACCACGACGCCCTTGTCGGTAAAGAACAGCCCATTGGCAAAGTACGCGACGTCCGGCAATTCGTCGCCGTCGAAGATCAGCCGTGAAATCGGCTTGAGGCTCGAAATCTTGCCGTACCAGCCTTGCATATGCGGCACGACGACGATGCCGTAGTAGTTGTCCGGAATCCAGCCTTCCTTGAAGGTGCCGCAAAACGCGGTATAAGCGCGCAGCCAGGGTGCGTAGACCGGGTCGCCGAACACGTCTCGCGCATAGGTGTCCGCGAGCCGCAGCTTGTTCGGATCGGTCTTGCCATACCTGCTTTCGAGTCGCTCCAATATTTTTCTCGCCTGCAATTCGTGATCGTGGTGAAAGCGATAAAGCGAGACCCGCTTCGCAGATCGTCTTACTAGATTTTCAACTCCGGATAGCATCATGCTCAGTACGCGTTTGGATGATGAAGCCCCTTGAAAATCGTGGCCAGAATGATCTTCATGTCGAGCCAGAACGACCAGTTGCGCAGGTAGTACAGATCGTGAGCGACGCGGCCCTCCATCTTTTCCAGGCGATCGGTTTCGCCGCGATAGCCGTTGATCTGCGCCCAGCCGGTAATGCCGGGTTTGATCCGATAACGGTGGATATAGCCCGATACGATGTTCTGATAGAGATCGTCGTGTTCGAGCGCATGCGGGCGCGGCCCCACCACCGACATATCGCCGCGCAGCACGTTGAAGAACTGCGGTAGTTCGTCGAGACTCGTGCGGCGCAGGAACGCGCCGACGGTCGTGATGCGTGGATCGTCGCGCGTGGCCTGTTCGAGAATGCCCGGCTTCTGCTCGTGCAGGCGCATCGTGCGGAACTTGTAGATCGTAAATACGCGGCCGTCGGCGCCTTTGCGACGCTGCGTGAAGAACACCGGCCCGCGCGAACTCAGTTTGACGGCGATCGCGCAGCCCAGCAGTATCGGCGAGATCGCGATCAACGCAACGAGCGCGAACAGACGATCGAACAGGTCTTTTTGCACCAAGGCCTTCGGCGGCAGCGGCGACGCGGCAAGATTGATCGTCGGCAAGCCGAGCAACTCGGTCATGCTGCCTTCGAACAGCGCAAGCGAGCGCACGTCGGGCATGAAGCGCACATTGATCAGGTCGTTGCGAAACTCCGCCACCAGCTTGAGAATCGCGCGCTCCTCGGTGAGCGGCAGCGCCAGCCACACTTCGCCGATCTGCTGTTCGCGCACGTAGCGAGCGAACGCACCCTGTTCTTCGAAGACCTGCACCGACGAGCGCGGCGGAATGCAGCAGCCGGGGTGCAGGTTATACAGCGCATTCGCGCGAAAGCCGGCCGCGGGCGACGTCTCGATCTTATGGATGATCTCGTCGCAATGTTCGCCGCACGCCGCCACCGCGACCTGCTGCAAGTTCATCCCCGCATGACGCATGCGCCCAAGCAACGCATGCGTGACCAGCCGGCCGGCCATCATTGCCGCGCCCGAAATGCCGGTCCAGTACACGAACCAGAGTCGCGACACGAAATCGATCCGGTGCAGCGAGAACATCAGCACCATCGCGCAGGCCTGCACGACGAGCCAGCCGAGCGCCACCTGGCTCGCCAGCACTCTTTTCGAGCGGCCACGCCACGATTGGTAGACGCCGAGCGCCGGAAAGACCGCGAGAGCGAACGCCGCGGCAAAAGCGACGAAGGCGAAATAAAAGCTCCGTTGCGAGCCGCCGTCGAAGCGGATCTGGGAGGCCGCAAATGCCCCAGCCACGATCATCGCGACGTCGAACGCTCTCGCCAGTAGACCAGTCAGCAATCGCATCACAGCCCCCTCATAGGACGTAGCAGGTCGACTCCGTCGCATCAGCCACAACGCCCGTACTTGTCGTCGAAACGAACGATGTCGTCTTCGCCGAGATAAGTACCCGACTGCACCTCGATGATCTGCAGCGGCACGCGGCCCGGATTTTCGAGCCGATGGCGAACACCCAACGGGATATAGGTCGATTCGTTTTCGCCAAGAAGAAACTGCTCTTCCCCACGCGTGACGTGTGCGGTTCCACACACCACGACCCAATGCTCGGCGCGATGATGATGCATCTGCAACGACAGACGGCCGCCGGGCATCACGACGATGCGCTTCACCTGAAAGCGCTCGCCATGATCGATCGAGTCGTAAAAGCCCCACGGGCGACGCACTTTTCTGTGCGCATCGGCCTCCGGCGACTTCTCGGCCCTGATCCGCGACACGAGTCCCTTGATGTCCTGCACATGCGAGCGATCCGCGACGAGCACCGCGTCGTCGGTTTCGATCACGATCATGTTGTTGGTGCCGACGCAGGCGAGAAGCCTGCCTCCTTGCGAGCGTGCGTAGGTCGCGGTAGCCCCTTCGAACACCACGCGGCCGCTGGCCGCGTTACCGCAGTCGTCCTTCTCCATCGCTTGCCATACGGCATCCCACGAGCCGAGATCGGACCAGCCTGCTTCGAGCGGCACCACCACGCCGGAAAACGCCGACTCCGGTTTGCCAAGCTGTTCCATCACCGCATAGTCGATCGAGTCGGACGGCGAACCCAGGAACCCCTCGGCGTCCGGCATGATGCATTCTTCAGTCTTCTTCGCGTCGCGGTATGCCTGAACGCAGGCCGCGTGCATGTCCGGCTGAAACTGCTCGATGATGGAGAGCCAAACCGACGCTCGCACGACGAAGATGCCGCTATTCCACCAGTAATCGCCCGACGCGACGTACTGGGCCGCGAGTTCCGTCGCGGGCTTCTCGACGAAGCGCTCGATGGGGCGCGCGCCGTCTGGCAACGCGTCGCCGAGCCGGATATAACCGAAGCCCGTGTCGGGCCGTTCGGGCGGTACGCCCAGCGTGACGATCGCGCCGTCGCGCGCATGCCTCGCGGCGATGTCCAGCGCGTGGTGAAGCGCTTCGAGATTCGCGATCGCATGGTCGGCGGGCATGGCGACCAGAATGGCGTCTTCGTCTTCCGCGCATACCGTCAACGCGGCAAGCGTCAATGCCGGCGCCGTATCGCGACGCGCGGGTTCGACCACGATCCGCGCGTGCACGCCGATCTCGCGCGCCTGTTCGTAAGTGGCGAAATAATGCTCGGTTCCGCAGACGATCACGGGATCGGCCGCGATGCTCCATGCGCCATCAAAACCCGCCATGCGCCCCATGGTTGCTTGCAGCAAAGTCTGATTGCCAATCACGTCGATCAGTTGTTTTGGAAACTGTTCGCGCGACACCGGCCACAACCGGGTGCCGGAACCACCGGCGAGAATCACCTGCACCAGCGTCGGAAACTCCGCCTCGGCAGAATCCTGTCGTATCGTTTCGACATCCGCTGCGGCTGCTGCCGCGGTAACCTTGCCCATCGCTCACTCCTTCGCATTGAAACCGGCTCGGGAACACGTTTCCCTCGAGGACACCGCATAACGCGGTGTGCCGCGATCCACGCAAATACCGTCTGATGTGATTCATGACAGGGCGTGCGCGTCAAACGGACCAGACCAGTAGTTCAGTTCGCAGTGAAAGATGCATGCGCCTGCAGCGAATCCGGCTCGATCGGGAAGTACCGAAACTGACTGGCCGAATCGCAATGGTCTGCTCGACAACGACGACCGGAAAACGATTGAAACGAAAGATCGGATGCGGCAAACGACCTGCATCGGATCTAGTCGACATCGTGCCCCGATGAATTCATCATAGTTAGACCGCATTGCGACGCAGCCCATCTGGCGCGAAGCGCGGAAGTTTTGGCGGTGCTCGCGGACTTGATTTAACAAGCTTGCGAACGAGCTTGCACTTCTATTGCAGGGCGCGCGATTGGAAATAAGCAGCGACACGTGCTACCGTTTAATGAACGTCCCGTGGCATTCATGTCAAAGATAAACAGCGGTGTGATCCCCGCGCGGCCCACACTGTGAGTTTTCCGCTGTTCCAATCTCGCCATCATCCAGCGCATGGGCACAACCCCAACCGGCGCGCCATTCGTTTCTGGAGTTGCAATGGCCTATATTTCGCTAGTCGCACTTTTCCTGACGGTCACGAATTTCGTGCCCATCAGTGCGATCGGCTTTGTCCCATTGCTGTTGCTGGCATGGCGCTTTTACGGCCGCAGTTATCCCGCGTTCATCGCGCCGCTTACCGCTTTCACGGTGCTCGCGACGGTCTCGACGCTGCTCTATGATCCGCAGTCGTTCCTCGACTTCGACTTTTATCGGCGCGACGGCAATTTTTTCATTTCCTATGCTCCCATTTTTGCCGGGTTCGTGTATGCGCACCGCTGGGATCTGCACAAGGTACTGCGTGCGCTGTTCATTTTCGCGGTCATCGTCAATCTGCCGATGTACGTCTACTACATCGCCACGAACGGGCTGTTTAGCATCTTCGTTAATCCGGCCGACAGTTTCGGCAGCTACTTCATTGCGCGCAACGCAGCCGGTGGCTTCCTGGCAATGCTGTTCTGTCTCGGCGTAGCGTGCTACCTGCAAAAACGCAGCAAGCTGCTGATCGCGCTGCTCGCCTGCAATGTGCTGATGCTGTTTTCGACCTACAGCCGTGGCTCGCTGCTTGGCGCGGCGGCCGTTCTGCCCTATCTGTACTTTGGCCGCAAGCGCTGGATTCTCGGCACGCTGATAGCCGTGCTGCTGCTAGCCTCGGTCGCCGTCGCGATCTACCATACCCAGCCGAACGTCGACTACATGGGCTATACGTTCGCGATTCACGCCAATGACGCCAAGGTCAACAACCTCAACATTCGCTACGAGTGGTTGTGGCCGCGAGCGCTCGCGTATTTCGTGCAAAGCCCGCTCGTCGGTCTCGGCTTCGGCTCCTTCGACGACCACATCGGCAGCCTCACCTCGTACTTCCATCTGTTCGCGGTGCCGTCCGACATAGTGATCGAGCACAGCGACTCGCACGCTCACAACTCGTATCTGAATATCCTCGCCGAGCTCGGCGTAGTGGGCTTGACGCTGATCCTCGCGTTCTTCTGGAGACTGATCGAGTGGAGCAGGCAGGGGGCGGCGTATGCCGCGTTGGTCGAGGGCGGCCGCCAGTTCGCGGCGTTCCGCTTCGTGGAGATTTCGTCGGTTTGCCTGCTGGTGATGTCGGCAACCGAGCATCGGCTCGTTTCGCCGTCGAATGTATTGATTCTTTCTCTGGTGATCTCGCTGCTGCTAGCCGCGCGTCCGCTGGCGGCCACCGCATTCAGGCCCGGCCCGCGCGGAGCGCGCAAGGCGGGCATCGTGGGCACGCGAGCTGCACAGCCCGTGCCCCAGCGCCCGACTCAGGGCGTAACGTCGGCAAGATGACGTTCTTCGGCCGGCAGCGACTGACTCGGCGCATAGGGAAGAAACTGTTCGACGCACGCATACGGCAGCCGCGCGTCGACGAAGCCCATCAGGGCCTTCTTGAAGTTCTCCGACGAAAACCGCTCGGCATTCTTGCGGCACATGCGTGCGTCGAATAGGGCTGCGTTGCTCTCGAACCGGGTAACGGCTTCGAGCAACGACGCGGTGCTTTGCTCACCGAAGAAAACCCCGGTGGGTCGCTCGAGCGGCAATCCCACCACCGATTCAAGCGCGCCACCGCGGCCGAAGGCGATCACCGGCGTGCCGCATGCCTGCGCTTCGACCACCGAAATACCGAAGTCTTCTTCCGCCGCGAACACGAACGCGCGCGCGCGCCGCAAATGATCGACCAGCACATCGGACGGCTGATGCCCGAGAATCTGGACGTTGTCGCCGGCCACCGCTTTGATCTTCTTCATCTCGGGACCGTCGCCGATCACGACCAGCTTGCGTTCAGGCGTTTGCGAAAAGGCCTGAACGATCAGATCGATACGCTTATAAGGCACCATCCGCGACGCCGTCACGTAGAAATCCTCTTTCTCCGTACCAATAGGCATGTTCACCAGATCGACCGGCGGATAGATCACGGTCGATTCGCGCTGATAGGCCTTTCTGATACGCCGCGCAATGAACTGAGAATTCGCGACGAGATGATCGACGCCGTTCGCGGAACGCGAATCCCAGCCTCGAATGTAATGAAGCAGCACGCGCGCCAACGCGGAGCGCAGCCCTGTGTCGAGATGGGATTCACGCAGGTACTGATGTTGCAGATCCCACGCATAGCGGATCGGCGAATGAATGTAGCTGATATGCATCTGGTTCGGCCCGGTCAACACGCCTTTCGCGACCGCGTGCGAGCTCGAAATGACGAGATCGTAGCCTGACAGATCCACCTGCTCGATCGCAATCGGCATCAACGGTAGATAGGCGCGGTATCGTCTTCGCGCAAACGGCATCTTCTGGATGAATGACGTGTTGACGGACTTCCCCTTCACGCAATCGCGGTCTTCGAGAAAATCGACAATCGAAAAGACATCCGCATCCGGGAAGCACTCGATGATGTTCTTCAATACTTTCTCGGCGCCGCCGGACACTACGAGCCAATCGTGAACAATAGCGACTTTCACTTCGACCTCCTGTGACAATCCACCCAAACTCCCACACACCCACGCGCCACTTCAATCGTCCTTTGCGCCGCCCGCCTGCGTACTAAGCCCGCACACCACCCGCACCCGCTCGAGCGCACGCTCGGCGCCGGGCAACAGCCCGACCAGCTCGAGGCGAATCAATACGCTGAGCAGCGTCACCGACAGCGCCGCTTCGCCGATCACCCGAGCAGAGGCCATGCCAATCGCGCCGAAACGCGGCGCGAGAACGAGCGCCGCTGCGAGATTGACCAGCGCCGAGGCGACGCCGGCAATCGCGAGCACCCGGTCTCTCCTGCGCGGCACGAATACATAGAGCGCGACGAACTCGTTGAAAGCCGCGAACGGGAACATCCATGCAAACACCTGCAACACGTGCACGCTCGGCTCGAACGCGGCGCCGAGAATCAGCGGCAACACGAAAGGCGACAGCGTCAGCGCGCCGCACAGCACGAGCACGCCATAGCCGAGCAGCAAGATGGCGCCGCGCCGCGTCGTGACATGCGCGCCCGCCTTGTCGCCCTGCGCGAGTTGCCGGGTTATCGTCGGAATAAAGACTTGCGCCGCGGGGGCCATCAGGCTGAGTCCGATCGTCGCGAAACGCTCGGCCGCGCCGAAATAGCCGACCTCCGCGGGCGTCGAGAACAAGGTCAGCAAATACGTCGACGATGCCGTCAGCACGACGGAGCCGGACGAATAGCAGAACAGCATCGTCGACCTGCGCACGAGCGGCAGGACGCCGGCAAACGCCAGACGCGGCCAGCCGAGTTGCCACGTCGTCAAACCGTAGGCAATGATCAAGGACGCGATACCCGCAATCAGCAAACTCGCCAACACCCAGACGGCATCGTTCGGTCCTTTGACGAGAGTCAGCACCAGCACGAGACTCAGCGCGAAGCCGAACACTTCGATCATGATCGGCGTTCGAATGTGTTGCCGCCCCTGAAACAGCCAGCCGAGATTGCATGCCGACACGATACCTAGCAAGGTCGCGAGCAGGCCGATCAGCGGCCGCTCCGACAGTAACGGTGAACAGAACGTCGCAATGATGCCGATGCCCGCGCCGATCACGGCGAGTGTCAGCCGCGCGCTGACATGCAGCGAATAGATCGCATTGCATTCCCGGGTCGACTGCGCTTTCGCCACCTCGCGCATGCCGACAAAGGTAAAGCCGAAGCCGACGAGCATCCATATCACGTTCATCAGCGACATCGACGCGAGTACCCGGCCGTATTCGGCCACGCCGAGCACCCGGCCATAGAACGGCACGACGATCAGGAGGTACACGTACCTCATGAAATAACCGGCGTAAACAAATACGATCAGGTTGGCGCTCGTTCGTCTATCCATGCCGTCCTCCTTCGCCTCAGCGTCCTGCGACGCGACGGCGCGCGAGCGGGTTCGCGATATAACGGACCGCGAAATCCGACAGCGGCGAATAAGGCACGAGACACAGGCTCGACAGTACGAGCGTGCCAAGCTTCTTCTTCAGGCTCCAGAACGGATTTGCAATGATCGTGTGCAGATAGTTACGCGAATCGAGGATCATCCAATGCCAACGCCGGAACAGGGTCGCGCGATAAACGGAAGAGCAGAATGTCGCTTTCTCGTGTGAGAAGTCGAGAAATGTTGCCGGTAGTTCTATGTCGAGCCGATCTTTGGCGATATTGCGCAGAATGGCCCAGCGCATGTTGAACGCGCGCGGTGCTTTCGTCAGTTGTTCCGAGTTCGCGAACGACACCGTTTCACTGCCCGCGTTATGCACCCGGTAGCCGCCTAGCGACTTCGACACGGTAGCGATCGGTCCAGCCAGCGCGACGCCATAGATCGCATAAAAGTCCGCGCCATAGCGATTCACACCCTCTTCGGGAACCGGGAAGATCTGCTTGAGCGCGCTCACCCGGTAAGCATTGCCAGACGCGGGCGGGGACGGATAGAGCCAGCCACCGCGCAGCAGCCTGCCGCAGTCGTGTGGCGGCTCGCTATTCGGCACGTAGGCACCCGTCAATGCGCCTTCGTTGTCCATCACGTCGAGCCGGAATTGCACCTTGGCCCACTCGCCGCCCTCGAAAAAGCGCATGACTTCGGTAACCGCGGATGGGTACAGCACGTCATCGGAATCGAGAAGGATCACATACTCGGTGGTGAGCGACGCGATTGCATAGTTGTAGGCGGATACTTGCCCGCCGTTTTTCTTGCACAACGTCAGTACGCGATCGCCATAGCTTTCGATGATCGCGCGCGAACCGTCGGTCGAGCCATCGTCGACGACCATGACGGTGGTCGCCGGATAATCCTGCGCGAGCGCCGAGTCGATCGCCGCGGCCAGATAGTGCTCGTAGTTGTAATTGCAAATCGCAATGGTGACGTGCTTCATGATGTGTCAACGCTATCCGTCAGGTTCGATCCGCCGGCTCCCGGCGGTCGTCATGCTCGCGAAATATCGCTATGCCACTGCCTGCGTCACACGACGCACCACGAGATAAGCCAGATGTTTGGGCGGATTATTACCAGCGCCGTTCACCTGGTCGGGTACCTTGAATCGCACGTTCATCAAATCGTTGTCCCAACTCGATGCAACCTTGCCCGGTGCGCTCGCCTCGCCGCTCAGCGCATCGATGAAATCGACCTGCACCGCGTGCGAGCGCAGCGGCTCTAGCCCGCCGATGGAAATGTTCTGCCAGCCCGCGCTGCTGCTCACCTGCATCACGAGGTCGTTGCCGGAAAGCAAGGCATTTGCAGCAACACCCGGACCGCATTGCAGCGGCTTCGAAAAACTCGCCAGATGCCTACCCGCTGTTTGATGCAACACGACCAAGCTTCGACCGGAAACGTTGTAGGTTCGTTCAGGCGGACCGGGATGCGTGAGACGAAAAGGTTCATAGCCGTCCCAGTGATAGATCATCGACAGGTACTTGTTCGGGTCGTCCCAATTCCTGCCGAGCGCCCACACCGCGAAGTCGAAGAAATAACGCGGCAAATAGTGCGGGTCTTTCATGTACTCGTTGCCGATCTCCGTTTGCCAGATGCCGCGCGCGGGACCGTTCTTCACATATCGCTGGTACAGCGATTCCATATCGGCAACCGGCAAGTAGTGCGTGTCGACGTAGTCGACCCAATCGAGCATGCGCTCTTTCAAGACCGGACTGCGATATTCGAGCCAGCGGTGGAAGTTATCGAGGCCGCCCTGGTCCGGCCAGCCGCCATACACCACATACGCGCGATAACTGCGAATGATGCGGGCCGCCGGAATATGAATCCGCTCCACGTAATCCTGCATCGCGCGCTCATACGGTTTCGAGCGTTTTTCGTCCTTGCTGAACTCCGGGCCGTGCCAGAACACGGACTGCGGCAAGCCGCCGGACAACTTGCCGGCCGCCTCGTTCCAGATCTGGAAATAGCGCAGGTTATAAGGCGGCGCCGAATACTTGCGCACCACGGCGTCGACATACTGCTTCCACGCATCCACGTCGACGGGTGCCGAATTGCTGTCGCCGGGCACGGTCGCATTCCATCTCGGCGTATAGCCGAGCATCAACAGCGAACCGATTCCATTGCGTTCGTTTCGCAACAGTGCCGACGGCAGATCGATATCGAACCCCGAGCTCGTTTTGTCGATGCGCATCGCCTCGCCGGGCCGATCAGGTTGACCAGGGCCGACCGTGTCACGGCCCCAGCTAATGCCCATCGCTCGCCACATCTCGATGTCGGCGGCCGATCCGGCCCAGCCGTTCGTGCCGATCAGATCGGTCATCATGCGGGCGCGCGCGTTCGCGGGCGCCGGGTCCGGTACCAATGCGAGAGCGGGCCGGAGAGTCGACCACGGCGCGGCCGCACCCGCCGCCAACGCGGCGAGTGTGCGCAATGCACGTCTTCTGCCAGCGCGGGTCTTCATGCGATCCATGTTCGTGCCCACCCATCGCTAGCTCGCGGACGCGCGCGGCGTCAGTTCGGGCAGCCGCTCGCCAGTCTTGACATCGAGGATTTCGAGCACCGTTTGCGCCGCGCGCTCCCAGCGAAACTCGCGCGCATGCAGCAGCCCCGCGCTGCGATAACGTTGGCGAAGATCGGCGTCGCTCATCATCTGCGCGATCTTGGCGGCGATGTCGTCCGCGGAGGTCGCGTCGCAGTACATTGCGGCATCGCCGCATGCTTCCGGTATCGACGTGCGCGCCGACGCGATCACCGGACAGCCGCAATACATCGCTTCCAGAGGCGGCAGGCCGAAACCTTCGTACAGCGACGGAAACACGAGGCAGCCAGCGCTCTCGTACAGTGCCTTCAGCTCCGCGTCCGACACGAAACCTGCCCACACGACCTGCCGCGAATGCACAGGATGCTCGACGCCTGCACCGCTGAAGATGCGCGGATACTGTTTTCCCACGATGACGAATTTGACGTCGCGCAGATGCCCGAGCCGCACGATCGCATCGAGCACGCCGCGCAGATTCTTGCGCGGATCGAGACTGCCGACGATCACGCAATAGGCGTCCTTGTTCAATTCGAGCCGTTGCAGCACCGATGGGTCGGCAACGATCCGGTCGAAATGATCCGCGCCGGGCGCCACCACTTTCACACGCGATTCGTCGATTTTCAGGTGATGGCAGATACGCATTTTCGAAAACGTCGAGACCGTCAGAACGATCGGATGGGTGCGCGGCAAGAGCGCGAAACAGATGCGATACCAGAGCCGGAATTTCCTCGAAAAGCCCTGCGGCATGTCAAGGACGGCCATGTCGTGAACCATCACGACCTGACTGTGCTTGAACAGCGGGTTCGTATTGCACAGACTCAGCAGCGTGATGCCGCGTGCGGCGATTGGCAGCGTGATCTGCTCCCATAGCGTGCCGCGCAGCCACGGAAAGCGCCGTTGCGGTTTGAGCAGCGCCCCCGGCTCGACGGCGTTTTGCGGCACGAACACTTCCGGTTCGTCACCGGGCGCGGCGCGCATCTGCATGGCCCGCGTCAGCTCATACGCAACGCGTTGAACCCCCGTGACGGACTGAGAAGTAAACTTTCCGTTGATTGCAAAGGCCATCTGGTTCTCCGTTTTACGCCATCGCGAACGCGCTTTTACCGCGTTGGGGTCTCCACACGCTCAGGCGCCTCGCGGCGCTTGCTGTCCGACGTCGTTTTCGCCGAAATCGCTGGCATAGTTCGTTTCGTAGCCATAGTTCTTCGTGCTTCGACGCAGCGGAATGCCGTTGAACACCGCGCCCGCGATGCGCCCTTCCGCGCGTTCCACCTTTCTGATCGTGTCGGCGATCTCCTCCTCGCTTTGCATGCCCGAGCGCAACACGAGCAGAGATGCGCCCGCCTCGTTCGCGACGATCGAGGCGTCGGTGACCGCGAGGAAAGGCGGCGTATCGATGATCACCAGATCGAACTGGCTCGACAGCCGCTCGAGTACTTCCTTCAGGTGCGGCCTCATCAGCAGCGCGGCGGGGTTCTCCGGGCGCACGCCGCATGACAGGAACGTCAATCCGTCGATGCGGGTCGAGCGCAGCGCATTGCGGAGCGGCAGGCGTTCGGACAGTACTTCGGAAAGACCTCCACGATTGCTCTCGTTGAATAGCGAGGCAAGATGACCGCGTCGCATGTCGGCATCGATCAGCACCACCCGGGAGCCGATTTCAGCGTGCAGGATCGCCAGATTCGCGGCGACGAAGCTCTTGCCGGCCGATGGCGTGGGCCCGATGATCATCACGATGTTGTTGCGTGCATGCGCGAGATCGCGCGTGACGGCGGTCCGTACGCTGCGCAGCGCTTCGACCGATGTGTCGTGCGGAAAGCGCGCGGCGAGAATCCTGTTCTGGACGCCGGATTCGAACTGAATCTCGTGCAGACTCTTCTGCATCGGCGGATGGGCACGCCCGGCTGCTGCCGGCAGCGATTTGCGCCCCGCGGTCGCATCGCGGTCGAGCAGCAGTTGCTGATGGCTGAACAGAATCTCGCCAAACACCGGCACGCTCATCTGGCGCTCGACGTAGCGCGGGTCGGTCACGCCGATCATCACGTGGCGGCGCATGAAGACCAACACGACGCCGGACACGATACCGAGCACCAATCCGCCGCCGAGCACGAGAATCGGCTGTGGCATGACCGGCATATGCGGTCTGATCGCGCGATCGAGAATATGCGCGCCGCCCGTCGTGCTGGCGCGGCGCACCTGCAATTGCTCGGCCTTCTGCACCATGCCGAGATACACCGTTTCCGCGACCTTCTGCGCGCGGATCAGATCGACGCTCGCCCGTTCCGACGCGGGCATGCCGTTGAAATGGTCGGAGAATTTCGCTTTCGCATCTTTCAATTGCGCCAGTTGCTCGTCGACGTTCTGCACCCAGCGGCTTTGTTCCGTATAGCGCTCGAGCATTTGCGTGCGCTGCAATTGCAGCGCGGCGATCTGCTTGTCGAGATCGAGGCCGCCCTGCAAATAGGCTTGCGCCTCGTTGGTCGGCTGCATCGATCGCGAGTTCGAGCGGAAGTTCTTCAGCGCTTCCTCGGCTTTTCGCAGATCGCCGAGTAGACGCGGGAGTTCGCCGTTAATAAAAGCGAGCGTCTGCGTGTCGTTCGCTTGCCGGCTCGCCACCGCGGATGCGAGGTATTGCTCTCCCAATGCATTGGCGACGGCCGCGGCTTTGTCCGGACTCTTGTCGCGGTACTGGATTTGCATCAGCCCGGAGTCTTTCACCTTGTCGCCAATCTTGACCAGACTGGTGAAGCGCTTGATGGCATCGAGCTCATTCCAGCGGATCACCTCGAACTTCGTGCCCGGCCGCGCAGCGAGTTCCTTCACGAGCATCGACACGCCGTTCTGCTTGAGCGGCATGCCGACCGTGCCACTCGCCAGCAACTCGCCGGACGGGCCGTGCAATTCGAAGGCGCCATTGTCGAGCGCGGTCAAGGTCAGCTTCTCTTCCTCGAGTTCGCGCGGCACGTCGAGCTCGGCGATCTGCACACGCTCGCCGCCCCATGCAAACGATTTCAGCCCGAGCCACGGCGCCGCGGGCTGTCCCGGTGTAGCGAATTTTTCGGCGATGTCGCCGAGAACCGGAAGCTTGTGCGGCTTCACCGAAATGTCGAAACGGAACTGGTCCATCACCGGCTGCAAAACTGCACGGCTTTCCATGACCGCCATTTCGGTTACCGACGACGGCGTCGGTGGCGGCAACAGTTCCTGGTTCTGCAACGCGAGTCCGAGGGCATTTGGCTCGGGTGGGTCCACGCGAATGATTACGTCAGCGGAATAGATAGGCGTGGCAATCAGAAGATACGCGACCGCGAGCGTGAGGACGACGACCGTCGTCACCACGATCTCCCAGATGTGGTCGCGCATTAGCGTGAGCATCGCGCGGGCACTGAGTTGTCTACGCTCGGTATCAACAGCGGGATAGAGCGAGTTTTGCGGATAGTAATCCACCGGTCTGATCCTTGCAGGTTGATGAAACAAAACGATCGGCGATCGCTTTGCGTCGCCACGTCGCTATTTATGCCGCCGGCCGGATAGACCCTCGATTGGCTGGCAGCACGGCGAAGCGACGTGCTGTGTCGGGTTAGGTCGGGGAGCCGTGTTCGGGACCTCTCGAACCACGGAAGGCTACACACCTATTGCTTATCCACCGCGGCATTGCCGATTGTTCTTCTCACGAATCAGCGAATGCGAAGCCCGCCATTCACGTAATCCGCGATTGACAATTTCTCTCTCGATGTTGCGCTGAAGCATAGTCCGCAAAGGATCGAGGCATTCGCCGGCGGCCCAAAGTAGGGTGCTATTGGCCGATAATGCGGAGCCTTTTACAAATGAAACAGAAGCCGGAAAGGCTTGTTGCGATCTGCAATTGCTGTAACAGAGTAATACGACAGGCATCGTACATCGCGACAGAACGCCAATTGCACGGCTCAAGTGCCAGGAATGCCCTTGTTATCCCGCAAATCGCGCCGAATCCAAGCCACTCGGCGCATTCCGCCGATGCCCCAGCATTTCGCTTGCAAGAATCGCGCTAATTGATCGGGAAAAAAATTCCGTGCAACGTTAATTACTAGCACGCATTTCTGCGAATAGCGAGGTAAGAATTTCTTGAATCCTGACGATTACGCCAAAACACCCACGCATGCCGGCCAAGCTCGTCTCGCCCAAATCGATGCGCTAATCTCAATGCGTAGATTTTCCTGACTGGAGAAGCTCGCGTGATGAAGCACATTGGTCTATTCGTCTTTCAGGATTGTTCGATGGCAAGTACCGGCGCGATCGGCGACGCGTTCCGGCTTGCCAATGAGTTCAAGAGAACGGCTGGCGAAGAGGCGCCATACCGGTTTACCGTGGTATCCGACGGCGGCGGTCTGGTGACCAGTTCGTCCGGCATATCGATCTGGACGCAAGGCCTCGAACGCTACTGCCTCGCTGATTTCCACGCGCTCTTCGTGGCCTGCCGCGACGTCACCGAAGTCGCGGAATCCAACGACCGCTTTCTGTCGTGGATCTCGCTGCAAGGATCGATTGCATCTTTCGGCATGCAACAGGGTGCGAATCTCGCGGTCGTCTGCAACGACCCGCTGCAATCGATCGTGCCGATTTTTCTGTTCGACGACAGCGGTGACGCCGCGCGCACGCAAAGCAATGTGACGCCGACCGATCTCGCGCTCGCGCAGATCGAACGCGACATCAATACCGACACTGCCCGCAAGATAGGCCGCATCCTGCAAACCGGCTACGCCGAGAAAAGCCGCTCCGAGTTCGACGACGTCAACATCACGACGACGACGGAGAAGATTCGCGAATCGGCGCGCTGGATCAAGGAAAACTACAGCAAGGCTATTTCGGTTGCGCAGGCGGCCGAATCGGTGGCGATGAGCAAGCGCAATTTCCAGCGCCGCTTCAAATGCGAGTTCGGCATGACGCCGCTCGAATATCTGCTGCGCACACGCTTCGAGATCGTTCGCTCGATGCTGAAGAACACCGATCTGCCGGTCGACAAGATTGCGCGCCGCTGCGGAATGGGCGACGGTAATCGGCTTGGGCGGCTATTCAAGGAGCGCTATGGTATGTCGCCGACGCAATTTCGCGCGCAACAGCATGTGGATGCGGAGGAACGCTGGCTGACGCCGGAGGAAAGCTGGAGTGCCGCGACCGAGATGTTGCGGCAAGCGCCGCTGACGCTTTGATTTCAATTCCCGTTACTCCGAGGACGACTCGTCGACTCGACCGCAAAGGGATTAGAACATGACGATCATCAAATCCGCCGAACTGGCCGCGCAGGATGCGGCCGTCGCGCCGAAAAACATGGCCTCCCTACACTCCGGCGACAGTGCTCTGGCCGCGCCCTGCGGGCAGCCGGGCTTGCACACCGGTGCGCATGCGGCGCACGGGCAGTCGCCATCTACCGCGAGAAAAATCAAGGAAGCGGCGAAAACGCTATTGCCGGACACCCTTTTCCTAAGCCTGTTACATCACAAATGCATTGGCCGCTATCCGAACCTGATTCGTCCGGTGACGTTCAATGAGAAGATCCTGCAGCGCAATCTTCATCCTGATCCGCGCTATATCGACCTGACCGACAAGCTTCTGGTGCGGGAATATATTGCCCGTAAAATCGGCGACAAGCATTTGATACCGCTGATCGCAGTGCCCGATTCATTCACGCCCGAAGTGTTCGACGCACTGCCCGATGCTTTCGTAATGAAAGCCAATCACGGCAGCAGCTACGTCGAAGTGGTGAGAAACAAATCAGAGACCTCGTTCGAGAAGCTGAAGAAGCTCGCCGACCAATGGTTGCGCACCGAATTCTATTACGTTGGGCGCGAGCGGCACTATCGGACGATCGAGCCGCGCGTTTTCTTCGAGCAGCTGCTGCTCGATCGGCGCGGCCAGATTCCGGCGGATTTCAAAATGCACTGCTTTGGCGGCCGTCCTGGCGGGCCGATCATCTATATCCTCGTGATCTCGGATCGATTCGGCGACGCGACGCACGGCGACGTGTACGACGCCGACTGGAATCACCTCGATATCGCAATCGGCGACTACAAGCGCAGCGCGTTGCCCGCTCCGCGCCCGCCGCATCTACAGGCCGTGCTCGATGTCGCGGCCCGTCTGTGCGAAGACTTCGACTATGTGCGCGTCGACCTGTATGCGCCGGACGACCTCGTTTATTTCGGCGAACTTACATTTACGCCCGGCGCGGGCGTGTTGCCCTTCACGCCGGACAGTATCGATTACGAGTGGGGCAAGCTGCTGGCTTGAATCCGCTTTCATTCGTAGCGTTTTGCGTCCGCCATCCGATCGGGCGTGCCGGTCAGCGCTTTCAGCGTTTCGACGCCGAGCATGCGCTCGCGCAAAGAGATGGAGGCGGAAAAGGCAAGGACACAAGCCTGAGCGGCGAGCGCCGCCCGCCATCAAGCCGGCGACATGCCGTTTTGCAGCTTTGCGCCGTCGGCCTCGCGCGAGGCCAGAAACGCCAGCAACGCCTGGGCTGCTTCACGCTGGCGCGCCACCGTGCAGATCGCGGCGGTGAAAGTCGTGTTGGACTGGGTGGCGACCGGAAGCTCGCCGAGCACGTCGATGCCCGCCACGTGAATCAATTCGCTCATCTGCTGAAAGCCGAGCGCGGCTTCTCCGCGCGCGACGAGCGTGCCGACCGGCACACCCGGCGGCGCCTTCACGATACGCGAAGCGATCTGCCCGGCAATGCCCCAGCGTTCGAACAGCTTCAGTAGATGCGTGCCGCTCGGCCCCGTCGAGTAACCGATGCTGCGCGCACCGAGAATCGCAGCGCGCAGCGCTGCTTCGGACGCGATGTCCGGGTGCGTTTCTCCGGCCGCGACAGCGACCGCGATGCCCGAGCGCGCGAGCCCGACGCGGCTCGCCGCCTCGACAAAACCCGTCACCACGAGCCGCTCGATCGCGTCGGCGGCAAGCACGACGATGTCGAAGACTTCGCCATCCTCGACCCGGCGCGCCGCATCGACGCCGCCGACCGATTCGACGACGACGCCTTGCCCCGTGCGCCGCTCGTAGAACGCGGCGAGTTCGGCCAGCACCTGGCGCGTGGCCATCGACGAAATGCCGGTGATCGGCGCGCGCGTGGCTTGATCGTTGATCATTGCGACCACGCCTGTCAGTCCTTGTAGCGCAGTCCGGCCTGCTCGAGCGGCCCGCGCATGTTGTACATGTCGAGACCGAGCACCCCAGAGGCGAGTTTCGCGCGCTTCCCGGCTTCATTGGCCTCGCGCGCCGCAGCCTTGTCGAGCACGGCTTGCGCGGCGGCCGCCGGCACCACGACCACGCCGTCCTCATCGGCAACGACGACGTCGCCCGGTGTGACCAACGCACCCGCGCACACGACCGGAATGTTCACCGAGCCGAGCGTCGCCTTGACCGTGCCTTTCGCGGAAATCGCCTTGCTCCAGACCGGGAAGTTCATTTCGCTCAGCACGCTGACGTCGCGCACGCCGGCGTCGATGATCAACGCACGCGCGCCGCGCGCCTTGAAGCTCGTGGCCAGCAGATCGCCGAAGTAACCGTCGGTGCTCTGTGCGGTGACGCCCGCGACGACGACGTCGCCCGGCCGGATCTGTTCGGCCGCGACGTGCAGCATCCAGTTATCGCCCGGTTGCAGCAGCACCGTGACGGCCGTGCCGCTCGCGCGCGCGCCGGTATAGATCGGGCGCATATACGGTTGGAGCAGGCCCGTGCGGCCCATCGCTTCATGCACGGTGGCCGAACCGAGCGCGCCGAGTTTCGCTGCCACCTCCGCATCCGCGCGCTGGATGTTGCGATAGACGACTCCGATTTCATACATGATCACAGCCCCTTCGTTTTCAGCAAGGCGTCGAGACGCGGATAGACGCGCCGCGCGTTACCTTCGTAGATCTTGTAGCGCTGCTCCGGATTCATATCCGCGGCTTCAACATAGCGCTTCGTGTCGTCGAAATAGTGACCGGTTTCCGGATCGACGCCGCGCACCGCGCCGATCATTTCGCTCGCGAACAGGATGTTGTCCACGGGAATCACGCGCGTGAGCAGGTCGATACCCGGCTGATGATAGACACAGGTGTCGAAGAACACGTTGTTCAGCAGATGGTCTTTCAGCAAGGGCTTTTTCAGTTCCTGCGCGAGGCCGCGGAAACGACCCCAGTGATACGGCACCGCACCGCCGCCATGCGGAATCACGAAACGCAGCGTCGGGAAATCGCGAAACAGGTCCGAGGTCAGGCATTGCATGAACGCGGTGGTATCCGCATTCAGGTAGTGCGACCCGGTGGTGTGGAAGCACGCGTTGCAGCTCGTGCTCACGTGAATCATCGCGGGAATGTCGTACTCGACCATCTTCTCGTAGATCGGATACCAGGAACGGTCCGACAACGGCGGGTTGGTCCAGTGGCCGCCCGACGGATCGGGATTCAGGTTGATCGCGACATTGCCGTACTGCTCGACGCATTTGACGAGTTCAGGAATACAGGTGGCCGGATCGACACCCGGACTTTGCGGCAGCATCGCGGCCGGCACGAAGTTCTCGGCAAACAGCCGGCTCACGCGATAGCACAGTTCGTTACAGATCGCGGCCCACGTGCTCGAGATTTCGAAGTCGCCGATGTGGTGCGCCATGAAGCTCGCGCGCGGACTGAAGATCGTCAGATCGAGGCCGCGCTCGCGCATCAGTTTCAACTGGTTGTTTTCGATCGACTCGCGCAGCTCGTCGTCGCTGATCTGCAATTCCGACCCCTTCGGCATCCCGGAAGGACTGTTGATGCCTGCGATCTGGCGGTTACGCCACGTCTCCAACGCTTTCGGCGCGGTGGTGTAGTGTCCGTGAATGTCGATGATCACCGTGATTCCTCAGTAGATGAATTTATCCAGCAGCGCCCGCGAAACGCACGCGCGCCGCGTTGCCTCACGCCTCAATGCGCGATATTCGGCTGCGCCACCGTTTCGGCGCCGCCCACACGCTGGCTCACCAGGATGGCGATAGCGGCGAGTGTGGCAGGGATCGCGAGCATCGCCAGGATCGCGCCGAACTGCCAGCCGAAGCCGAGCAGCGCGCCGCCGATCGCCGAGCCGAAGATACTGCCGAAGCGGCCCATGCCGAGCATCCAGCTCACACCAGTCGCACGCGCAACGGTCGGGTAGCGGCCGGGTGCAAATGCGTTCAGACCGGTTTGCGCGCCGCTCATGCAGAAGCCCGCGGCAAACACCAGCAATGCAAGCGACGAAGACAGCGCGCCGATGTAGCCGAGCCCGAGCACGCACAGTGCGCCGCCGATATACGCGGCGCTGATGACCGGCGCCGGACGCGCCTTGTCCATGAGCCAGCCGACGAGGATCGCGCCGATCGTACCGCCGATCTGGAACATCGCCGTGACGTTGGCCGCGGTCGTGACCGACAGACCCGCATCCTTCATCAGCGTCGGCAGCCATCCGGTCAGCAGATAGATCACGAGCAGGCCCATGAAATACGTGACCCACAGCGCGATCGTCATCGAGCCATAGCCTTGCGAGAACAGCACGCCGATCGGCTTGCGCGTGGGCAGCGGCGGTTCGTTCGACACGAACACTTCATTGCCCCCGAAGTGCACGCCGCACACACGGCCAAGCACCTTGCCGATACGCTGCGCGGGCGCGCCGCGCACCGCGAGCAGACGGGCCGACTCAGGCAGCAGCCAGATCTGGAACGGGATCAGCACGAGCGGCAGTGCGCCGCCGAAAATCAGCACCGCGCGCCAGCCGTGAACCGGAATCAGCCAGCCGGCCGCGAAGCCGATCAATGCCGAGCCGAGATTGAAGCCCGTGAACATTACGGTGATCAGCAGCGCGCGCTTGCGTTGCGGTGCGTACTCGGACAGCAGCGTCGTCGAGTTCGGCATCGCGGCGCCGAGACCCACACCGCTGAGCAGACGCAATGCTGCCATCGAAAACGGCGACTGCGCGAACGCAGTCGCGATCGTGAACACGCCGAACAGAAACACCGACGTAATCAGCACCCACTTGCGGCCGATGCGGTCCGATGCCGGACCCGCGAACAATGCGCCAATCACGAGACCGATCGGCGCCGCGCTCATCACGAGTCCGAATTCGGGGCGCGAAATCGCCCAGTCATGAATGATGGAAGGCGCGACGAAACCCATGATCGCGACGTCCATGCCGTCGGCGGTCACGATCAGAAAACACAGCACGACCAATAGCCACTGGTAGGGCGAAATCGACCGTTCGTCGATGAACTTCTTGATATCAATCCTGTTACCGCTGGTAGTACTGGTCATCAAAACTCTCCTGTCTCCTTCATTGGTCTCATCGCGCGCTCGAAGCGGGTAGCTTCGCAAAGTACGCCGACTCCGTCTCCATCGTGCCGATGGGCCCCTACACGGCTTACTCAAATAATTGGCGTGAAGGTACGTTTCGTCCTTCGCGAGCCAAAGCGCGGGTTAACCATAGGGTAGATGCGAGTATCCGCATTCTCAGCGTTCCGCATAGCATCGGCGAAGCCCGTCCGATTCGCGCAAAGCCCCGCTGGACAAGCGTTCAAACCAGAGTCACGGCCCTTCGAAGCGGGCTTTTCGAACGCCTGCCGGTGCACACCCTGATAAACAGAACAGATGAAGCGGGAATGAACTCGCATAGAACGGCAGTGAGACGCCCCGCTTTCCGATCCACGTGGATGCGCCGCGCCGGTAGTGGATTTGCCCCGCGCAAAAAGGGCACAAAAAGAAAAAAGCGGCATGACCGTGCTATGGCCATTCCGCTTCGGGCTGAGCCGGCCTCGCGAGACCGGTTGGTACTGAATTACCGTTGTGCGCTACCCGGCTCAGGGTGCTGCGACACCCCTTCCGCGCTGCAACCTTCGAGCCAGCGTCCGTCCGTAGTCAGGAATGTCGTATGCTGCGTTTCCCATGCGGCGGGACGGCCTTCCTGCGCGATGTGCGTCGTCATTGAAAGTCGATAGCAAGAACGAAAAGATTTCAGACACGACGGAATAACCATCGATCGATCGCGTTACCGCTTCGGGCGCAATGCCAGTCTGACGCTCGCAGCGTACCTCGTCGCCCGATCCTGCTTGCGCCCCCATACCGGCGCCGACGGCATCCCGTTGACTGCTCCCGCGGCACCGGAATGATTGTCAACGAGCATGGCGTGGTCTTGAGGCACAACATGGTTCAACCCGGATGGGTGCGCATTACGCACTGGATCAATGCTGTCGCGGTCGTGCTGATGGTAATGAGCGGCTGGCAGATCTACGACGCGTCGCCGATCTTTCCCGCAATTGAGTTTCCACCTTCGATCACGCTTGGCGGCTGGCTCGCCGGCGCGCTGCAATGGCATTTCGCAGTGATGTGGCTGCTGGTCGCCAATTTCATCGTCTATCTGGCGCTGAATCTGGCGACCGGACGCTTTCGACGCAAGCTGCTGCCTGTCCGGCCGAAACAGTTGGTCGCCGATCTGCTCGCTGCGCTGAGCGGGCGCCTGAAACACGACGACCTCGCGCACTACAACTCGGTGCAAAAGCTCGCCTATCTCGTCGTGATCGCCGACATCCTGCTGATCGTGTTGTCGGGGCTCGCCATTTGGAAGTCGGTGCAGTTCCCGCTGCTGCGCACGCTGATGGGCGGATATGACAACGCGCGCGTGGTGCACTTCATGTGTATGAGCGTCCTGGTGGCGTTTTTCGTCATTCACGTCGCGATGGTGGCGCTCGTGCCCCGCTCGCTGCTGCTGATGCTACGTGGACGGTAAATCATGACGATCCGAAAACGAACCGCGCAACAAGGCACCTTTCTCGCGACGCATGGCGAATCGATCATTCGCGATGCTCAGCGCGAACTCAAATCGCCTGCGCGCCGGCTGTTCGGATGGCGGCTGCTGACGTTAGGCGGCATCGCGCTGCTGTCCGGTTGCGATCTGACCGACGACAAGGCGGTGAACACCGCGCTGCGCCGCATCTCGTTCTTCAACGACGACGTGCAGGCACTGCTGTTCGATCGGAACAAGCTGGCGCCCACGTATCCGGCATCGATGATCACACGGCCGTTTCCGTTCAATGCGTTCTATGGCGTCGACGAGGTGCCCGAGATCGATGCCGCGACCTACCGTCTGCAGGTCAGCGGCCTCGCGCACGGCAAGCGTACGTGGGCGCTCGACGAACTGCGCGCGCTGCCGCAGGAAAGCCAGATCACGCGTCTTATCTGTGTCGAAGGATGGAGCGCGATCGGTCGCTGGGGCGGCGTGCGCTTTTCCGAATTCCTGCGCCGCGCGGGCGCGGACACGAGTGCAAAGTACGTGTCGCTTCATTGCGCGGACTACAACTACTGGACGAGCATCGACATGCCGACGGCGCTCCACCCGCAGACGCTGCTCACGCTGACTTACGACGGTGACGTGCTGCCGCCGAAGTATGGTTTCCCGATGAGGCTGCGTGTGCCGACCAAGCTCGGCTTCAAGAATCCCAAGCATGTCGTCGCTATCGAAATCACGAACCAGTATCCGGGCGGCTATTGGGAGAACCAGGGCTACAACTGGTTCAGCGGCTCGTGACGCAATGATGTTTTTCTCCTTCCATCAATCACGCACAGCGTCATGTTGACGTGACGCGGGCTAAGTCGTGTCAGGATCATTGCGCGCGGAACAATACGAGTAGTGGATGGGTTGACAAAATATTACGTTTTTCACCGTGGTAGATCGCGTAGCATAGTGGGGGTATGTCCTGCGAGCGCCCCCAACTCGCATTCGTCATTCAACCGCGGAGATTTCGGAAATGAGTATTTTTGGTGACATCGTGCACAAGCTGTTCGGCAAAGCGAATCCGGACCAACCTCCCCCCGCGACGGAACCCACCCC
>NZ_VZQO01000065.1:0-33973 GCF_014397665.1 Paraburkholderia sp. UCT2
ACCCACGCCCCGATGCGCCCCGTCACGAGCAACAACCGATGCCCCCAGCCTCCATCGATCCCGCCGATTCCCCGCATTTCAGCCTGCCGAAACACCCGCCGTTCCAGCGTTTCTGGTGCACCCGCATCCTGTCGTCGCTGTCGTTCCAGATGCTCGCGGTCGCGATGGGCTGGCATGTCTACGCGCTCACGCATAGCGCGTTCGCACTTGGCCTCGTCGGTCTCGCGCAGTTTCTGCCGATGTTCCTGCTGACGCTCGTCGTCGGCCATGTCGCCGATCGTTACGATCGCCGCCGCATCGCCGCCGTCTGCCAGAGCCTCGAAAGTGTCGCTGCATTGCTGTTCGCGATCGGCACCTTCGGCGGCTGGATCAGCGCGCCGGTCATCTACGTGCTGGCTGCCTGCGTCGGCGCGTCGCGCGCGTTCGAATCGCCGGCCGTGGCGTCGCTGCTGCCGGCCGTGGTGCCGCGCGGCTATCTGCCGAAGGCGACCGCGTGGGCGACGTCCGCCAATCAGACCGCGCAGATCGCCGGGCCCGCGCTCGGTGGTCTGCTGTACGGCATCGGTCCCGGTGCCGCGTATCTCGCGTGCACGCTGACGTTCGCGGCGGCGGCCGCGTCGGTGTGGAGCATTCCGTTGCAGATGAAGCCGGCGAGCCGCGCGCCCGTCACGCTCGAATCGATCTTTTCGGGCATCGCGTTCATTCGTCGCGAGCCGGCGATTCTCGGCGCGCTGTCGCTCGATCTGTTCGCGGTACTGTTCGGGGGCGCGACCGCGTTGCTGCCGATCTTCGCGCGCGACGTGCTGCACGCGGGCCCGCTCGGTCTCGGCCTGTTGCGCTCGGGCACGGCGATCGGCGCGCTCGCGGGCACGATCTGGCTCGCGCATTTTCCATTGCGCAACCGGCCCGGCGCGGCGATGTTCGGCGGCGTGATCGCGTTCGGCATCGCGACGATCGTGTTCGGGCTGTCGCATCAGTTCCTCGTGTCGTTGTTCGCTCTGATGGTGCTCGGCGCTTCGGACACGATCAGCGTGGTGGTGCGGCTGTCGCTCGTGCAATTGCGCACGCCCGATGAAATGCTCGGCCGCGTCAGCGCGGTCAATTCGTTGTTCATCGGGACGTCGAATCAATTGGGCGAGTTCGAATCGGGCCTGACCGCGGGATGGTGGGGCGCGCAGCCGGCGGTGCTGGTCGGCGGTGTCGCGACGATCGCGATCGCGCTGTTGTGGATGCGGTTCTTTCCGGAACTGCGGCACACGCGCACGCTCGAGCGCGAAGATGCGCTCGCGGCGAGCGCCTGATTGCCAGGGCCTGGGCGCCATCGCCCGATCCATGACACGACGAGGAGACGAACCACATGAGCCAGTCCGAACTGCACCCCGCCGCGCCGGTCGCGGCGACGATCTATCGTGGCGAATCCGTCGAGAACACGCATCTCGCGCACGTCGCGGTCGTCGATGCGGACGGTCGTCTGCTGTATTCGTTCGGCGACGCCGCGCGCATGACGCTCGCGCGTTCCGCCGCGAAGCCGGCCCAGGCGCTCGCGGTGCTCGAAACCGGCGCGCTCGAGCGTTGCGGTTTCGACGAAGCCGATCTTGCGCTGATGTGCGCATCGCACAGCAGCGAGCCGCGTCATATCGAACGCACGCGCGGCATGCTCGCGAAAGCGCAGGCGAGCGAGGCCGATCTGCGTTGCGGCGGCCATCCGCCGTTGTCGGATGCGGTGTACGTCGACTGGATCCGGCGCGGCTTTACGCCCACCGGCGTGTGCAGCAACTGTTCGGGCAAGCACGCGGGCATGCTGGCCGGCGCGCGTTCGATCGGCGCGGCGCTCGCCGGCTATGAGCTGCCGGGGCATCCGTTGCAGGTGCGTGTGAAGCAGACGGTCGCGAGCGTCTGCGATCTGCCCGACGAGGGCGTGCAATGGGCGATCGACGGCTGCAATCTGCCGACGCCGGCGTTTGCGCTCGACCGGCTCGCACGTCTGTTCGCGAAGCTCGCGGCGGCGCAGGATCAACAGGAAACCGAAGCCGCCGCGACGACGCCGCGCGCGGCCGCGCTCGCGCGCATCTATCGCGCGATGACGTCGTACCCGGAACTGGTCGGCGGGGAGGGGCGCTTCTGTACGCTGCTGATGCAGGCTTTCGATGGCGCGCTGGTCGGCAAGGTCGGCGCGGACGGCAGCTATGCGATCGGCGTACGCGCATCGCGGCAGACCGCGCGGCTCGGCGCGAAGGGCGCGCTAGGCATCGCGCTGAAGATCGAGGACGGCAATCTCGCCGTGCTCTACGCGGTCACCGCCGAGTTGCTCGCCGTGCTCGATATCGGTACGCCTGAACAACGCGCGGCGCTCGACGGCTTTCATGCGCCGCAGCGGCTCAACACGATGGGCGTCGAGATCGGCCGGATGGACTTCTCGATCGAGCTTGCCGCGCATCGTTGAGCGCGGCGACCCGATTCACTGCTCGACACCCCAGACCTCAAGCCGCCGCCGCCTTCGCCGGCGCGGCACCCAGCGCATCACGGATCGCATCGGCGAGCTCGCTCGCCGCGAACTTCGCGACATAGCCGTTGGCGCCCGCGTTCTTCACATGCGCCTCATTGGCCGCGCCCGTCAGCGACGAGTGAATGATCACCGGAATATCGCGCGTGCGTTCATCGGCCTTGATCTGGCGAGTCAGCATGAAGCCGTCCATCTCCGGCATCTCCAGATCGGTCAATACGAGCGCGATGGTGTCTTTCGCGCGCGCGCCGTTTTTCTGCGCTTCGCGCGCGACCTGCTGCAGCGTCTGCCACGCTTCCTCGCCGGTCTTCGTCATGATGTAGTCGGCGCCGATCGCGGTGAGCGCCTGTTCGATCAGCTTGCGCGCGAAGCCGGAGTCGTCGGCGGCGAGGATCTTCGCGCCGCGGCGGATGCCGAGCGCCTGGCCGACCGAGGCCGGATCGACGCTCGGATGCTGCGACGGGAACACGTCGCGCAACACCTGCTCGACGTCGATCACCTGGGCGAGGCGCGAGTCGCCGGTATTGCCGTCGATGCGCGCGATGCTCGTGACGAGCTTGCCGCCCGCCGAGCCATCGGCCGACAGCACCTGGTTCCATTCGAGTCGCACGATGTCGTCGACTTCCTCGACCGCGAAGGCCTGCGTCGAACGCGCGAATTCGGTGACCAGCAGGATGTTCAGGCCGCGCGTCGGCTCGCAGCCCATCAACCGCGGCAGATCGATCACGGGGATGATCTGCCCGCGAATGTCGACCGCGCCCATCACGTAAGGCGACGATCCGGCGATCGGCGTGACGGTCGGCATCGTCGAGATTTCGCGCACCTTGAACACGTTGATCCCATACAACTCGTGCGCGTCGCTGCCCGGCACGTGGCCGAGGCGGTATAGCAGCAGCTCGAACTTGTTGGAGCTCGTCAGGTTGCTGCGTTCGGTGTGGCGCTCGTGATTGGCACGGTGGTCGTCTGCCATCGGAATCGTTCTCCAGAATTGCGGTGCTGAGCGGTGCTGAGCGTGCCTGTATCTGGTTATCGGCGCCGATGGCGAAAAATTCAGCACTGCGTGGCAGCGTCGAGCGGCGCGCGATTCACACGAATACGGCAAACGTGTGCGCATTCATATGAGGGTTACCTAAGGTTACAGAAGCGACAGCAGCGTTTCACCTACCCGACGGCGTGGCTTCTAGAATCGGCAGCGATAAAAGCGTGGCGCCGCGCTGGGCTCGCAAGCAGTCCGCAGCGTTTTGCATCGCACGCTTCGTTCGCGGCGCACACGTGTCCGTCGTTTTGCTTTCAGATGCTTTCACCTCAAGGAGAACGTATGATCCGCCTGCCTTCCGTCCCTTCCGTCGCTTTGGCCCGCATCGCCGCCGTTGCCTGCTTCGGTGGTCTTCTGACGGCCGCCTCGGTGGCCAGCGCGCAGAGCGCCGCGTCCACGGACACGGGCCGCCTGCATGCCGCCGACCAGACCTTCATCGCGGACGGCACGCAAGCCGTCGCGACGCAGCGCGATGCCGCGCGTATCGCCACCGCGCGTTCGGCCGACCGCGACGTGAAGGCCTTTGCCGAGCGCGTGTCGAGCGACGACGCCAAGATCACCGACGCGTTGCGCGCGGCGAGTCCGCGCGGTGTCGACGTGCCGAAGAACGATCCCGATGCGGCCGTGCTCGCCAGCATCAACCACCTGCGCGGCGCGGACTTCGACAAGGTGTACATCGAGCAGGTCGCGCTCGCGGGTGAACAGAAGGCACTGTCCGCTTTCCAGGCGGAAATCGCAGCGGGCCGCGACGAGCAGTTGAAGGCCGCCGCGAAACAGGCGCTGCCGACGATCCAGCAGCACTATGCGATGGCGCAGGATCTCGCGAAGCGCAAGCATCTGTCCGTGGCCGCGCAATAAGCGGCGTCACGTCGCTACGCGGCAGGCGGCGGTACTTCGAACCCGGGCTTTTCGGCGATAATCGTGCGCTTCTTCCGACGATTCTTCGCGCCTCCGATTCCAGGTACCGCATGAGCAAGCACGCCAGTCTGCCGCAACAGTTGGACCATCTGCTTCGACAAGCCGTCGCGCTCCAGCAGAACGGCGCGCTCGTCGAAGCCGAGGAGATGTATCGCGAGATACTCGAACTGAAGCCGAAGCATGGCGACGCGTTGCGCTGGCTCGGCGAACTCGCGCTGCAAACGGGCCGCTTGCAGGAAGGCATCGATCTGCTGAATAAGGCGCTCGTGGTCAACGCGAGACAGCCGGCCGTGCATTCGAATCTCGCCTATGCGCTGAACGCGTTGCAGCGTCATGACGAAGCGCTCGCGTGTGCCGGGCGGGCGCTCGCGATGCAGCCGAAATTCGCCGATGCGTTGAACAATCGCGGCAACGCATTGGCGGCGCTGAACCGTCCGCTCGATGCGCTCGCGAGCTACGAACGCGCGCTTTCGCTCGTGCCGGAGTTTGCGCCGGCGTGGAACAATCGCGCGTGCGTGCTGCGCGATCTCGGCCGCTATGCCGATGCGCTCGATAGCTGCGACCAGGCGCTCGCGTTGCAGCCGAACTATCCGGATGCGTGGAGCAATCGCGGCAACGTGCTCGGCGATCTGAACCAGCCGCACGAAGCGCAACACTGCTACCAACGCGCGCTGGAACTTGCGCCTGCTTTCGTCGATGCATGGAACAACCTCGGTCTCGCGCAGATCGATCTGAATCAGCGCGAACAGGCGTTGTCGAGCTATCAGCGCGCGCTTGCGTTGAATCCGGCGTCGGTCGAAACGCACTGGAACCAGGCGCTGTGCCTGCTGCAAATGGGCCGCTTCGATACCGGCTGGCGCGAATACGAATGGCGTTGGGAGCGCAGCCGCATCAAGGCCGGCAGGCGCGCGTTCGCGCAGCCGTTGTGGCTCGGCGATGTTCCACTCGACGGCAAAACGATCTTGCTGCATGCGGAGCAGGGCCTGGGCGACACGTTGCAGTTCTGCCGCTATGCGCCGCTCGTTGCGAAGCTCGGCGCGAAGGTCGTGCTCGAAGTGCCGGGCGCGTTGTTGCGATTGCTGTCGACGCTCGATGGTGTCGATCAGTTGATCGAAGCGGGGCAGCCGTTGCCGCCGTTCGATTGTCATTGCCCGCTGCTGAGCTTGCCGCTTGCGTTCGGCACGGACGAAGCGAGCATTCCGGCGGCGACGCCGTATCTTTTTGCGCAGCCGGCGGCCGTCAGCGAATGGCGTGAGCGGATCGAACACGACGGCAACATCAACGCGGATGCCAACGCAATCAGGCCGCTGAAAGTCGGCCTCGTCTGGGCCGGCGAGAACCGCGCGCATATCGCCGAGCTGCGCAAGATCGACGCGCGTCGGTCGCTCACGTTCGAGCAACTCGCGCCGCTCCTCGAGGTGCCGAACGTTCGCTTCTTCAGCGTGCAGAAGGGCGCGGCCGCGCCGCAATTAGCCGAAAGCGCCTACGGTGAACGCGTCGCCGATTACACCGGGCTGCTGCACGATTTCGCCGATACCGCCGCGCTCGTCGCCAGTCTCGATCTGGTGATTTCGGTCGACACGTCCACCGCCCATCTGGCCGGCGCGCTCGACAAACCCGTCTGGATCCTGAACCGCTTCGACACCTGCTGGCGCTGGTTGCTCGAGCGCAGCGACACGCCGTGGTATCCGTCCGCACGTCTGTTCCGTCAACCGGCGCTCGGCGATTGGGGCGGCGTGATCGATGCCGTGCGCGATGCATTGGGGGATCTGAGCGCCCCGCCTTCGTGACGCCTTTGGGCGGACACGCGTAGACTGAACCTCCGTTCATCGATGGCAATGCCACGGAGAGTTCTTCAATGGAATACAGACATCTGGGTGCATCGGGTTTCAAGGTGCCGGTGCTGAGTCTCGGCACCGGTACGTTCGGCGGCAAGGGTGAATTTTTTGAGGCGTGGGGCGCGACCGACGTCGCCGAAGCGCGGCGTCTGATCGACATCTGTTTCGACGCGGGCGTCACGATGTTCGACACCGCCGACATCTATTCGAAGGGCGCGTCCGAGTCGGTGCTCGGCGAGGCGCTGAAGGGCAAGCGCGACAAGGCGATCCTGTCGACCAAGGCGACCTTTCGTTTCGACGACGATCCGAACGGCGTCGGCTCGTCGCGCTTCCATCTGATCCAGGCGGTCGATTCAGCGCTCAAGCGTCTGCAAACCGATTACATCGACCTGTTCCAGCTGCACGGCTTCGACGCGAAAACGCCGATCCCCGAAGTGCTGTCCACGCTCGACGACCTCGTGCGCGCGGGCAAGATCCGCTATATCGGCGTGTCGAATTTCTCCGGCTGGCATCTGATGAAGTCGCTCGATATCGCCGACCGTTACGGCTATCCGCGCTATGTCGCGAATCAGACCTACTACTCGCTGGTCGGGCGCGACTACGAGTGGGAGCTGATGCCGCTCGGCGTCGACCAGGGCGTCGGTGCCGTGGTGTGGAGCCCGCTCGGCTGGGGCCGCTTGACCGGCAAGCTCAAGCGCGGCCAGCCGCTGCCGGAGACGAGCCGCCTGCACAAGACCGCCGACATGGGGCCGCCGGTGCCGGAAGACTATCTGTTCCGCGTGCTCGACGCGCTCGACGAAATTGCCGCCGAAACCGGCAAGACCGTGCCGCAGATCGCGCTGAACTGGCTGCTGCAACGGCCGACCGTCGCGACGCTGCTGATCGGCGCGCGCAACGAGGAGCAACTGCGGCAAAACCTCGGCGCGGTCGGCTGGAATCTGACGCCGGAGCAGGTCGCGAAGCTCGATGCGGCCAGCACGGTGCGCCCCGCGTATCCGTACTGGCATCAGGAAGGCTTCGCGGAACGCAATCCAAAGGCGGTTTGAGCGGCGGCTCGACCACGTTCCAGGCGCCGCAGCCGGCGCAATGCGCTGGTCCAGCGCGGCCGCACGCTGGACCAGCGCATCCCATCAAGCCAAACCGCCATTGGCCCGCAATACCTGGCCATTGACCCAACCCGCATCCGGGCCGACCAGAAACGCGACCACGCCCGCCACGTCTTCCGGCTCGCCGAGGCGTTGCAGCGGCGGCATCTTCGCGAACGTCTCGATCTGCTCGTCGGTCTTGCCTTCGAGGAAAAGCGCGGTCGCGATCGGTCCCGGCGCGACCGCATTCACAGTGATGTTGCGCCCGCGCAGTTCCTTCGCGAACACACGCGTGAACGCTTCGACGGCTGCCTTGGTCGCCGTGTAGATGCCATAGCCGGGCAGGTTCAGCGCGAGCACGCTGGTCGAGAAATTGACGATGCGCCCGCCGTCGTTCAGGCGCGCGGCCGCTTCGCGCAGCGTGTTGAAGGTGCCGCGCACGTTGATGTCGAAGGTTTGGTCGTAGAGTGCGTCGGGCGTGTCGGCGAGCGGCGTGGGCTTCATCACGCCCGCGTTGTTGACGAGCACATCCACCTTGCCGAGTTCGCATTCGGTGATCTCGAACATGCGACGCACGTCGCTGGGCTTCGACACGTCGGCTTGCACCGCGACCGCCTTGCCGCCCGCTTCGCGGATCGCGCCGACGAGCGCGTCGGCTTCGCCCGCGCTCGCTGCGTAGTTGACTGCGACCGCGTAGCCGTCGTTCGCGAGCCGCTGTGCGATCGCCGTGCCGATGCCGCGCGATGCGCCCGTGACGATGGCGACTTTCGGTTGTGGGTTCGTGCTCATGATTGGTTTCCTCATAGAAGGTGGTGGATCGGTGAGGTGAATCATGAACGCTTTGCGCGCAGAGATAATCCGGTTAGACTCGCCATCATCATTCCGTTTGCTTTAATAATCCGCCGCTATGGACCGTTTCGAGGAAATGCGCGTGTTCGTGCGGATCGCCGAGCGCCAGAGCTTCACGCGCGCCGCCGACGATCTGCAAATTCCGCGCGCGACCGTCACCAACCTGATAAAGCGCCTCGAGCAGCGGCTCGGCGCGCGGTTGCTCGAACGTACGACCCGCACGGTGCGGCTCACGCCCGACGGTGAAGCGCACTACCAGCGCTGCGTGCGCCTGATCGCCGATATGGAGGAGGCCGAGGGGGCGTTTTCCAATCTCGCGCCAAAGGGGCTGTTGCGCGTGAACGTGCAGGGCACGCTCGCGCGGCACTTCGTGGTGCCGGCGCTGCCCGCGTTTCTCGCGCGCTTTCCCGACATTGAGCTGATGATCGGCGAGGATGACCGGCTCGTCGACCTCGTGCGCGAGGGCATCGACTGCGTGCTGCGCGCGGGCGTGCTGCAGGATTCGTCGATGGTCGGGCGGCGCGTCGCGCAACTGCAGCAGGTGACGGTCGCGAGTCCCGCGTATCTGGCCGCGTATGGCGAGCCGGCCGATCCTGACGCGCTGTCGACGCATCGCGCGGTCAACTACGTGTCGAGCGCGACCGGCAAGCCGGTGCCGCTCGAATTCCGCGTCGACGGGCGGGATGCCGCGCTCGTGCTGCCGTCGGCGGTGTCGGTCAGCGGCGCCGAACTGTACACGGGCGCGGCCCTCGCCGGGCTCGGCATCGTGCAGGTACCGCGTTACCGCGTGGATGGCGAGTTGGCGGCGGGGCGGCTGCGGGTCATTCTGGCGGACTATCCGCCGCCACCGATGCCGGTGTCGGTGCTGTATCCGCAGAACCGGCAGTTGTCGTCGCGCGTGCGGGTGTTCGCGCAGTGGCTGCGGGAGATTTTCGAGCCGGTGAGCTGAGGGAGCGAAAAACGCAAAGGAATGCGTTTTCGTGGTTAACGCCTGGACATGTGCGCCTCGCATAATGTCATTCTCAAGCGCGCAGAAAGCCGCCCGTGATCGAGGGTGGACGCACAGAACGACCGGGGGATCTGATCATGAATCGTTTTCGTTCGCTGGGTGTGGCGACGGGCGCGGCGCAGTTCGCCAGTGCCGACATCCTCAGCCGGATGAGCACGGCGTCGCGCCGGCCAGGCGCCGCGCGCCCCTTCGATCTGATTTTCGAACCGCGCGCGTGGCAGGGGCCCGCCGCGCCCGAGGCGACGGACCCGCAGTTCAAGATCCACGTGTTCGACACGATGCGCGCGTTCGAAAAACGCGGCGTCGACGCGATCGTGCTGCCATGCTTTCTGAGCCACACCTTCATCGACGAACTCGCGGCCAACGTCAGCGTGCCGGTCGCCAACATCATGACCGCGCTGTCCGCGCACGTGCGGCGCACCTATCCGTCGCCGCGCCGAATCGGCGTGCTGACGTCGGCGGCGATTCGCGCGAACGGCCTGTTCGAGCGCTACTTCGAAGCCGGGCGGTTCGACGTGTGCTATCCGCGCAACGACACCGGTTTCGACGGCGTGACGAGCGCCGTCTTTGGTGTCGGGGGCATCCGCGATGGGCGCCTGCACGGGCGGCCCGTCGAGCTGTTGCGCGCGGCGTGCGCGGATCTGGTCGCGCAGGGCGTCGACCTGATCGTGCCGGGGCTCGCGGAGATCGGCTTCGTGCTGCGCGCGCTCGGGCGCATCGAGGTGCCGCTCGTCGATACGAACCAGGTGTATGCGCGCTATGTCGCGGCGGCGCAGTACACGCAGCCGGAGCGGGCGTTCCGCCTCGGCGTGGTCGGCGGCATCGGGCCGGCCGCGACCGTCGATTTCATGGCCAAGGTCGTGCGCAACACGCCGGCCGCGCGCGACCAGGACCATATCCGGATCATGGTCGAGCAGAATCCGCGGATCCCCGACCGCACCGCGGCGCTGCTCGAGCGCGGCGACGATCCCACCCTCGCGCTGTACGCGGCCTGCAAGACGCTCGAGGACGGCGGCGCGGATCTGATCGCGATTCCGTGCAATACCGCGCATGCGTTCGTCGAGCGGCTCCAGCCTGCGCTGCGCGTGCCGATCGTCAATATGCTGACCTGTACCGCCGATTATCTGCGCGAGACCTTTCCGGGTCTGCGCGAAGTGGGCGTGCTTGCCACCTCGGGTACGCTCGCGAGCCGCGTCTACGAACAGGCGCTCGACGCGCGCGGCCTGGTGCAGATCGCGCCGTCCGCCACTGCGCAAGCGCGTCTGATGAACGCGATCTACGGCCCGCGCGGCGTGAAGGCGGGGCATACGGCGGGCGACTGTTGCGAGGACCTCGCGGCGGCCGTCGACGATCTGCTCGCGCAGGGCGTGCAGGTGATCGTGCTCGCGTGCACGGAGTTGCCGTTGCTGTTACGCGAACCGGTGCTCGCATGTCCGGGCGGGCGCGTGGTGCGGCTCGTCGATCCGACCGAGGTGCTGGCAAGGCGTTGCGTCGCCTATGCGCTTGGCGACGGTGTCGCGCGCGTAGCCCCGGCGGGTTGCGCGACGCCGGATGCGGCCGGGCGCTCGCGGGTTGAAAGCGCGCTCGGCTAGTCAGGCAGCGTGACCGCAGCGCAGCCGTATGCTCATCGCCGCCGATCCAGAGATCAAAGCGCGCCCGAGCCCGCCATGGAAAACTGTATAAACATACAGTATAGTATCCCCCTACAGCCAGGCTTCCGGGCGCTCCTCGCGCCGACCCGGCTGCACCGAACTTGCGCGGTCGCGAGAGCCGGCCGTGAGAGGTGACCCACTCCTTCAGACGGTCGGAAAAATTGTCCTCCAACGACGCAACCCTTGACACCCTCGCTGACACTCCCCAAGGCGGCAACCCGAGCGGCAACAAGATCCAGGGCACGATCCGCATTCGCGGCGCCCGCCAGCACAACCTGAAAAATATCGACCTCGACGTGCGCACCGGCGAAATGACGGTCGTCACGGGGCCGTCCGGCTCGGGCAAGTCGAGCCTCGTGTTCGACACGCTGTATGCGGAAGGCCAGCGCCGCTACGTCGAAACCTTCAGCGCGTACGCGCGCCAGTTCCTCGACCGGATGGATCGGCCGCAGGTCGACCGCGTCGACGGCGTGCCGCCCGCCATCGCGATCGACCAGACCAACCCGGTGCGCAGCTCGCGCTCCACGGTCGGCACGATGACCGAGCTCAACGATCACCTGAAGCTGCTGTACGCGCGCGCGGCCGAGCTGTTCGACCGCCAGAGCGCGTATCTGGTGCGGCACGACACGCCGGAGACGATCTACGCGGAACTGCTCGAGCGCACCGCGCAGGAGGAGCCGCGGCTCGTCGTCACGTTCCCGGTCGAGCTGCCGGAGTCGGCGTCCGCGCAGGAGGTCGAGCAGTGGTTGTCGGCGAGCGGCTATACGCGCGTGCAGGCGCAACGCGAAGTCGATTCGCCGACCGGCAAGCGCAAGCTGCTCGACGTCGTCGCCGACCGCTTCCGGCTGCGCTCGGTGGATAAAGCACGCGCGATCGAGGCGATCGAGGCATCGCTGAAGCGCGGCGGCGGGCGCGTCAATATTTACGTGCTGCCGGCTACCTCGGACGAGCCGCAGGCCGAAGCCGCCGAGCCGCGCATCTGGCGTTTCTCCACCGGCTTGCACAGCCCTGAAAGCGATCTGCGCTATGCCGACCCGCAGCCCGCGCTGTTCTCGTTCAACTCGGCCTATGGCGCTTGCGATGCCTGCCGCGGTTTTGGCCGCGTGATCGGCGTCGACCTCGGGCTCGTGATCCCCGACGCGCGCAAGACGCTGCGCGAAGGTGCGGTCAAGCCGATGCAGACGCCCGCGTGGAAGGAGTGCCAGGACGACCTGATGCGCTACGCGGCGAAAGCCGACATCCGCCGCGACACGCCGTGGGGCGAGCTCAGCGAGCGCGAACGCAGCTGGGTCATCAACGGCTCGCCGGACTGGAACGGCAAGTGGCAGACGCATTGGTACGGCGTCAAACGCTTCTTCGATTATCTCGAATCGAAGGCGTACAAGATGCATATCCGCGTGCTGCTGTCGAAATACCGCAGCTACACGCCGTGCGAAACCTGCGGCGGCGCGCGTCTGAAAACCGAATCGCTGCTGTGGCGCCTCGGCAGCAAGGCCAATGCGAACGACGTGCTCGCGCCCGCGCAGCGCTTCATGCCGCGCGGCGTGAAGTGGTCGCGCGCGCAGCTCGAAGCGTTGCCGGGCCTGACCGTGCACGATCTCATGCTGATGCCGATCGAGCGCATCCGCCGCTTCTTCGACGACATCGCGCTGCCGAGCGCGTTGCTCGACGACGCGCTGAAGCTGCTGCTCGCCGAAGTGCGCACGCGCCTCAAGTATCTATGCGACGTCGGTCTCGGCTATCTGACGCTCGACAGGCAAAGCCGCACGCTGTCGGGCGGCGAGGTGCAGCGTATCAACCTGACCACCGCGCTCGGCACGTCGCTGACCAAGACGCTGTTCGTGCTCGACGAGCCGAGCATCGGCCTGCACCCGCGCGACCTGAACCGCATCGTCGAGGCGATGCACCGCCTGCGCGACGCGGGCAATACGCTGGTCGTGGTCGAGCATGATCCGTCGGTGATGCTCGCGGCGGACCGGCTCATCGACATGGGTCCGGGACCGGGCGAGCGCGGCGGCTCGATCATTTTCGACGGCGCGCCCGAGGCGATTCGCTCGACCGGCACGCTGACCGGCGAGTACCTCGGCGGCCGGCGCCATGTCGCGGATGCCGCGCACTGGTCGCGTCGCGCGGTCGACGCGAGCACGCCGCGCATCGTGCTCGAAGGCGCGAGCGAGCACAATCTGCGCGACGTCACGGTCGAAATTCCATTGCAGCGGCTCGTCTGCGTGACCGGCGTGTCGGGTTCCGGCAAATCGACGCTGCTGCAGGACGTGCTGTATCCGGCGATGGCGCGCCACTTCGGGCTCGCCACCGAAGCGCCGGGCGCGTTCAAGGCGCTGAACGGCGCGGACCAGGTCACCGACGTCGTGTTCGTCGACCAGTCACCGATCGGCAAGACCGCACGCTCGAATCCGGCCAGCTACGTCGGCGCGTTCGACGAAATCCGCAAGCTGTTCGCGAAGGCACCGCTCGCGCAACAGCGCGGCTACGGCCCCGGCATGTTCAGCTTCAATTCGGGCGACGGCCGCTGCCCGACCTGTGGCGGCTCGGGCTTCGAGCACATCGAAATGCAGTTCCTCTCCGACGTGTACCTGCGCTGCCCCGATTGCGACGGGCGCCGTTATCGCGCGGAAATTCTGGAGGTGAAGATCGAGCGCGACCAGCCGGCACGCGGGTTGAGCATTGCCGACGTGCTCGAACTGACCGTTAGCGAGGCTGCCGCGTACTTCGCGCAGGACGCCGAAGTATTGCGCGTGCTGCAGCCGATCGTCGACGTCGGGCTCGAATACGTGAAGCTCGGCCAGCCCGTGCCGACGCTGTCGGGCGGCGAGGCGCAGCGGCTCAAACTCGCGGGCTTTCTCGCGGAATCGGCACAGGCGCGCGGCGCACGCGGCGCGAAGCAGGTGATCGGGAAGCGTCTGTTCATGTTCGACGAACCGACCACGGGTCTGCATTTCGACGACATCGCGAAGCTGATGCAGGCGTTCGGCAAGCTGCTCGCGAGCGGTCATTCGCTGATCGTGATCGAGCACAATCTCGACGTGATCCGCGCGGCCGACTGGATCATCGACCTCGGTCCCGAAGGCGGCGACGGCGGTGGCCGCGTGTTGTGCGCGGGCACGCCGGACGAAGTGAAAGCGTGCGCCGAATCGCATACTGGCGAGGCGTTGCTGCAATACGACCGCGCGATGGACACCGCAACCGCGGCGGAGCCCCAGGGCATCCCGCTGCAGAAGGCCCTGAGCGCGGCCCGCGCACGTCGCGAGATCGAAGGCGAGGACGTCGTGCGCATCGTCAACGCGCGCGAGCACAACCTGAAGGCGCTCGACGTCGACATCCCGCACGGCAAGTTCAACGTAATCACCGGCGTGTCGGGCTCGGGCAAATCGACGCTCGCGTTCGACATCCTGTTCCACGAAGGGCAGCGGCGCTACCTCGAATCGCTGAACGCGTATGCCCGCTCGATCGTGCAGCCGGCCGGACGGCCCGAAGTCGACGCGGTGTATGGCATTCCACCGACCGTTGCGATCGAGCAGCGGCTCTCGCGCGGCGGTCGCAAGAGTACCGTCGCCACGACCTCGGAGGTGTGGCACTTCCTGCGTCTGCTGTACGTGAAGCTCGGCTTGCAGCACTGCATTCACGACGGCACGCCGGTCACGTCGCAAAGCGCCGAATCGATCGCGGCGCAGTTGCTGCGCGATCACAAGGGCCAGCACGTCGGCTTCCTCGCGCCGCTCGTCGTGAACCGCAAGGGCGTCTATACGGACCTCGCGAAATGGGCAAAAGCGCGCGGCAATACGCATCTGCGTGTGGACGGCGAATTCGTGCCGGTCGATCCGTGGCCGAAGCTCGACCGCTTCCGCGAGCACACGATCGAACTGCCGGTCGCTGACCTCGTCATCTCGGCCGATCATGAAGCGCAGCTACGTGAAGCGCTCGATCAGACGCTCGACATCGGTAAAGGCATCATGCATCTGCTCGCGCCGCTCGACGGTCTGCACGACGCGCTCAACGGCGGCGAGTCCACCTCGAAGCTCGGCGACGTGAAGGTGCTGTCGACGAAGCGCGCGTGTCCGGTGTGCGGCACGAGCTACCCCGAGCTCGACCCGCGCATGTTCTCGTACAACAGCAAGCATGGCTGGTGCACGAGCTGCGTCGGCACGGGGCTGTCGCTGACGCGCGAGCAGCGGGCCGCGTACGACGACACGATCGTCGTCGACGACAATCGCGGTCGCGAGCAGAGCCTGCCCTCGGAGGAGCAGGAACCGGAAGGACTCGTCGACGAGCCGTGTCCGGATTGCGCGGGCACGCGTCTGAATCCGGTCGCGCGCGCGGTCACGTTCGACTCGAAGGCGATCGTCGACGTCGCGCAATGGACCGTGTCCGACACGCGCGCGTGGATCGATACGCTGCGGATGACGGGCCGCGACGCCGAAATCGCGCGCGACGTGGTCAGCGAAATCGGTAGCCGGCTGCAGTTCCTCGAAGAAGTCGGGCTTGGCTATCTGAGCCTCGATCGCGCGGCGCCGAGTTTGTCGGGCGGCGAAGCGCAGCGCATCCGGCTCGCCGCGCAGCTCGGCAGCAATCTGCAGGGCGTGTGTTACGTGCTCGACGAGCCGACCATCGGTCTGCATCCGCGCGACAACCAGATTTTGCTGAACGCGCTGCGCAAGCTCGGCGACAAGGGCAATACGCTCGTCGTCGTCGAGCATGACGAAGATACGATCCGGCGCGCGGATCACATCATCGATATCGGGCCGGGCGCGGGCAAGCGCGGCGGCACGCTGATCGCGCAGGGCAGCGTCGCGGACCTGTCCGCGCAGCCCGATTCGCTGACCGGGCGTTTCCTCGCGCAGCCGATCGTGCATCCGCTGCAGCCGCGCCGCGAGGTCGTCGCGCCGGGCAAGCGTGCGGCCGCGGTGCCGGAGAACTGGCTGACCGTGCATGGCGGCAAGCTGCATAACCTGCGCGACGTGACGGTCGGCATTCCGCTCGCGCGGCTTGTCGCGGTGACGGGCGTCAGCGGCTCCGGCAAATCGACGCTCGCGCGCGACGTGCTGATGACCAATCTGCTCGATGCGGTCGGGCGCTCGGTGCTGTCGTCGCCGGCCACGCGCCGCGCGCGTGCGGCCGCCCAGGAGAAGCCGGCCGCGAACCGGCGTTCGAGCGTGCTCGCGCGCTCGGCGCCGCGCGCGCCGCTGAACGTCACGCACATATGGCAGGGCTGCGATTCGGTCACCGGCTGGGAGAGCATCGACCGCGTGCTGGAAGTCGATCAGACGCCGATCGGCAAGACGCCGCGTTCGTGTCCCGCCACCTACATCGGCGTGTGGGATGCGATCCGCAAGCTGTTCGCGGGCACGCTGGAGGCGCGCGCGCGCGGCTATACCGCGTCGCGTTTCTCGTTCAACACGGGCGAGGGCCGCTGCCCCGCATGCGAGGGCCAGGGCGTGCGCACGATCGGCATGAGCTTCCTGCCCGACGTGAAGGTGCCGTGCGACGTCTGCCACGGCCAGCGCTTCAATCCGGAGACACTCGCGGTCACGTGGCGCGGCAAGAACATCGGCGACGTGCTGACCATGGAAATCGACGAAGCGGTCGAGTTCTTCGCGTCGATTACGAACATCGGGCATCCGCTGCAACTGATGAAAGACGTCGGGCTCGGCTATCTGACGCTCGGCCAGCCGTCGCCGACGCTGTCGGGCGGCGAGGCGCAGCGCATCAAGCTCGTCACCGAGCTGAGCAAGGTGCGCGACGACATCACGCGGCGTGGCCAGAAGCCGCCGCACACGCTGTACGTGCTGGACGAGCCAACGGTCGGCCTGCACATGGCGGACGTCGCAAAGCTGATTCGCGTGCTGCATCGGCTCGTGGATGGCGGGCATAGCGTCGTCGTCATCGAACACGATCTCGACGTGATCGCCGAGGCGGACTGGATCATCGACCTCGGTCCGGAGGGCGGCGTGGGCGGCGGTACGATCGTTGCGGCAACGGATCCGGAAAGCCTGTCGCGCGTGGCCGCTAGTCACACGGGCGCGGCTCTGCGGCCGGTGCTCGCGCGCACGGCCGCTGCGGCGACGCTGGCCGGCGAAGGGACGATGGCTGAGGCACGGTGACAAGCGGTGGCGCGGCCGTTGCGCGCCGCGATGCCGTTCCCCGGCCGACTGTTTGCTCGCATTCCCAGACGCGCGCATCAGCTATGCTGTTGCAACTTCGCAGGTTGCAACGGCCGGCGCCTCGTCGCGTGTCCGCCACACATGATTGCTGCGCTGCATCCAATCATCCGAGGTTCGATCAATGCGGCGCATGCGCGCGTTTAAATCATACGAAAGAGGCCGGCGATGTTTCAAAATAGAAACATTTTTAGAACCCCCGATAAATCAGCATTTGGATATTAATTTGTGGTGTGGAGCGAATGCCACGGAAATGCCTAATGCCGCGGGCAATAAATTTACGCTTTGCGAATAAACTACCGAATTGCCCGGACATAATAGGGCGATAAGCAGTTCACAATTGAAACATTTTTGAACCGCGCAAGAAACGTACTCGGTAACGCGCAATGGCCGGGCTTCGCATTATCGGCAACTTTGTCCGAATGCGCGAGAGTGCCGTCCATCAAGGCTTTGCGGTAAGATCGCGTCAAGCTCTTCGCGCGGCTTGCATAGTTGCCCGGCGTGTCGCGCGCTCATATCAATCGCTCAATAACCGCTTTTCCTCAGACATGGGCTGTCCTGATGAAACTCGTTTTTCAAATTTACTATAGCGATCCATTCCGCTAACATCACGCTTAATCCTTTATGCGGCGTGTGTCTGTTTTTTCGCCGTAATAACGCATTCTCTCGTTCCGTCTGATGGCGGGGCAAATCGGGGTCCGCAACGTATGACCGTTTGGGGAAGATCATGCCGCACATGCACCTTGATACAACGAGAATTACGTGGCTACACACGCCCGCTTTGAACGTCCGTACTGCAGCGCGGCGAATCGGCATTCTGCTGTTCGACGGCTTCTGGCTGCTCGGCCCCGGTACCGTCGTGGAAATGTTCCAGACCGCCAATGAGTTCGCGGGCACGCGAGCGGGCGAAGATCCGCCCTACGAAGTGCAGTTCCTGTCGATGGACGGCGGCAATGTCGCCAGTTCGTCGTCGGCGCGCATCTGGACTGACCACATCGACACGCGCTTTGGCGGCGGTTTCGACGTGCTGTTCATCGCTGGCGGCTACGGCGCCCACGTGGCCGCGCGCGACGAACGCCTGCTGAACTGGCTGCGCGCCGTGCAATCGCGCACGCGCGCGATCGAAACGATCGGCGAGGGGCGCCTCGTGCTCGAAGCGGCCGGCCCGACCGAGCATGACGGCCTGATGAGCCGCTATCCGGGCGCGAGCGCGAGCGAAGGCGCGTTCAGCGCGGCCAACGACCGTCACGACTGCGCCCGCAGCGCGCTGATGTTCATCAAGCGCGACCTGGGCGCCGAGCTTGCGCGCAGCGTCGCCGATCGCGTGATGCCCGGCATGGCTGCGACGTGGGTGCCGCTGCCGGCCGAGGGCGGCACGCTGAGCGTCGCCGAAAAGATTCGCGCGGCCGCGCGCTGGATGGAGGCCAACTGCGACCGTCCGGTATCGGTCGCCGATGCCGCGCAGGTCGCCGCAATGAGCGAGCGCAATTTCCTGCGCCGTTTCAAGCACGAGATGCAGATCACGCCGTCGGACTACCTGCTGCAGGTGCGACTGCGTATCGCGTGCAACTTCCTGACCGAGACCGAATTGCCGGTCGACAAGATCGCGCGTCGCAGCGGCACCGGCAACGGCGATCGTCTCGCGAAAATTTTCCGCAAGCGTATGGCTTTGTCGCCAACCGAGTATCGCGCTCGCAGCCGGGCGGCCACTGAGGCGTAGCATGTATCTTTAGCATGCGATAGGGCGCCCGCGTTGCGGGCGCGCCTCGTCTGTCGGACGCGGTCGCGAGAGCGGCCGTATGTTCGCTGGCCAGCCTTTTTACGAGCACAGTGGCGATGGGCAACAGGGTCATGGCGACGGAATTGCCGGAGGTGAAACTCATCGAGCCGGAAGTGTTCATCGACGAGTTCGGCTTCTGCTTCGAGAGTTTCAGCGCGGACGAGTTTTCGGACGACGTCGCGCAAGGTTTCACCTTCGTGCAGGACCGCCATCTGCGCGCCGTGCATGGCGTGCTGCGCGGCTTGCACTACCAGGTGCAGCGTCCCCAGGGGCGGCTGCTGCGCGTCGTGCGCGGCGAGATCTTCGACGTCTCGGTCGACGTGCGCCTGAACTCACCGAACTTCGGCAAATGGAGCGGCGAGTATCTGAGCGAAGCCAACCATCGGCAGATCTGGGTGCCGCCCGGTTTCGCGCACGGCTTCGTCGTGCTATCCGATGTCGCCGAATGCATGTGGAAGACCACCGAGTACTGGTTCCCCGAACTCGAGCGCTGCCTGCTGTGGTCCGATCCCGACATCGGCATCGAGTGGCCGATCGACTTTCAGCCCATCCTCGGCAGCAAGGATGCGGCGGGCCGTCGTCTGTACGAGGCCGAAAACACCTCGTGAACGACGGGGCCAACCCTACACGTCGGGCATCCAGTCACTACGAGGTGCTCAACGTGAAGCGTCGCGCAAGCCATCCGCAATCCGTTCCGGTCCGCTATGTGTGTCGCGCGGTCGCGCCGCTCGGCGCGCAGGGGCTCAATTGCACGTGCGTGGATCAGACCATCGAGACGACCCGCGGCCGTGTGCTGCGTGGCGATTGCCATGTCGCGGTGTATGAAGGACACATCGTCGGCTCGATAACGCTTTATGCTTCGGATGGCGAAGCATCGTGCGAGCTATACCGGCACGGCGATGTCGCGAGCCTGCGTCAGTTCGCGGTCGATCCCGCATGGCAGACGCGCGGCATCGGCACGTTACTGATCGCGTTCGCCGAACATTGGGCCGCGATGCGTGGCTATGCGCAACTCGCACTCGATACGCCGCAACCGGCCACGCAGCAGATCGCGTTCCATGACGCCGCAGACGTATGCGGCCTGAAGCGATGCCGCATACGCCTCCGGCATACGGAGAAAGGAAGCGGAAGGAAAGCAGAGTTGAAGCGCCCGATGCTTCGGCAACTATTGCAATATGCTGCGGCAAGTATTGCAACGGCGACAGCGGCCGCGCAATCCTCAGCGCGGTACCCACGCAGCGTGGCCGGTTCGCATCGGGCGAGGCGTGAATTCACCGAACGCTGTATGCAGCCGTCAGCGTCGGATCACGCCCATCAGCAGGGTGACGAGGAAGATCACCAGGAAGATGAAGAACAACACCTTGGCGATTTCGGTTGCGCCCGCGGCAATGCCTCCAAAGCCGAATACTGCGGCGATGATGGCGATGATGAAGAAAATCACAGCGTATCGAAGCATGGTGCCTCCACCGGTGGATTGTTGAAATGACGTTTGAACGGCGCCCCGTTGCGTACGTCACGCGGCTTCACGGGTGAGATGCCGGCGAGCGGAATTTAGCAATAGATGTGCCATCGCTTGATTGCCGCCGACGTTCCAGCGATTCACGATCAGATAGCCGACGAGCGCCGCCCGCCAAGCGCAGCGGTCCGCCGCGCGCGGCGGCTGGCCCGCCGACGACATCGGCGGCCTCGCGCTGCGTCTGCCGGAGGTCGAGACGGGGCGCTATTTCGATGCCCAGGCGAAGGAGGCTTACCAGCAGTCGCTGCTGAAGTGGCCGGTGCTCGCGCGGCTGATGAACCTCGTGCCGCGCGACGAAGCCGATGCGCCCGCCGCGCGAGGCGAGCCGCAAGAATCGGCGCTGAAATCAGGCCCGCGTCGAACGCTCAACGCAATTGCGTGAACGCGAGCAGCAACACCATGCTGCCGATCGCGCCATCCAGCACGCGCCACGCGGTTGCGCGGCGAAACAGCGGCGCGAGCATGCGAGCGCCATAGCCGAGCGCGACGAACCACACCGCGCTGACCGTCATCGCGCCGAGCGCGAAGGCGACCCGCGCGCCTTCCGGCTCACGCGCGCCGGCCGTACCGATCAACAGGAACGTGTCCAGATAGACGTGCGGATTGAGCCACGTGAACGCAAGCGTCATCAGGATGATCGGCAGCGCGCGTTGCGCAGGCGGCGCCTGATCGCGGGACGCGCCGGCCGAGCCATCGAGCACCGCGTGTCCTGGCCGCACCGCGCGGCGCAGCGCGCTGATGCCGAACCAGGCGAGATACGCGAGCCCAACATAGAGCATCGCGTGCACGAAGCGCGGGAAACGCTCCATCAGCACCGCGGCGCCGCCGACGCCCGCGCCGATCAGAATGAAATCGGACAACGTACACAACAGCACGATCTTGCCGACATGCGAGCGCATGATGCCCTGCCGCAGGACGAACGCGTTCTGCGCGCCGATCGTAACGATCAGCGACGCGCACAGCGCCGCGCCATGGGAAAAAGACAACCAGTTCATAAATGGTCCGGAAAAAGGAAAGCAGCGGGGATAGACGGGAAAATCCAACAGCGCTAGTCTGCGGGTTGGCATCTCATAAGAGAAGCTAATTTGCTTAATGCCGATTAAGGAACGCTAATGCTCGACTACGCCTTGCTCGACGCGCTGGCCGCCGTGGTCCGCCACGGCTCGTTCGACCGTGCCGCGAGCGAGCTCAATATCACGCCGTCCGCGGTGTCGCAGCGGGTCAAGCTGCTCGAGGAGCGCGTCGGCAGCGTGCTCGTGAAGCGCGGGCAGCCGTGCGTCGCGACCACCTCGGGCGCGCTGCTATGCCGCCATACCGAACGCGTGCAACTGCTCGAAGCGGAGCTGAACGGCCGCATGCCGGCGCTGCCCGGCGCGCTCGTCGAGCAGTGGCCGGCACTGCGCGTCGCGGTCAACGACGACAGCGTCGGCACCTGGTTCATCGACGCGGTCGCGCCGTTCTGCGTCGAACGCGAAATGCTGCTCGACCTCGTGATCGACGACCAGGACTACACCGCGCAGCGCATTCGCGACGGCAGCGTGCAGGGCGCGATCACGACGCAGGCCGAACCGGTGCAGGGCTGTCGCTCGACGCGCCTCGGCCGCATGCGATACCTGGCGGTGTGCTCGCCGGCGTTTTTCGCGCGCTATTTCGCCGACGGCGTCACGCGCGACAGCCTGCGGCGCACGCCGTGCGTCGACTTCAATCCAAAGGATCAGCTGCAAAAGCGCTTCATGCGGCGCATTACGCGCGCGGAGCTCGATCCGCCGCTGCACTGGATTGCGCACGTCGCCGGTTTTTTGCGCGCGTGCGTGATGAGCCTCGGCTGGGGCATGTGTCCCGAGCGGATGATCGCCGGGCATCTGCAGCGCGGCGAACTGGTCGAGATCGCGCCGGGCAAGCATATCGACGTCGATCTGTACTGGCAGAGCTGGCGTCTGTCGATCGGCTGGCTCGACGATTTCAGCGCGATGCTCAGAAAGCGGGCGGGCGAGTTTCTCGATTGACTACGCGGCGGTGCCGCATGCAGAAATGCGGCAGCTGCTATAGCAACAGTTCGATCGAATGAAACAGGCGGCGCTGTTCCGGGTCCTGCGAGCGCGCGCCTTCGTCGATCGTCTCGCGCAGGCAGTCGAGAAAGCAGGCGGCCGCCGGGCTCGTGGGCGCGCCACGCCGCGACGTGATGCTGATGATGGTTTCGTCCAGCGTTTCACGCAGCGGCAGCGCCCACAGGTTTTCCTTCGCGCGTATCACCTCGACGAGCGGCCACGGAAAGATGCTGACCATATCCGTGTGCGCGAGCAGGCCCAGCACGATCGCGAGCGAATGCGCGAGCACGATCGTGTGCGGCACCGGCATGCCGCGCTTGACGAACAGATTGTTCGACATCGACTCGCGGCTCGCCGGGTCCCAGTTCAGTATCCATTCCGCGTCTTGAAGGTCGAGCAGCGTGCGGCAGCCGGCCTTCGGATGGTCGCGCCGCGCGACCACCGCCGCGTGCGTCGAAAAGAGCGGCGCGTTCTGAAACTCCGACTGCGGCGACGCGGGCGGCGGCCGACCGATCGAAAAATCGAGGCTGCCGTCGCGCAGACGCGGCTGCACGACCGCGAGCAGGCCTTCGAAAAATTCCAGTTGCACCTCCGGCATCCGCTCGCGAAAACGCCGCACGGCAGGCGGCAGAAAAGTCAGCGCGACCCACGGCGTGACGCCGATCGACAGCTTGCCGGCCGCGGCTCCGCGCAACGCCTCGATCTCGGCTTGCGCGCGCTGCAACTGGCCGAGCACGAGCCGCGCATGCACGACGAGCGCGCGCCCGAACTCGGTGAACGCGACACCGCTCGCGCTGCGCACGACGAGCGGCGCGTGCAGATCGGCTTCGAGCTCGCGCATCGCCTTGGTCACGGCGGCCGGGGAAAGCCCCAGCGAGCGGGCGGCCGCCCGGATACTTCCGGTATCGGCGATCGCCGCCAAGGTATTGAGCTGATGCAGCTTCATTCGAATGAGAGGCGTGACGGGGGCAACCAAGGGTTGGCACCGCAACGATTCTACGCCTGCCGCCCGGATATCGGCGCCGCTATGCTGGGTTCACGCTGACAGGGGCGCAACCAGTTGCATGGGATCGGACTAAGCGCTGAAGCGCCAGGTCCGATCGACAGGAGACGGCATGAACACGATGGTCATTCCGGCGGGCATCGCCGAAATCGAACAGGAAATGATCGCGCTGCGACACAGCATCCACGCGCATCCGGAGCTGGCCTACGAGGAGTTCGCAACCGGCGATCTGGTCGCCGACCGCCTGCGGGAGTGGGGCTACAGCGTCCATCGCGGCTTGGGGCAGACCGGCGTGGTCGGGCAACTGAAGCTCGGCCACGGCACGCGCCGGCTCGGTCTGCGCGCTGACATGGACGCGCTGCCGATCCACGAAACCACTGGCCTGCCGTACGCGAGCAAGCTGCCCGGCAAGATGCACGCATGCGGTCACGACGGCCATACGGCGATGCTGCTCGCCGCCGCCAGGCATCTGGCGCGCGAAAAAAGCTTCGACGGCACGCTGAATCTGATCTTCCAGCCGGCCGAGGAAGGGCTCGCCGGCGCGAAGAAAATGCTCGACGACGGCCTGTTCGAACAGTTTCCCTGCGACGCCGTGTTCGCGATGCACAACATGCCGGGCTTTCCTACGGCCAAGCTGGGCTTCATGCCGGGGTCGTTCATGGCGTCGTCGGATACGGTGATCATCAAGGTGATCGGCCGCGGCGGCCATGGCGCGGTGCCGCACAAGGCGGTCGATCCGGTCGTCGTGTGCGCGCAGATCGTGCTCGCGCTGCAGTCGATCGTGTCGCGCAACATCGCGCCCCTCGATATGGCGATCATCACGGTCGGCGCGATTCACGCGGGCGAAGCGCCGAACGTGATCCCCCAAACCGCCGAGATGCGCCTGTCGGTGCGCGCGCTGCGGCCCGAGGTGCGTGACCATCTGCAGCAGCGCATCACCGAGGTCGCGACCGGGCAGGCGGCCGTGTTCGGCGCGCGTGCCGAGGTCGACTATCAGCGCCGCTACCCGGTGCTCGTCAACGATGCGGCCATGACCGCGCTCGCGCGCCAGGTGGCACTCGACTGGCTGGGCGTCGACGGGCTGATTCACGACATGCAACCGCTGACCGGCAGCGAGGACTTCGCGTTCCTGCTCGAACGCTGCGCGGGCAGCTATCTGATCATCGGCAATGGCGACGGCGAGGGCGGCTGCATGGTCCACAACCCCGGCTACGACTTCAACGACGCTTGCCTCGCGACCGGCGCGGCCTACTGGGTCAAGCTCGCGCAGACGTTCCTCGTTTGACGCGGCGGCGGCGCGCGAGCGCCTTGCCGTAGCAGCCACACGATAATGACGGAGACACAGATGGACTATTCAGCCACACCGCGGTCCGCGAGCGCCAATGGGCTCGATGCGCTCGACGCGCTCGATGCGCAGCGCCTCGCCGATAAACCTCAAAGGCGCGTCGGCCACGCGAAGGCGATCGCCGCGATCACGCTCGGCAACGGCCTCGAGTTTTTCGACTTCACGATCTACAGCTTCTTCGCGACGATCATCGGCAAGCTGTATTTTCCGGTCGAAGGTCAGCTCGTGCAGCTGATGCTCGCGGTCGGCACGTTCGGCGTCGGCTTCATCATGCGGCCGGTGGGCGGGATCGTGCTGGGGGGCTACGCGGACCGCGCCGGACGCAAGGCCGCGATGAGCCTGACGCTGTGGCTGATGACGCTCGGTTCCGCGATCATCGCGTTCGCGCCGACCTATGCGGCGATCGGCGTCGCGGCGCCGCTGCTCGTGATTCTCGCGCGGCTGATCCAGGGTTTCGCGCTGGGCGGCGAGGTGGGCGCATCGACGGCGCTGCTGCTCGAATACGGCAGCGATCGCACGCGCGGCTTCTACGGGAGCTGGCAGTTCGTGAGCCAGGGGATGAACACGGTGGTGGGCTCGCTGCTCGGCGTTGCCCTGGCCGCGACGCTGTCGCCGGCCGCGCTCGAAAGCTGGGGCTGGCGCGTGCCGTTCGTGATCGGCATGGCGATGGGGCCGGTCGGCATCTATATCCGGCGGCATCTCGACGAGACGCTGCCGGGTGTTGAAGATGGCACGGCAGCGTCTGGCGGCGCTGTTGCGCAGGCTGCTTCGGATACCGTTGCGAAGCCCGCAGCGCAAGTTCCGTCGCTACCTGTCCGCGACCTGTTCCGCGACCACGCGCGCTCGATCACGACCGGCGTGCTGACGACGATCGGCGGCACCGCGGCGAACTATATCGTGCTGTTCTACCTGTCGACGTACGCGATCCGCATCCTGCATCTGCCGATGGCGACCGCGCTGTGGGCCGCGTGGACCGGCGCGGTGGTCACGGTGATCTGCTCGCCGTTCGCGGGCGCGCTGTCGGATCGGGTCGGCCGCAAGCGCGTGCTGTGGGTATCGCGCGTGCTGCTGATTCTCGCCGTCTACCCGGCCTTCATGACGATCAACGCGTCGCCGACGGTGCCGGTGCTGCTTGCGGTGGTCGCGGGCCTCGCGCTGCTCGTCACGTTCACCGCGGTGCCCAATATCGTGATGCTGCCCGAGCTGTTTCCGCGCGCGATCCGCGCGACCGGCATGTCGATCGTGTACTGCCTCGGCGTGTCGGTCTTCGGCGGCTTCGCGCAGTTTTTCGCGACCTGGCTGATCCAGATTTCGGGCAGCAATCTCGCGCCGGCGTGGTATCTGATCGGTTGCAGCGTCGTGTCGTTGCTGCCGTTGCCGTTCATGCGAGAGACCGCGGGTAGAGCGATCGATTGACGTGATGGCGATCGGGGTCCGCTGAAAAAAGAGGCGCGATCTTTTCGATCGCGCCTCTTTTGCCATTTGCCCTGCTTCACGCTGACTATCGGATCTTGATGACAACCTTACCCTTGGTACGTCCGGTTTCGACATAAGCCAAAGCTTCCTGGGTCGACTCAAACGGAAAGACCCGATCGATGACGGGTCGTATCGCTCGCGCGTCGATCAGTGCGGCAATCCGGCTGAGCTGTTCTCCGCTGGCCCGCATAAAGAGAAATGTATAGCTGACGTCATGACGTTTCGCGGCCTTCCTGATGCGATAACTCAGAAAGCGCATCACCGTTTTCAGGAACCACGACGCACCGATCTCTTTCGCAAATTCGGCATCAGGCGGACCGGCGATCCCGATGAGTTTGCCACCCGGCTTGAGCACACGCAGCGACTTCTCGAGCGCATTGCCGCCTTGCGTATCCAGTACCAGGTCGTAGTTCTTCAGGATGGTCGCAAAGTCGTCTTTCCTGTAATCGATGACGATATCCGCGCCGAGTTGCTTCACCAGTTCGATATTCCGCGCGCTCGCTGTTGTCGCGACGGTTGCGCCCACATGCTTCGCCAGTTGAATGGCGAAGCTGCCGACACCGCCCGAGCCGGCATGTATCAGCACTTTCTGCCCTTTCTTCAATTGCCCTTTTTCGATCAGCGCCTGCCAGGCGGTCAATCCCACCAGCGGGATTGAAGCCGCTTCCTCCATCGTGAGTGCTGTTGGCTTGAGGGCCACGCCATCCTCTTTGACCGCGATGAATTCCGCGAAAGTGCCGATGCGATCCTTGTGCGGGCGCGCGTAGACCTCATCGCCGGGCTTGAATCGCCGCACGCGCGAGCCGACGCGCACGACAACCCCTGCCAGATCGTTGCCCAAAATCAGCGGCAAACGATAGGGCAAAATGAGCTTGAACTCTCCGTCTCTGATTTTGGCGTCGAGCGGGTTCACGCCCGCGGCGTGGATCTGGATCAATACGTCGTCCTCGCGCGGCTCTGGAACCGGCATATCGCCGGATCGTAAGCCATTGTTGCGTCCATATCGATCGACGACGAATGCTTGCATCATGGTTCCTTGTCAGTGGCTCGTTAAGTCTGGTTGTTTCGCTGGCAATAGCACGGATGCAGAGCCTTTGAACAGGGAGGAGACAGTCACGTCGTCTACGTTGCCAGCCGCAGATCTTTGCGGATACCGGCGTCCACCAGTCCAGCGGGCGCAAATCTGCGCAGCAATCGCAGACGGGCGGCGAGTCCGCCAGCGGTATAGCGGAGTTTCGGACGAGCCGCGATGGCGGCCTGCAGTACGGTTTCGGCCACGACCTCGGGACCGTCGGCGCCCTCGACCACTTCCTTCACTCGCTTGTCCACGGCCGAGCGCACCTCGCGGTATTCGTCGAGAGGGGCGTCGGGCGCGATGAAGTTCGCGTCGAAAGGCGTCTTGATGTAGGCAGGTTCAATGACCGATACGCGGATGCCCAGCGTCCGCAACTCATGGTCGAGCGACTCCGAATAACCCGCCACCGCGTGCTTGGTGGCGGAATACAGCGCCATATAGGGCATTGGCAGAAAACCGAGCACGGAGCCGATGTTGATGATGCGGCCGCTGCGTTGTCGCCGCATATGAGGCACGACAGCACGCGTCATGCGGATGATCCCGAAGAAGTTCGTATCGAAGATCGTGCGTGCCTGGTCGATCGAACTCTCTTCCGCGGCGGCAGGGGCGACGCCGAAACCGGCATTGTTCACCAGCAGGTCGATGCGGCCCTGCAGGCGCAGCACTTCGCTGACGGCGGCTGCAACGGATGCATCGCTGGTCACATCGAGCGGCAGCATGTCGAACGACTGTTGGCCGGCTCGTTGGCCGCGCCGACTGGTGCCGTAGACCTTGTATCCGGCCTTCGCAAGCCGCTTTGCCGTGGCTTCGCCGATTCCTGACGAGGCGCCCGTCACGAGCGCTATTTTGGTTTGCATGATGTTCTTCCAAAGATGTCTTTGCGTGGTTGGTTGAGCATTCGTTTCACTTGAATATGATGATAGTCATATTTGCGGTCCAACGAAAACCGGCACAGGGCCGGCGTATTTACGCATCAGTCGGTGCGAGTTGTTTCAATGCCGCTTCAAGAAAACTCTCCGATAGTTTGGGGTCGTCGACGGCACGCGCCATCACCATCGTGCCAACCATTGTGGCGACCATCAAAAGCGCCTGTTCGTGCGCGCCTGGCTGACCCCAATCGGGCAATTGGCGCGCAACGACATCGATCATCTCCTTGATGCGGCGGGTGGCCGCGCGCCGTACGGCCGGCGCCTGGCGCGGCATCTCCGAGCCGAGGGCAGAGATCGGGCAACCTGTCTCGATGCTCTCGCAATGCTCCTTCGACAGATAGGCGCGCATCATCGCCGGCAACGCCTGTTCCGGCGGCACGGACGCGGCGATACGCTCCGACAGCGCCACGGATTCAGCTCCGGCGCGATCAGCGGCTTCGGCAAGCAGCACCTCGCGCGACGGGAAATGGGCATAGAAGCCGCCATGCGTCAGACCTGCCTCCTTCATGATGTCAGCCACGCCCGTGCCGTCGTAGCCGCTGCGCCGAATCGCGCGTGCGGCGACCTCCACGATGCGCTCGTGCGTGATTTCCTTGCGGCTGGCTGGCTTCCGGGTAATGGGTGGATTTTTCATGATGACCATCATATATCATTCCGGCGGGATTTGCAGGGGCCATCCAGAGACCGACGGTTCAGGCGGTAACCGCTAGAATTGCGGCTTTAGCCCGGAATACGCCAATGTCTTTTGCCTCGCTTGGCCTGATCGATCCCTTGCTGCGCAATGTGCAGGACCTCAATTACCAGACGCCTACGCCGGTGCAGGCCAAGGCGATTCCTGCTGTGCTCAGTGGCAAGGACGTCATGGCTGCGGCACAGACCGGCACTGGCAAAACGGCGGGTTTTGCGCTGCCGCTGTTGCAACGGCTGGTGCAACACGGCCCGGCGGTGTCCAGCAACCGCGCGCGTGTTCTGGTGCTGGTGCCCACGCGTGAACTGGCCGAACAAGTGCTGCAAAGCTTTATCGCTTACGGCAAAGGCCTCGACTTACGATTTCTGGCCGCCTACGGCGGTGTGAGTATCAACCCGCAGATGATGAAGTTGCGCAAAGGCGTGGATGTCCTCGTCGCCACGCCGGGCCGTTTGCTAGATCTCCATCGCCAGAACGCAGTGCAGTTTGATCAAGTACAAACGCTGGTGCTGGATGAAGCCGACCGCATGCTGGATCTGGGCTTTGCGCGCGAACTCAACGCCGTCTTTGCTGCCTTGCCCGCTCAGCGCCAGACCCTGCTGTTCTCTGCCACGTTTACCGATGAGATCCGCGCCATGGCGGCGGGCATTCTGCGCGGCCCGGTCAATATCAGCGTCAGCCCGCCCAATGCCACGGCCAGTAAGATCAAGCAGTGGGTGGTGCCGGTGGATAAAAAGAACAAGCCCGACCTCTTCATGCACCTTGTGGCTGAGAACGACTGGAAGCACGCGCTGGTGTTCGTCAAAACCCGCAATGGCGTGGATTACCTGGCGGCCATGCTCGATGAAGCGGGCTATGCGGTGGACACCATCCACGGCGACAAACCGCAACCCGCGCGCCTGCGTGCGCTGGAGCGCTTCAAGACGGGCGAAGTACATATGCTGGTCGCTACCGATGTGGCTGCGCGCGGGCTGGATATCGACGATCTGCCGCTGGTGATCAACGTTGATCTGCCGATCGTGGCGCAAGACTATGTGCACCGTATTGGCCGTACCGGCCGAGCGGGCGCCAGCGGTGTGGCGGTGTCCCTTGTGTGCGCCGATGAAGCCCCGCAACTGGCCGCGATTGAAGCGCTGATCCGGCAAACGCTGCCCCGTGAAGAAGAGCCGGGTTTTGAAGCCGAACACCGCGTGCCGCAAACTAGCGCGACGGGCCAGATCATCAAGAAACCCAAAAAGCCTAAGAAGCCCAAAGTGCCGCAAGCTGCGCCGGGCGCCATGCAGGTGCCCAGCAAAAAAACGCGCCCGCAAAGTGGCGAAAACAAACGCAAGCCTGCAGCGCAACGCGCTGTGGCCGCGGGTAAAGGCACAAGCTTGTCCAGCGGTAGCCCATTCAGCGTGCAAAAGCCACGCAGCAAACCGGCCAGCAAGCCAGCTGCGGGTTCACGTAAGCCGGCTGGCAAACCCGCTGGTGACCGCGGCAAACGCCAACCCTGATCCGTGTGTGACGGCAACGCACACGCCATTCCATCTCACATCATCCGACCTTAGCGGATTCCGCGTTTGATCAACGGAATGAGCGAGTCGATCGTCGCAGGTGTTTGGACGCCTGCGCCGGTGTTGATGGTCAGTCCCGCGAAATGATAAGCAGCCGAGAGCACGCATTGCGTGACCGGCAGGAAGCCTTGCAGATAAAGTTGCTGGTCGAGCGTCGCGGTAATGTATTTGCTCTGCAGCCCCGAAATCGTGGCCGGTGCCAGATCGATGCCACCAATGATGATTTGCCCCGGCTTCTTGCCAGCCTGCTGGAGCGCCTGCGGAATGAACCCGGTTACACCGCCGTGCTGAGTCCCAATCGCCTTCAGATTAGGGTGCGCCTGGATAAAGGCGACCAGGATCGGCACGGCGAGCGATGAATCGGAATCCACCTGAGGTGAGATATTGAGCCTCGTCACCTTTACGCCGGCCTTCTCCAGCGTTTCGGCAAGGCCACGGTCAGACTGACTGCGCACACTCTCGTTGAACACGCCGTATTCCAGCGCCTCGTCGCCCTTCTTGATCCCAGCGTTGAGCATCGCCTGCGCCGTGATCTGCCCGCCTACGTAGAGTTCGACGCCGGCGTAGCCGAAGCCCTTCGCGTCGTAAAGTTTCTGGTTCTCGGGTAGCGGCGTGTTGCCGACGGTAACGATGATGCCCTGGTCTACCGCCTGCTTGATCAGTGGCGCGAAGGCTGGATCGCCCGGATGGCCCATGATGCCGATGCACGTCGGATGCGCCGCCATCGCCTGGCGAAACTGCGCAAGCATTGTCTCTGGGCTCCAGGCCGAGAACTGCTCGATCACCTTGATGCCTAAGGCATGCCCCGCGTCCGCAGCCCCGGTCTGACGCGGCAGCGTCGCGCCGTCGCCAGGGTTTCCGCCCATCTGCATATACATTGTCATACCGGCGCCGAGCGGCCCCGTCGTGGTCGGCTCAGTGGCACCGGCCATCTGCGTGAGGCCAAACGCGAGAATACTCGCCCCCAGGAGGGATCCCGTCATGATCTTGATCATTTCTGCTCCTTTCTCCTGATTTAACGGCTTTATCGCCCCCCAAGCCTGAATCTTTCGCGCAACACGCGCAGCTTGGCGGGATTCTCTACCAACAGATGCAGCGTCACAGCGACGATGAACACCACCCCTTCGATCGCCTGTACCCAGAAGCCGGCGATACCTGTCGCAACGATTCCGGCCTCCAGCATGCCTATCACGAAAGTGCCGAAGAAGGTGCCCACGATCGTCGCCGTGCCACCAAACACCGAGGTTCCGCCGATGAACACGCCGGCCAGCGCCGGCAGCAGATAGCCCTGCCCCTGGGTTGAAAAATAGTTCAGATTCTCGAGCGTGAGCAGCACCGTGGCGAAACCGGCCAGCACACCCATCAGCGTGAACAATTTCACCGTCTCACGCACGACATTGATGCCCACGACCTTCGCCACGTTTCGGTTGTCTCCGATGAACAGCAGGTGCTCGCCAAAACGGTGACGATTGAGGATGAACCACATGAACACCGCAAGCCCGAGCGCCCAGAGCGCTTGCATCGGGATCACACCGAACAACGTGCCCGCGAATACTGCATAGGCTGAACCGTTGGCGAGCTCCTGTAGCGCATTGGAGAGCCCGCCGGACAGGATCGAAGCAACCCCAGCCCAGAGAAACTGCGTGCCGATTGTCACGATGATCGAAGGCACACCGACCACCGCGACCAGCACCCCGTTCACCACGCCGACCAGCGCGCCGCCCGCCAATGCCGCGATCGCGGCTAGCCAGGCTGATCCGGTGGTGTTCACGCACCAGGCGAACAGAAAGCCCGAGAACGCCATCACGGAGGGGAAGGACAGATCAATTTCCCCCGCCGCAACCACCAGAGTGAGCCCGATCGCCAACACCGCCAGCGGTGGCACGGTGGTCAGGAAGGAGAAGTAGATTGGCCAGCCTAAAAAGACGCGCGGTGCGGTTGCCATGAACAGGCCGACCACCAACGCGAACACGACCAGGCTCGGCACTCCCTCGATGCGTGCAAAATCCGGCAGGCGAAAACGCACCAGCCGCGCCGGCTGTTCGTCTTTTATCGGATCACTCACGTCCTTGCCCCGCAGCCAGCGCCGGCCCGTGCCCGCTCTGCTGTAGCGAAATCAAGAACCGGGTGAGTTCCTCGAGGCTCATCTCACCCGACTTCATATCCGCGACGATCCGGCCACGATCGAGCACGACGAGCCGATCGGCGAGCTCGTGCACATGGGCGAGGTTATGTTCGATGTAGATGCAGGCGCGGCCGGACTCCTTGATCGACCGTACGAAGTCGAGAACCTTACGTACCTCGCTAATGGCAAGCGCAACCGTGGGTTCATCGAGAATGATCAGATCGCTGTCGAAATACATCGCCCGTCCGATCGCGATGCCCTGGCGCTCGCCACCGGAGAGTTTCGCAATCAGCGAATCCGCGTCGATCCCCACGCCGCGGAAACCGAGCTGGCGCTTCAAAATATCGTTGGCAATGCGCCGCTGTTCGGCAACTTTGATGAAGCCGAACCGGTTGGTGATCTGCCGGCCGACAAAAAAATTACGCCACAGCGGCTGCTTCTCGCCCAGCGATTTTTCCTGATAGACCGTCTCGAAGCGCAGTCGGTGCGCCTCGCGCACCGAAAAGCGGTTCCAGTCGACCTCCTCGTCCCGGATGAACAGCTTGCCCGTGCTCGGCCGCACGACACCAGTCAGTACCTTGATGAGCGTCGACTTACCCGCGCCGTTATCACCGATCAGGCCGACGATCTCGTTCCGCCCAATGGCCAGATCGATGCCGGACAGCGCCCGTATCTTGCCGTAGGACAGGCTGATACCTTGGGCGCGCACGATATGCTGATAGGCGCACGTACCGGGCGCTGCCTGGTTCGGCATCACGCCACGCTCCAGCTCGAATGACCCACAGCGATGTTGTGAACGACGACAGCCATAGATCTTTCCCCTTTGCTTATCGATCGCCGCATCAACTTACATTGGAAATGTCCCTGAAATTTAGCAAGCCTTAGAGTCCAGTTCAAGAATCGCTTACGAGACCGCTTATATTTCATCGGGAAAATATTAGTCCTGGGCACTTGAACAACGCACAACCTGAGGAATAGAAGAAGCGCGTCAGAAGGGTCCCAACAGGACGAGCGGCCACAAACGCCCGGTCAAAAAGGCGCAAAAAGCAGAGGTATCGGCATGCATCCGCCACTCCGGCGGCTATTCTTCAGACGCTACGACTAACGCGTTTCAGGCCGGCTCTGCGGGCCGTCGTCAGCCATTCCGCGCCCCACGCGGAAAGGGGGGTGTATGTCACGTCCAGAACTACCTCGGCCCGCGCGACGCGCGCTGCGTCGTCGGCAGTCAGCCGGACGCCGGTGGCTCGTCATCGGCAGCGCGCTCACCGGACTGTGCTTTGCCCATGCGACGCTCGCGGCGGGCAAACTTCCACAAGGCGGCACTTACGTGGCCGGCGCCGGCGCGATAGCAAGCCATGGAGACGGC
>NZ_VZQO01000066.1:0-33438 GCF_014397665.1 Paraburkholderia sp. UCT2
CTGATCCGATCAAGGTCATCACCGTGCGCTCGACCGGTTTTGATGCCGTCGCGGCCGAAGGCGGCAGCGCAGCGGTCGAGAAGATCGAAGCGGCAGCCGACGCAGGCCTCGCGCAGTTCGTGAGCCGCGAAGTGACGAAGCTCGATCGTCCGGAACTGACGAGCGCGAAGATCATCGTGTCGGGTGGCCGTGGTCTGGGCAATGGCGAGAACTACATGAAGGTGCTCGAGCCGCTGGCCGACAAGCTCGGCGCGGCGCTCGGTGCATCGCGCGCGGCGGTCGACGCGGGCTTCGTGCCGAACGACTATCAGGTTGGCCAGACCGGCAAGATCGTCGCGCCGCAACTGTACGTCGCAGTCGGCATCTCGGGTGCGATCCAGCACCTCGCCGGCATGAAGGACTCGAAAGTCATCGTCGCGATCAACAAGGACGAAGAAGCGCCGATTTTCAGCGTCGCCGATTACGGCTTGGTTGGCGATCTGTTCACCCTCGTGCCGGAACTCGTGAGCGAACTCGGCTAAGCGCCGCGGCGCCTGAAAGAGGCCGCCGAAAGCAAGCGAAGGGCGCAGGACCGACCAAGTCCCGCGCCCTTTTTTCATATCAAGGGAGGAGAACCGAAATGAGCTATACGGCGCCCATCAAGGACATGCTGTTCGTGATGAAAGAACTGGCCGGACTCGAAGACATCGCGAAGCTGCCCGGCTTCGAGGACGCGAACCTCGACACCGCGCAGGCCGTGCTCGACGAGTCGGCGAAACTATGCGGCGAAGTGCTCGCGCCGCTGAACGTCGACGGAGATCGCAATCCGAGCAGCTGGAAGGATGGCGTGGTCACTGCGACGCCGGGTTTCAGGGAAGCCTTCCGCCAGTTTGCCGAAGGCGGTTGGCAGGGCGTGCAACATCCGCTCGACTACGAAGGCCAGGGCCTGCCGAAGCTGATCGCGACGCCTTGCATCGAAATGCTCAACGCGTCGAACCTCTCTTTTGCGCTGTGTCCGTTGCTGACCGACGGCGCCATCGAAGCGCTGCTAACCGCTGGCAGCGAAGCGCAAAAACAGACCTATGTGCCCAAGCTGATTTCCGGCGAATGGACCGGTACGATGAACCTGACCGAGCCGCAGGCCGGCTCCGATCTCGCGCTCGTACGCACGCGCGCCGAGCCGCAGGCCGACGGTTCGTTCAAGCTGTTCGGCACGAAGATTTTCATCACGTGGGGCGAGCACGACATGGCGAAGAACATCGTGCATCTGGTGCTCGCACGCACGCCGAACGCGCCCGATGGCGTGAAAGGCATCTCGCTGTTCCTTGTGCCGAAGTTTCTCGTCAACGAAGACGGTTCGCTCGGTGAGCGCAACGACGTGCATTGCGTGTCGATCGAGCACAAGCTCGGCATCAAGGCGAGCCCGACCGCGGTGCTGCAGTTCGGCGATCACGGCGGCGCGCTCGGTCAGCTGATCGGCGAAGAGAATCGTGGCCTCGAATATATGTTCATCATGATGAACGCCGCCCGTTTCGCGGTCGGCATGCAAGGTGTCGCGATCTCGGATCGCGCATATCAGAAGGCGGTCGCGTATGCGAAAGAGCGCGTGCAGAGCCGTCCCGTGGACGGCTCCGCGAAGCAGTCGGTCGCGATCATCCAGCACCCGGACGTGCGCCGCATGCTGTCGACGATGCGCAGCCTCACCGAGGCGTCGCGCGCGCTCGCCTACGTCGCGGCCTCGCACTGCGATATCGCGCATCGTCATCCGGACGATGCGACGCGCGCGAAGCATCAGGCAATCTATGAATATCTCGTGCCGATCGTGAAGGGCTGGAGCACGGAGCTGTCGATCGACGTGACGAGCCTCGGCGTGCAGGTGCATGGCGGCATGGGCTTCATCGAGGAAACCGGCGCCGCGCAGTACTACCGCGACGCGCGCATTCTGCCGATCTACGAAGGTACGACCGCGATCCAGGCCAACGACCTGATCGGTCGCAAGACGCTGCGCGACGGCGGCAAGGTCGCGAAGGAACTGCTCGCTGGCGTCGCCGAAACGGTTGAAGCGCTTGGCGCGCAGCAGGGCGCGGCGTTCGCGTCGATGCGCACACAGCTCGCGCAGGGCCAGCGCGCGCTTGGCGCGGTCGTCGATTTCGTCGTCGCCAATGCGAAGGGCGATCCGAATGCGGTGTTCGCGGGCAGCGTGCCCTATCTGAAGCTCGCGGGCATCGTGCTGGGCGGCTGGCAGATGGCGCGTGCGCAGCTTGCCGCGGCGACGAAGCGCGACGAGGACCCAGCGTTTCATGACGCGAAGATCGCGACCGCGCGGTTCTACGCCGAGCACGTGTTGCCACAGGCGGCGGCGCTCGAAGTGGCGATCGTCAGCGCGAAGGGGGGCGAGGGTGTGCTGGCTTTGTCGGAAGACCAGTTCTGAGCATGCCTCGATGCCGGCCGCGATCGCGGCAGCACATTGAAATGCAAACGGCGCCCCGCGAGGCGCCGTTTGTTTGTCCGGCTGCTGTTTGTTGCGGCCTGCGCCGCGGGCAGGGCCGCGTCAGCGCACGCCACTCAAACTCACGCATACGCCGGCCGATGCTCGCCCGCGGTCTCGCCGAGATAGCGATGCACCGACAGATCGTCCGCGCGAATCGCGGGCTGCTTGCCCGACATCAAGTCGGCGAGCAGTTGGCCCGAGCCGCACGACATCGTCCAGCCAAGCGTGCCGTGGCCGGTGTTCAGGAACAGGTTCGGCACCGGCGTGCGGCCGACGATCGGCGTGCCGTCCGGCGTCATCGGCCGCAGACCGGTCCAGAACGTCGCCTTCGACGTGTCGCCGCCGCCCGGGAACAGGTCATTCACAGAAAGCTCGAGCGTCTCGCGGCGCGCCTGGCGCAGCGATTTGTCGAAGCCGACGATCTCGGCCATCCCGCCGACGCGAATCCGGTCATCGAAGCGCGTGATCGCGATCTTGTAGGTCTCATCGAGCACGGTCGACACCGGCGCGGCAGCCGCGTCGACGATCGGCGCGGTGATCGAATAGCCTTTCAGCGGATAGACCGGAATCTTCACTATGCCATCGAGGAAGCGCGTCGAATACGAGCCGAGCGCGACCACGAACGAATCCGCGCGCACGAGTTCGCCGCCGCACTGCACGCCGGCGATGCGGCCGCCCGCCATCGCGAGCGCGTCGATCGACGTGTTGTAGCGGAACTTGACGCCCAGTTCCTCGGCGAGCGCCGCGAGGCGCGTCGTGAACATCTGGCAGTCGCCGGTTTCGTCGCCGGGCAGGCGCAGGCCGCCGGTGAGCTTGTGCGACACCGCGGCGAGGGCTGGTTCGGCCTTGGCGAGTTCGTCGGCCGTCAGCAGCTCGTATCGCACGTTGGCTTCCTGCAGCACGGCGATGTCTTTCGCGGCGCCGTCGAACTGCTGTTGCGTGCGAAATACCTGCAGCGTGCCGCCGGTGCGGCCTTCGTACTCGATGCCGGTCTCGGCGCGCAACGCCTGCAGGCAGTCGCGGCTGTATTCGGCCAGCCGCACCATACGGCCCTTGTTCACCGCATAGCGCGGCGCCGTGCAGTTCTGCAGCATCTGCCACATCCATTGCAGTTGGAACGCGGTGCCGTCGACGCGAATCGCTAGCGGCGCGTGCTTCTGGAACATCCACTTGACGGCCTTCAGCGGCACGCCCGGGGCGGCCCATGGCGAAGCGTAGCCCGGCGAGATCTGGCCCGCGTTGGCGAAACTGGTTTCGAGCGCCGGGCCGGCCTCGCGATCGATAACGGTCACTTCGTGACCGGCGCGCGCGAGGTAATACGCACTCGTCACGCCGACGACGCCACTGCCCAAAACGACGACTCGCATAGCTGCTCCGGATATCCAAAAATTGAGTGAGGGCAAGACGCTCGTCGCCGGGTTCGATCTGATTTCGATTCGGCGAGGTGCAATGTGAGGTGAAATGCCGTTTGCCCAGTGTTAACCGCTATACTATTAACAGTGAGACAGGTTTTGTTATTGTATTTTCATCATTTTTAGAAAAAACACCATGCGTACCCAGCGCCAGCCCGTGCGGGCTCTCGACAAGCTCGATCACAAGATCCTGCGGCTCCTGCAGCAGGACGGCCGTATGGCGATGAAGGACCTGGCGGAGCAGGTCGGTCTGTCGGTGACGCCTTGCATCGAGCGCGTCAAGCGGATGGAGCGCGACGGCGTGATCACCGGCTACTACGCCCGCGTGAACCCGGCCGAGCTGGGCGCGGCGCTGCTCGTGTTCGTCGAGATCACGCTCGATCACAAGAGTGGCAACATGTTCGATCTGTTCCGGCGCGAGGTGCAGAAGATCCCCGAGGTGCTCGAGTGCCACCTCGTGTCGGGCGATTTCGACTATCTGATCAAGGCGCGCATCGGCGAAATGGCCGATTACCGCAAGTTGCTCGGCGATATCCTGCTGCAGCTGCCGGGCGCGGTGCAGTCGAAGAGCTATGTGGTGATGGAGGAAATCAAGGAGACGCTGACGATCGCGGTGGGCGAGTAGGTGCCGGTTCACTGACGGGGTTGGACGCGCATCAAGCGACCAACGAAGTGCTCGACAAACGGCGTAAACACTGTATATTTGTACAGGTGTTTTGCGCCGCTTTCTTTTGGCGCTTCCTGTTTGCGTTTGCTTTGCGTGGCCCGCCGTGGATGACCCCGACACCCCTGACATTCCCGAATTTCCGATCGCGCCGCCGGCGCCTCGCAAGGGGCGCGGCGCGGTCACGAACCTGCAAGGCCGCTACGAAGTCGACCAGCGCGAAGCCGTCCACGACGGCTGGCAGACGGCCGACGGAGACGGGGAGCCGAAGGTCCTGCGCACGCAGGTGTTCGAGGAGCGCGCAAAAACCATCCTCACACGCAATGCGTCGCCTGACATTCCGTTCAATGTGTCGCTGAATCCTTACCGGGGCTGCGAACACGGCTGCATCTATTGCTTCGCGCGGCCCACGCACAGCTACCTGGGCTTGTCGCCCGGGCTCGATTTCGAAAGCCGCATCTACGCGAAGATCAACGCGCCAGAACTGCTCGAGCGGGAACTGTCGAAGAAATCCTATGCACCCGAGCCGATCGCGCTCGGCGTCGCCACCGATGCATGGCAGCCGGCCGAACGTGACTTGCGTCTTACGCGTCGTGTGATCGAGGTGCTCAGCGAGCGCAACCACCCGTTCGCGGCGATCACCAAATCATCGCTGATCGAGCGCGACATCGACCTGCTTGCGCCGATGGCCGAGCGCGGGCAATTCATGGCGGCGATCACCATCACCACGCTGGACGCCGACATCGCGCGCACGCTCGAACCGCGCGCGGCCACGCCGTCGCGCCGGCTGCGCACGATCCGTACGCTAAGCGAGGCGGGCATTCCGGTCGGCGTCAGCATCGCGCCGGTGATCCCGTTCGTCACCGAACCGGATATGGAGCGTGTGCTCGAAGCATGCGCCGAAGCGGGCGCCAGCAATGCCAGCTATATCGTGCTGCGGCTGCCGTGGGAGGTCGCGCCGCTGTTCAAGGATTGGCTGGGCGCACATTTCCCGGATCGGGCCGAGCGCGTGATGAGCCGTGTGCGCGACATGCGAGGCGGCAAGGATTACGATTCTTCGTTCTCGACCCGCATGAAGGGAGAGGGCTTATGGGCGGACCTGCTCAGGCAGCGCTTTCACAAGGCCGTGCGTCGGTTAGGGTTGAACGGGCGGGACCGCGGCATTCTCGACATGTCGCATTTCCGCCGGATCGAGCCGCCGCGCGCCGAGCAGGTGAGCGCACCGGCGCGCGACAATCCGCAACTGAGGCTTTTCTAGCGCGCAGGAACGTCTGCGGGTCCCGCCACGGGGGCATTACTGCGAAATCGCTTTGGCCGCTTCGACCTGACTTTCGAAGTAGGTCTGGAACGCGAGCGCGAGACCGGTCATCAGCAGAAACGCACCGATCAGCAGCGAAAAGATCACGACGAAAATGACCGTCCAGCCGGAGCGGCTTTTGCGTTGCGTGTGGGTGTTGAATTGCGCATCCCATTTCTGATCAGGACGCAGCCCGTAGACGAGCGCCGCCAGAAACGCGGCAAACAGCGAAACCGCGCCGATCGGCGCGAGCACCCAGCCCAGGATCGACGCGCGCTCGGTCGCGACCAGCAGCATCACGCCGGGAATGCCGATCAGCGTGCCGAGTAGATGCGCCCAGCCGTAGATGTCTCGGGTGCCGTACAGATAGAAGCGGTGGGCGCCGAGGCTGCCGAACAGGAACGCCAACGCGGCGGTGAGCGTCTTGGATCTGAAGCGCGGGGAAGTCGAGGCAGCGGTGGGCATGAACGCGTGGGCAGAGTGACGGGCGGTCGAAAGGAGCGGCGCGCCGCGGGGGCGCGGACCGACGCGCATTCTACGCCTGCGGCGCGCGGGTGGTCACGTGGAGGACGATCGCCGAGGCTGAAAGCGGAGTGGCGAGATGCGCCGGACCTGGCTCAGGGTGAGTTCAGCCGGGCATGCGTGCATCCGCGCGTTACGGCGCTGAATACGTGATGCGATAGATTGCGCCGGCGGTATCGTCGCTGATCAGTAGCGAACCGTCTGGCAGCGGCAACACGTCGGCGGGGCGGCCCCAGACCGATTCGCCGGGTTGCAGCCAGCCTTCGGCAAAGATCTGCTGGCGTGCGTGGCTGCCGTCAGGGTCGGTGATCACGCGCACGACGCGGTAGCCGACCTTCTTGCTGCGGTTCCACGAGCCGTGCTCGGCGATGAAGATATTGTTGCGGTAGTCGGCTGGAAACATCGGGCCGTCGTAGAAGCGCATGCCAAGCGCCGCCACGTGCGCGCCAAGCTTGACCACTGGCGGCGTGAATTCGCTGCACGGATGATCCTTGCCGAACTCGGGGTCGGGCGTGTCGCCGCCGTGACAGTACGGAAAGCCGAAGTTCATGCCGACTAGCGGCGCGCGGTTGAGCTTGTCGCTCGGAATATCGTCGCCGAGCAGGTCGCGACCGTTGTCGGTGAACCAAAGTTCGTGGGTGACCGGATGCCACGCGAAGCCGACCGAATTGCGGATGCCGCGCGCGACGACCTCGTAGTGGCTGCCGTCCGGGTTCATGCGGCCGATCATCGCAAAGCGGTCCGGATCTCTCTGGCAAATGTTGCACGGCGCGCCTTGCGGCACGTACAGCTTGCCATCCGGGCCGAACGCGATGAATTTCCAGCCGTGATGCGTGTCCGTTGGCAGCTTGTCGGTGACAACGACCGGTTTCGGCGGATCGTTCAGGTGCGAGTCGATCGCATCGAAGCGCACGATTTTCGACACGGCCGACACATACAGCGCGCCGTCGCGCCACGCGACGCCGGCGGGCATCTGCAGCCCGGACGCGATCACGTGGTGACCCGTCACGCGGCCGTTCCGCAGCTCGAGCGCATACACATGGCCATCGTCGCTGCCCACGTAGAGAATGCCCTTGGGCGACAACGTCATCGCGCGCGCGCTCGGCACCTCGTCCGACAACACTTCGATGTGAAAGCCCGGCGGCAGCTTGATTTTCTCGATGGGCAGCGCGGCGATTGCCGTCAACGCCTGCGCAGCGATAACCGCGGCCGCTACCGCACGTAGAATCCGGCTGCACGAGGTGCGCGAAAGTCCAGCAAAGCGTACGAAAAAGGCACAAAAGGCGAACGGAAACGGGAGTTTCGGCTGGCGTTGCACAGGCGCTCCTTCAGGTAATTCGGGCGTTTGAACGGGTTCTCGCACCTCTTGTAGAAGGTGGGGTGCAGTCCGGTTCCGCAGTTTATCCCGGTAAGTGTTTGTTATGGCGTCGGTTTCCCGCTATAATCGCGTGTTTCAGTCGTTCCGAACCCCGGTTTTCAAGGATTCTAGTATGGTCATCATCCGCTTGGCTCGTGGCGGCTCCAAGAAGCGCCCGTTCTACAACATCGTCGCCACCGACTCGCGCAGCCGTCGTGACGGCCGCTTCATCGAGCGCGTCGGTTTCTACAACCCGGTCGCTACGAAGGGCGAGTCCCTGCGTATCGCTCAGGATCGCCTGACGTACTGGCAAGGTGTTGGCGCGCAACTGTCGCCGACCGTCGAACGTCTCGTGAAGGAAGCGCAAAAGGCGCAGCCGGCTGCTTGATATGGCGGCCCGCAGGCGTATCGTCGTCGGTTCGGCCGGCGGCTCGCGCAACTCGCGTGAGCAGTCCGATGCGCAATTTGTTTTACTGAAGCAGACGCCAAAGCAGGCTGCGAAGTTGTTGTCGAGGTTATTCGATGTCTGAGCGTGATTCCGGCAGTTCTGGTAGCGTCAAGGCAGCTTCGCGCGCAAAGGCGTCTGGTCAGGCGTCGTTCGGTGCATTCGTCCGCAAGCCGGTCGAACGAACCGACGGCAAGGCGAAAGAGGCGCAAGCCAATGCCGCGAACGCCGATTTCGAAGCTGCAGAAATGCGCATCGAAACGGCGGCAAGCTGGCCGGCCGATGCGGTCGAAGTCGGCGCAATCGTCGACGCCTATGGTCTCAAAGGCTGGGTCAAGGTAGCCGCGCATGCGGATGCCGGGCAAGGCGGCGACGTCTTGCTGAGCGCGAAGCGCTGGTGGCTGCTGAAAGGCCAGGAGCGCAAATCGGCGCCGTCGTTGCAGGCCAAAACACATAGCGACAGCGTGGTCGCCCGTCTGGGTGGCGTCGCTGACCGCGATACGGCGTTGGCTTTGCGCGGTTCTCGTGTATACATCGGCCGTAGCGAATTTCCGGCGCTCGAAGCCGACGAATTCTACTGGGTCGATCTGATCGGCCTGGACGTGGTGAATCTCGCCGGGCTCAACCTCGGCAAAGTCGCCAGCATGATCGACAACGGCGCGCAGTCGGTGCTGCGCATCGAATATCCGGCTACCGACAAGAACGGCAAGCCGGTCGCAGGCGAGCGTTTGATCCCGTTCGTCGGCGTCTTTGTCAAAACGGTGGACCAGGCGGCAAAGCATATCGTCGTCGACTGGGAAGCTGACTATTGAAATCTATCGTTGAGCGGGGAGAGCGATGCAGTTCGATGTCGTGACGCTCTTTCCAGAAATGTTCCGCGCGCTGACTGACTGGGGTATCACCAGCCGGGCCGCGAAGCAGCAGCGCTATGGGTTGCGTACGTGGAATCCGCGCGATTTCACGACCGACAACTACCGCACGATCGACGATCGCCCATACGGCGGCGGCCCCGGCATGGTTATGCTGGCCCGGCCGCTCGAAGATGCGATCAGTGCCGCGAAAGCGGCGCAGTCGGAGCAGGGCATCGGCGCGTCGCGCGTCGTGATGATGTCGCCGCAAGGCGCCACACTGAATCACGAGCGCGTGATGAAGTTCGCGGCCGAACCCGGTCTGATCCTGTTGTGCGGGCGCTATGAAGCGATCGACCAGCGTCTGCTGGACCGTGTAGTCGACGAAGAAGTAAGCCTTGGCGACTTCGTGCTGTCGGGCGGCGAGTTGCCCGCGATGGCGTTGATGGATGCGGTCGTGCGTCAGTTGCCTGGCGTGCTGAACGACTCACAGTCGGCGGTGCAGGATAGCTTCGTCGATGTGCTGCTCGATTGTCCGCACTACACGCGTCCCGAGGAATACGAGGGCGTGCGGGTGCCTGATGTGCTGCTCGGCGGCCATCATGCGGAAATCGAAGCGTGGCGGCGGCGCGAAGCATTGCGCAACACGTTGAACAAGCGGCCCGATCTGATCGTGAAGGCCAGAAAGAACAGAATGCTGAGCCGTGCCGACGAGGCGTGGCTCGCGAGTCTCGCGAAGGAAGAGTCGAAGGCCTGAGGCCCCGGTCTTTCGAGCGGACACAAGGCGGTGCCGTGCATGCGTGCGCGGTGCCAGATGTGAACCCATCCTCTATCGGGGCCGTAGCCCAACGCAGTAAGCACGTGAGGCAGGTACGAACGCCGACAAGATGGATCTAGGAGTCAGTGATGAATCTGATTGCAAAACTCGAGCAGGAAGAAATCGCGCGCGTTCTCGGCGAAAAGACCATTCCGGATTTTGGTCCGGGCGATACGGTCATCGTCAGCGTGAACGTGGTTGAAGGCACGCGTAAGCGTGTGCAGGCTTACGAAGGCGTCGTGATCGCCAAGCGTAACCGTGGTCTGAATTCGTCGTTCATCGTCCGTAAGATTTCGTCGGGCGAAGGCGTCGAGCGTACGTTCCAGACGTATTCGCCGCTGCTGGCTAGCATCGTCGTCAAGCGTCGCGGCGATGTGCGTCGTGCGAAGCTGTACTATCTGCGCGAGCGTTCGGGCAAGTCGGCTCGAATCAAGGAAAAGCTGGTTTCGAAAGACCGCGCTACTTCCCAAGCGTAAATGCTGTAAGAAAAAGCACCCCTCGCGGGTGCTTTTTTGTTGGCCAGGTCAAAATAGCGGTATGTCCACGCTCATCAGAGAGACCCGTTGATCCGCCCCGTCTTTGAGCCAGAAACTCTGCCTGTCATCGCGACAGGCGCCGATCTGCCACCGGTCGCGCGCGAGCGTCTGACGCCCGATGCACTGCGGGCGCGCTTTGATCGGCAGCTAGCCTGGACACCCGAGAAAATTGCCGATGCGCCGTGGCGCAATACCGACCTCGATCCGCGCGTGGCCGCGGTGCTGGTGCCGCTCGTCGTGCGCGCGCGTGGTCTTACCGTGTTGCTCACGCAGCGCGCGGACCATCTGAACGATCACGCCGGTCAGGTGAGTTTTCCCGGCGGCCGCCAGGAACCGTTCGACGCTGATGCGACTGCTACGGCTCTGCGCGAAGCGCGCGAAGAGGTGGGCCTCGACGCGTCGCGCGTCGAAGTTCTCGGCGCGTTGCCCGACTATCTCACTGGCACCGGCTTTCGCGTGTCGCCGGTCGTCGCTCTTGTGCACCCGCCGTTCTCGCTGGAGATCGATACGCTCGAAGTGGCCGAGGTCTTCGAAGTGCCGCTCGCGTTCCTGATGGACCCGTCCAACCACGAAGAGCGCCTGTTCCGCTACGAGGGCGGAGAGCGCCGCTTCTTCGCGATGCCGTATCCGCGCGGCGAATTGACGGTGGCTCCGGAGGCCGCCGAGCAGCGCGGCGCGCACCACGCGCAGACGGTCACGCCAGCAGCCGTGCAAGGCGGCCATCATTTCATCTGGGGCGCGACGGCGGCGATGCTGCGCAACCTGTATCGGTTTCTCGCCGCATAAATAACGTGACTCGCATCGCCGCTTCGACGATGCACAGTTGCGCGAACGACGCACTTGTCGGCGCTTTGTCAGCATCCGCGTTCAGACTCATCCGACCCTGTGCTATCGTTATAAAACAATCGTAAAAAACTTAAAAAGCACGGCGCATCGCATGACTTTTTTCTCCGTATTGCTGGCTCTGATCATTGAACAGGTACGCGCGCTGTCGCCGAACAATCCGTTGTCCGCGTTGCTTCAATACCATGCGGAGTCGGCGGCGCACGGATTCGATGCTGGCAAGCAACGTCACGGTCTGCTCGCGTGGCTCGTCGTGGTGGTGCCCTGGACGCTCGCGGTCGCGCTCGTCTACTACGTGCTGTATCACATTCACTTCATGCTCGCGTTCCTGTGGAACGTCGTGGTGCTGTACTTCACGCTCGGCTTTCGGCAGTTCAGCCATTACTTCACCGACATCCATCTCGCGTTGAACAACGACGACGTGCCACGCGCGCGCGAAATTCTCAACGAATGGACGGGGCTCGAGACCGTCGACATGCCGGTCAGCGAGATCGTGCGTCACACGCTGATCCACGCGGTGGTCGCGTCGCATCGCCATGTGTTCGGCGTGTTCTTCTGGTTCCTGATTCCGGTCGGTCCCGCTGGCGCGGTGCTGTACCGTTGCGCGGAATATCTCGCGCGCGCATGGGCGCGGCCGGCCGACGACCGCACCGTCGCGTTTTCGAGCTTCGCGCAGCGCGCGTTCTTCGTGATCGACTGGGTGCCGGCGCGGCTGACGTCGCTGGGCTTTGCGATCGTCGGCAATTTCGAGGATGCGATTTACGCGTGGCGCAACCATGCGCGACAGTGGCCCGATACGAACGACGGCGTGTTGCTCGCCGCGGGCAGCGGGGCGCTCGGCGCGCGCCTGGCCGGGCCACTCGCGGAGCCGTCGAGCCTCGACGCGCTCGCCACCGGCGACGGCGGTCCGATGCAGGTCGGCGACGACTGCACGCCGCGCACGCTGCAATCGGCAGTGGGGCTGGTGTGGCGTGCAGTCGTACTGTGGATGATCCTGCTGTTGATGCTGACCATCGCGGTGTGGCTCGCCTGAAGCGGCCAGGCCACGCGCGCAGCACAAGAAGAAGCCGGGCAATGCCCGGCTTCTTCAATTCCCGACTCCGCTTCACCCCTTCAACGGATCGCGCACAGTCCCGCATTGCCAGCACACGGTGAACTGCGCCTCGAGCACCTCGCCGCACTGCTGACAACGCCATGGAGGCGCGCCCGGCGCCGGTCCTCGCGAGGCCGCTTCGATCAGCCGCCGCGCGATCGCCTCATCGCGTTCATCGACGAGCCACAGCTCCGGCGCGCACTGGTCGGCCGGAATCTCGCCGAGCGCCCCGTTCAGATAGCGGTTGTGCAGCTCGCAAGCGATGCCCGCGGTCTCCAGCACGTTGACCCAATGCTGTCCGATGATCAGGTTCGGCGCGCGCATCAGTTTCATGTCAGCGGACAATCTGGCTCGCCTCGTGCACGAGCTGCGCATAAAGCGCATGCCGTTCGCGGCGGATGCGCCCGTCGGCAACGGCTTCGAGGATCGCGCAGCCAGGCTCGTGCAAATGATGGCAGTTATAGAAACGGCAGTTTGGCAGTAGCGGCCGGAACTCGGGGAACGCGCGTTCGAGCCGGCCTTCGGTCAGGTGATGCAGGCCGAATTCCTGAAAGCCCGGCGAGTCGATCAGCGCGCCGGCCGCGCCGTTGACGCCGTTCACGCCGGTCGTGCCCTCCGACCGCGGCAGCGGATAAAGACGCGTGAACGTCGTGGTATGGCGCCCGCTGTTCAACGCGGTCGAGATTTCGCGCGTCGCGACTTCGGCATCGGGAATCAGCAGGTTCACGAGCGTCGATTTGCCCATGCCGGACTGGCCGAGCAGCAGCGTCGCGTGACCATGCAGATGTTCGGTCAGCGTGGCGCGTGCCGCCTCGGGCTGCATCCGGATCGACGCTTCGAGCACCGCATAGCCGAGCGCGCGATACGGCTCGAGCCGCTTGCGCGCGCCGTCCAGAGCATCGGTGACGTCGATCTTGTTCAGCACGATCAGCGGCTTCAATTCGTTCGCCTCGGCGGCGACGAGCGCGCGGCCGAGCAGATCCTCGCTGAAATGCGGCTCGGTGGCGAGCACGATCAGCAACTGGTCGAGGTTCGCGGCGAATAGCTTCGACTTGTACTGATCCGAGCGATACAGCAGATTGCGCCGCTCGCCGATCTCGACGATCACGCCTTGATCCGCCGAGGTCGGCTCATAGATCACGCGATCGCCGACCGCGACCTCGCTGCGCTTGCCGCGTGGGAAACATTGCAGCAACGCGCCGCCGTCTTCAGGAGCGACCAGATAGTGGCGGCCGTGCGAGGCCACCACGAGGCCGCCCGTGCGCGCGCCGTGCATGCCGGATGCGGTGGCCGACGCGCCGCGCGTCGCCTTCTTCGGAGCGCGGCCGCTCATGCGTGCTGCAGCAGTCGGTCGATCCGCTGCGAGGCCGGCGGATGCGAATAGTAGAACGCGGTGTAGATCGGATCGGGCGTCAGCGTCGACGCGTTGTCCTCGTACAGCTTGACGAGCGCGTTGACGAGATCGTGCGCGTCGGTTTGCGTCGCCGCGAACGCGTCGGCTTCGAACTCGTGCTTGCGCGAGCTGAGACTGCCAAGCGGCGTGACGAAGAACATGAACACCGGCAGCGCGAGGAAGAACAGCACGAGCGCGAGTCCGCTATTGCCGCCGACGAGCGACGGCCGCACGCCGAGCCCTTCGTAGAACCACACGCATTGCGTCAGCCAGCCGAGCAGCGCGAGCATCGCGAGGCTGATCGCGAACGTGACCAGCATGCGCTTCATCACGTGACGACGCTTGAAGTGGCCGAGCTCGTGCGCGAGCACCGCTTCGATCTCGCGGCCCGACAGGCGCGCGAGCAGCGTGTCGAAAAACACGATGCGCTTGCTCGCGCCGAAGCCGGTGAAGTACGCGTTGCCGTGCGCCGAACGGCGGCTGCCGTCCATCACGAACAGGCCCTTCGCGGCGAAGCCGCAGCGCTTCATCAGCGCCTCGATGCGGGTCACGAGCGCTTCATCCTTCAGCGGCTCGAACTTGTTGAAGAGCGGCGCGATGAAGGTCGGGAAAATCAGCAGGCCGAACATCTGGAACGCGACCCACACGACCCATGCCCACAGCCACCACAGGTTGCCCGCGCGGTTCATCAGCCACAGCACGACGAACAACAACGGCAGGCCGAACGCGATGCCGAGCAGCGCGCCCTTCAGGCGGTCGAAAAAGAACAGGCTTTTGCGCATGCGATTGAAGCCGAAGCGTTGCTCGACGACGAACTGCCGGTAGTAATCGAACGGCAGGTCGATCGCGCTCGTGATCGCGATCACAGCGGCAACCAGCGCGATCTGACCGACGTAGCCGCGGCCAAGCCAGTCGGAGATCGCGAGATCGAGCATCTGCACGCCGCCGAGCAGCGTGAGCCAGATCAGCACGGCCGCGCCGACGACGATCTCGACCATCGCGAGCCGCGTGCGCTCGACCGTGTAGTCGGCCGCGCGCTGATGCGCGGTGAGCGCGATGGTGTTCGCGAACTGGCTCGGCACCTGTTCGCGATGCGCGACGACGAAGCGGATCTGCCGCGACGCGAGCCAGAGTTTGGTGCCGACCATCGCGACGACGGCGACGACGAACAGGGCGGTGAAGTACAGGGTAGGCATCCGGGGATTCCGTGGTATCTATGCGAGAATTATATGTTTCTTCCCGCCTCGCGGCGGAGATACGGTTTAACGCGACGGTTCAACGCAAGAGCTCCGGGTAGCAGTTCAGGGCGGCGCCTTGGCGCGGCCGGCCCGGCTCGAACCGCGCGAATCGATTTCAAACGAACACATGCCGCGCCGCGCGGGTTTCCAGCGAAGCCCGCCGCGCGGCCCTCAGGGTTGCCTTCATGACTGACATCCTCGCATCCACCGAACAGCCGCCGCTCGTGCGCAGCGACATGAATCTCGTCTGGCTGGACATGGAAATGACCGGGCTCGAGCCCGACACCGACCGCATCATCGAGATCGCGGTGGTGGTGACGAATTCGACGCTCGACAGGATGGTCGAAGGTCCGGTGCTCGCGATTCATCAGAGCGATGAAACGCTCGCGAAGATGGACGAGTGGAACCAGAACACGCATGGCCGCTCGGGGCTGATCGATCGCGTGAAGGCGTCGACGGTCAGCGAGGCCGACGCGACCGCGCAAATCCGCGAGTTCCTCGGCCAGTACGTGCCGCCCGGCAAGTCGCCGATGTGCGGCAACTCGATCTGCCAGGACCGCCGCTTCATGGCGCGCTGGATGCCGGATCTGGAGAGCTTCTTCCACTACCGCAACCTCGACGTGAGCACGCTGAAGGAGCTGTGCCGGCGCTGGCAGCCGGTCATCTACAAGGGCTTCCAGAAGCGCGCGATGCACACGGCGCTGGCCGATATCCACGAGTCGATCGACGAGCTGAAGTACTACCGCGAGCATTTCCTCGTGCCGTCGGCGCCGGACGCCGCCGCGAGCGCTCAGTAAAGCGCGGGCTTGCACGGGCAGGCCACGACCCTCGAACCTCAGTCTTGCCGCGGCGCGCGTTGCGCGCTTTTCGGCCGGAACGCCTTGACCACGTCGACGTTCGTTTCTACGTAAGGGCCGCCGATCAGGTCGATGCAGTACGGCACCGCCGCGAAAATCCCTGGCACCTTGACCATGCCGTCATCGCGCAGGCCTTCCAGCGTTTCCCTGATCGATTTCGGCTGGCCGGGCAGGTTGATGATCAGCGCGGCGTGTCGTTCGGTTTCGCGGATCACCGCGACCTGGCGCGACAGGATCGCGGTCGGCACGAAATTCAGGCTGATCTGCCGCATCTGCTCGCCGAAGCCGGGCATCTCCCTGGTCGCGACAGCGAGCGTCGCCTCGGGCGTCACGTCGCGGCGCGACGGTCCGGTGCCCCCGGTCGTCAGCACCAGATCGCAGCCCACTTCGTCGACCAGCTCGATCAGCGTCGCCGAGATGGTCGGCGAGTCGTCGGCGATCAGCCGCGTGACCACCTGCCATGGCGAGCTCAAGGCCGCGCCGAGCCACTCCTGCAGCGCCGGAATGCCCTTGTCTTCGTATACGCCCGTCGACGCGCGGTCGCTGATCGACACGAGGCCGATCACGATTTCGTCGGGGTGCTGACGTTGCTTACGTCGATCAGGCGTCGCGGTCGTCATCGTCGTCTTCCGCGGCGAGGTTGGGGTCGTGCGCGTCTTGCGCTTCGTCGTCGGTGCCGGCCGCGCTCTTGATCCACTGGAACAACTCGCGGAAGTAGCGCGGCGGCTTGCTCTGCTCCGCTTCCTTGCGCGCGTTGCGGATCAGCGTGCGGCCCTGCTGCGGGTCGGCGCTCGGGTGCCGGCGGATGAACTCGGTCAGCGCGGCGTCGTCGGCCAGCAGCTTTTCGCGGGTGCGCTCGATCCAATGGAGCTTCGCCGTCTCCGACTTGTTGATGCCCTTGTAGGTGTCGAGCGCGGTGCGCAGCGCGGCGGTTTCGGTGTCGAGCAGCGAGCGCATCACGCGGCCGACGTACTGGATCTGGCGGCGCTTGCCTTCGTGGTCGGTGATGCGGCGCGCTTCGCGCACGGCTTCGTCGAGCTTTTCGGGCATCGGCATGCGCTTGAGCGCGTCTTTCGGCAGCGCGACGAGTTCCAAGCCCAGATCCTGCAGCGCCTGCATTTCGCGCTTAACCTGAGACTTGCTCGGACGATCGTAGCCGTTTTCGTCGACTTCCGTGACGACGGATTCGATCGGTTGAATGCGGGTTTTGCGTGTCATGCCGGTATTGTAACTTGCCGCGCCGGCCCGACCCGCGGCGGCGCGTACCTTGCTATGATCGCGGGATGCATTTATCCCGCACCCGCGCGCCCGCGCCGAATACGGTGCGCATATCCGGGCCGCGCGGCCCCAACAGGACGGCAACCACAATGGCAGCAGACATGGACGTCAAGCAGCGCTTTTTTCCGCATACCCAGGATGAGCTGAAGGAAATCGCCTCGGACATCCTCCGTCACGCGAAGGCGCTCGGCGGCACCGACGCCGCGACCGAAATCTCCGAAGGCGACGGCCTGTCCGTCTCGGTACGGCGCGGCGAAGTCGAGACGATCGAGCACAACCGCGACAAGATGGTCGGCGTGACGGTGTTCATCGGCAACAAACGCGGTAACGCGAGCACCTCGGACTTCTCGCCGCAGGCATTGAAGGACACGGTCGCGGCCGCCTACAACATCGCGCGCTTCACCGCCGAAGACAATTGCGCGGGCCTCGCCGAAGCGGAGCTGCTCGAAACCGCGCCGCGCGACCTCGATCTGTACCACCCGTGGAATCTGTCCGCCGACGAAGCGGTCGAAATCGCGCGCCGCGCCGAAGACGCCGCGTTCGCGACCGATCCGCAGATCAAGAACTCGGAAGGCGCGAGCGTGTCGGCACAGCACTCGCAGTTCGTGCTGGCGACCTCGCGCGGCTTCCTCGCCGGCTATCCGTATTCGCGCCACTACGTCGCATGCGCGCCGATCGCCGGCAGCGGCCGCAACATGCAGCGCGACGACTGGTACACGTCGACGCGCAGCGCCGACGAACTCGCCGATCCCGAAGCGGTCGGTCGTTACGCGGCGCAGCGCGCGCTCGCGCGCATCGGCGCGCGCGGCCTCGACACGCGCAAGGTGCCGGTGCTGTTCGAGGCGCCGCTCGCGGCGGGCCTGCTCGGCGCATTCGTGCAGGCGACGAGCGGCGGCGCGCTGTATCGCAAGACTTCGTTTCTGGTCGACAGCCTCGGCAAGCCGGTGTTCGCGCCGCACGTGCAGGTGGTCGAAGACCCGCACGTCGCGCGCGCGATGGGCAGCGCGCCGTTCGACGAGGAAGGCGTGCGCACGCGCCAGCGCTCGGTCGTGAAGGACGGCGTCGTCGAGGGCTATTTCCTGTCCACCTACTCGGCGCGCAAGCTCGGCATGAAGACCACCGGCAACGCGGGCGGCTCGCACAACCTGTCGCTGCTCAGTTCGAACACGCGCCCCGAGGACGACTTCGAGGCGATGCTGAAGAAGCTCGGCACGGGTCTGCTGCTGACCGAGCTGATGGGGCAGGGCGTCAATTACGTGACCGGCGACTACTCGCGCGGCGCGTCGGGTTTCTGGGTCGAGAACGGCAAGATCCAGTATCCGGTCGAGGAAATCACGGTCGCGAGCACGCTGCAGGAGATGTTCCGCCATATCGTCGCGATCGGCGCGGATACGATCACGCGCGGCACCAAGCAGACCGGCTCGGTGCTGATCGAGCGGATGACGATCGCGGGGCAGTAAGCCGCACGGCGCGTTCCAACGCAGCCCCGTATCAAACGAAAACGCCACGCAACTGAACGTTGCGTGGCGTTTTTTATCGCTTGCGCGGCGCGCGCCGTCAGACGTCCTTGCGCTGATACGTGACGAATGCGTAATCGAAGTCGTTGGGCGCATTCGAGTGATGCGCTTCGCGCGCGATTTCTTCCCACACCTGCGGGTCGATCGCGGGGAAGGTCGCGTCGCCGTCGAAGTCGGCGGCGATTTCGGTGACGATCAGCTTGTCCGCATGGCGCAGCCCTTCGTCGTAGAGCTCTGCGCCGCCGATCAGAAACGCCTGCGGCGCCTGGTCCTGCGCGGCGAGCGCGAGCGCTTCGTCGAGATTGGTCGCGGTGTCGCAGCCCTGAAAGCGCCGCGCGGCATCGCGCGTGACGACGATATTGCGGCGTCCCGGCAGTGGCCGGCCGATCGATTCATGCGTTTTGCGGCCCATGATGATGGGCGCGCCCATCGTCGTGCGCTTGAAGAATTTGAGGTCTTCGGGCAGTCGCCAGGGTAACTGGTTGTCGCGGCCGATCACGCCGTTGCTGGCGCGAGCGACGATCAGGGTGAGCGTCGTCATCGAATGGAAAGAGGAGGGTAACCGGGCGATTCTACCCGAGCCGTCGATGCACACCGACGCGTACCCGCCGCTCACGCCCGCGCCGGCCCGTCCGCGGGGAGCGCTCCCTTGTCGTCGGCGCTGCCCGGTTCGCGCAAGCCGTGCACGCCCATCAGCCGATACAGCGTCACGCGGGAAATCTTCAGATCCACCGCCGCCTCGTTCAACCGGTGCCGATGGCGCAGCAGCGCGGCCTCGATCGCGCGCTTCTCGGCAGCCTCGCGCGCCTGCGTGAGCGTCATGCTTTCCTGCCCGGTGTAGCCCGCGAGGTCGAGGTCGTCGGCCGAGATCAGCTTGTTCTCGGCCATCACGATCGCGCGGCGCACGCGGTTGATCAGCTCGCGCACGTTGCCGGGCCAGTTGTAGTTGTAGAGCGCCTCGATCGCCGACGGCGTGAAGCCGCGAATCTTGCGCGCGTTGTCGGTCTTGAACTTGTGCAGCATGTGGTACGCGAGAATCTCGATGTCCCGCCCCCGCGCGCGCAGCGGCGGCTCGTCGACGCGCAGCACGCACAGGCGATGAAACAGATCCGCACGGAACTGGCCCTCGCGCATCGCGCCGTCGAGATCGACGTGGGTCGCCGAGATGATGCGCACGTCGACCGGAATCGATTCGCGTCCGCCGAGCCGCTCGATCTTGCCTTCCTGCAGAAAGCGCAGCAGGCTCGCCTGGCTTTCGAGCGGCAGATCGCCGATCTCGTCGAGAAACAGCGTGCCGCCGTCTGCCGCCTCGACGCGGCCGATCTTGCGCTGATTCGCGCCGGTAAAGGCGCCGCGCTCGTAGCCGAACAGTTCGGATTGAAGAAGATGATGCGGGATCGCGCCGCAGTTGATCGGCGTGAAAGGCGCCTTGCGGCGCGGCGAGCGCTCGTGGATCGCGAGCGCGGTCAGCTCCTTGCCAGTGCCCGATTCGCCCGCGATGAACACGCTCGCGTCGGTGTTCGCGACCTTGCGGATCGTGCGAAAAAGCTGTTGCATCGCCTCGCAGGTGCCGACCATTTCCTCGTCGCCCGCTTCGCTGACGGGCGGCGGAAGTTCCGGGTCGCACAGCGCGACCATGCCGAACGCGTGGCCGGCCAGATAGTCGATCGTCGCGTGCGCGACGGGCAACTTCACGAAGTCGAAGCAGTAGTGGCGCACGAGGCGTCGCACGAGCGGATCGTCGAGCCGCTCGTTGGTCGCCAGCGCGATCCAGCCGATCTGCTGCTGACGCAGGCTCGCCTCGAGCCCGCCGATGTCGCGCGGCGCGAAGCTCGCCAGATCGACGATCCCCGCGCATGCGACGTCAGGCTTCACGAGCCGCCCGAGTTCGTGCGCCGAGCGCGCCGCCGCGACCTGCCAGCCGCGGCTTTGCAGATGCGCGATCAGCGTTTCGTCGGGCGTGCGCGCGACGTACAGCAGCTGTCGCTCGACGCCGCGCACCGCGGCGCTCGCCGGGCCGCCGGCTTCGTTGCTTGCCGGTGGGAGAACGCCCGGCGCCGCCGCGGACCCAGCGGACGACACGGCGGCGCGCTGCTTCGGCACCGCGAGCGACAGATGCGATCCCGCTGCCGCGACGGAAGCCACACTGTTCAGATGAGGTGATTCACGCACGTTCGACCTCGTATCGTTGGCACGTCAGAAGGTGTACGGAAAGCGCATGCCAACCACGAAGTTCGGCGCGTCGGGTGTGAGTCCGATCGATACCGAGCCGTTGATGGTCAGATGCTTGTTCACGACGTGGTTCAGGCCAAAATTCATCGCCGCGGCCGTGGTTTCGCTGCCCGGCACCTTCTGATAGCTGCCGCCCGGCGACTTGGTCTGCGACGCGGGTTCGAGCGCCATCGTGAACGACACGCTGGCCGAATCCTTGTCGGAGAACGCGAGCGCGACGCCTCCGCCGAACTGCACGATGTCGCCGAGCTTGACCGTCGCCGGTTCGGTTTGTCCCTGCACCGACGAGATGTCCGCGAACGAACGCGCAAGGTTGTAGGTATAGGAAACGCTGCCGAACAGCACGACCGGGTCGTAGGTCTTCAGCACCGACAGACCCGCCGTGATGTTCCAGAAGCCGGTGCCGGTCGGCAGTCTGGTCGGCGCGACGAGGTTGGTGTTGTCCGCGTCGAGCTGCACGACTTTTTCGCCGAACGGCGAGCTGCCGGTCGGCGCCTTCACGCGCAGACTGCCGACCACGTCCGGCAAGGCATTGGTTTCCCTGACGAACTGGTAGTAGATGCCGAAGTTCACGTCGCCGATGTCGTGACTCGACACCGTCGCGTCCGACAGCGTGCTCGCCGCGCCGCCCGCGCCGCCGACGATGAAGGTGCTGCGCCGATACACGTACGGCACGTCGACGTCGACATTGATGCGGTCGGACACGCCGTAGCGCGTGTCGAGGTCCGCCATCACCTGGTGCGACTTGGTCTGGCCGAGGTTGATGTTGCCGAGGAAAATCGCGTCGAGCGCGAGGAAGCCCGACAACTGCAACTGGCGACGGTCGTAGTAGGTGTCGCTGATGCCGAAGTCCATCGTCAGCTTATGGTCGAAGAGCGGCGCATGCTCGCGTTGCACGACCGCCTGCTCGGCCTGCGTGCGCACCGGTTCGTTCGCGCGCTGGGTCCGGCCGACCGCGCCGCTGCCGTCCGTGGCGGCGGGCAGGCCGCCGGCGCTGGCGTTGCCTGCATTGCTGCCGTCCGGCGTCGGCGGATTGACCGGCACGCCGGTCGCGGTGCCGGTGGTGCCCGCCGGCGCGGGCGCGCCGGGCGCGATCTGCGCGAGCGGCGGCAGCGGCACCGGCAGGCCGTCGGCGCCGGGCTGCTCGGCCACCGTGTCGCTGCCCGCGGGGGCGCCGGCGCCCGGCACGCCGCGTCCGCGCTGCGCCATCTCGAGTTCGGTGACCTGCCGTTCGAGCGAATGGATCTGCCGCTGCTGCTCGTCGACGACGCGCATCAGCGTGTTCAGACGGTCCTCCACGGATTGACCGGCGAGCGCCTGCGCGCTCGCCGTCTGAGAAAGAGCCCACAGCATGACGGCGGCCGGAATGGCCGCGAGAGCCATGCGCGGTGCCCTGGTCGATGACACTTTTTTCATTTTTGCTCCCCCGGTGATCCGGCCGCGCGGTGCTGACTGCGCGGCCGTTTCTTTACTGCTTTTGCTGCAACTGGCGGGTGGCGCCCGCTTCGTCATCTCCTGTTTTGCAGTGCCTGCAGTACGCCTAACTGACGAAGCATCGAAGCCGACATCTGCTGGGTTTGCAGATGCAGTTGCAGGGCGTTGGCGACTTGCTGGTTATTGCCTGCAATCTGCAGCAACTGGGCGATCTGCCCGTTGCTCGGCGCGATGGTCTGGGTGGCGAGCCCAGCGGGTGTCTGCAGCGCCAAGTTCACGCCGTTGCTGCCGAACGAAATGCCGGCTTTCACGGAGCCGGTCGAATTGCTGGCCGATGCCGACGGCGCGTTGGCGGAGCCCGTCAGCGTCACGGCGCTGTTGTTGAAGTCGATTAGCGCGGCGTTGGTGCCGCTGTTTCGATCGCCCGCGACCTGGGTGACCTGCGACACGCCATTGACGCCGACGCTCTGGCCGCCGCGCGCCTGGGCATTCGGGTTGGCGCCCGAATCGCCTGGTTGGCCGTGCGCGCCGCCGCTCACGCTCGCGAACGTGCTGACGGAACTCGTGAGCTGGCCGCGGCCGTTCTGCACCGCGCTCAGCGATCCCTGGGCGAGCGCGCTCGCGCCGTTGGGCAACTGCCAATGCGAAATGACGTTCAGCACGAAGCCGGAGATCATCGTCGCGCCGGCGTATTTGCCGGTCTGGGTCGCGAGCACGTCGTCGCCGACGAGCTGCACCCGCAGGGGCGCGGCGCCTGGCTCGGGCGGTATCGAAAGTTCGGGAGCCGGTGGCGAGGCGGCGCCCTCCGAAGCGTGGGCGAGGCCGCCTGCGCCGCAGGCGACGGCGCAGAACACGAACCCAAGCTGTGTGAAGTGTGACTTCATGGCGGGATCAGAACATGTCTGCCTTGTTCAAGCCGTACTCGAAAAAGGGAGTCGCGGCGGTGCCGGCTGCCAGCGCAGCGGCGCGCAGCTTCAGCGCGAGCGACTCGTTGTCCTGCAACAGTGGTGAATCCTCCCTGAAGGGTTTGCCGAGGACCGCGAACACGAGACCGTTCCAGGTCTTCGCGAAGTCCTCTTCGAGCACGATGCGATTGCCGAGCGCCGGATCCGCGATGAACACGCGGCCGTCCTGCGCATGCTTGACGATCACGAAATGCTCGTAGCCGTCGATGTTCATCAGGACCATCACGGGGATCTGAAGATGGTGGAGCGCTTCGACGTTGACGCGAAAGCCGCGGCCGCGCAGTCCGATGGTCTCGACGAAGTGCTTCATGTCGAGCATCGAGAAGCCGTTCTTGACGACGACTTCGGGGGTTGAAAAGACCATCATCCGGCGAATCAGTTCGGTTTCCGGAATATCGATGCCGTAGCCGTACTTGAGGAGGGTGGCGAGCGCCGCGGCGCCGCAGCTGTAATCGAATTGCTGATTGACGATGTGGTTGTAGCGCAGGTCCTTCATCGAACGGACCGTCTTCGTCAACGGCACGCCGGCGAACGTGGACGTGTCGATGCTCGACTGTGCGGCGGCGTGATCCGCGCACAGCACGCACCCTGCCAGCGCTACGGCGAACGGTAGCGCCGGGAACCCCTTGAACCCGGTCATGCTGGTCTCCTGCCCGATCCGCGCCGGCAGCTTCGATGGCTGCCGGCGCGCCCCTCCGACTGCTTTGTGCTTCTTCTGCCTGCCCGCGCTCGCCGCGTCGTCGGCTTATTTGCCGCTGTTCAGCGCCGCGATGGCAAGGCCGTTGTGCTGCAAGTTGCCCGCGCCGCCGGCGATGTTCACGCCGATGTTTCCGGATGCGCCTTTCAGCGTATCGGCACCCAGACTCGCGGTGCCCTGGAATTGCCCGTGGACGGTCATCGTCGCGGATTGCGAGTTGTCGTCCGTCGCATCCATCGCGGTGGTCAGCGCCTTGCCCGGCGAGGTCGTCGTCACGGCGCCGGCAAGCGCGTTGTCCTGCGCGTTGCCGATACCGGAAGCGATGTTCACACCGACGTTGCCCGTCACACCCGACAGCGACCCGTTGCCGACCGACGCGTTCAGATTGAAGTTGTGGATCGTTGCGCTGCCGCCCGAGGACTGCACGTTGAAGGCCTGCGCGTTGCCGAACACGTTGCCGACGTCGACTGAGGCGAGCGACACGTCGTTGCTCTGCGCGTTGTCGATGCCTTCCGCGATGTTGATGCCGAGGTTGCCCGACACGTTGCTGGCTGCGTTGGTGCCGGTGGTTGCATTCAGCGTGGCGGCAGCTTCGTTGTTGATGTGCTGCGTGATCGAGCCGCGCGTCGTCACGTCGGTCGTCGACATGCCTGCGTCGATGCCCCAGGCGGCGCCATACGAGTCGCTCGACGACGAGCGGCTGCGCGAGTAGCCCGACGATTGCTCGCCGACCATCGCATAGCCGGAGCCTTCGCTCGCCCTGAAGCCCCATGAACGGCTTTGCCCGGACGCTTCGCTCGCTTCGAAGCCGCCGGCGACGCCCGACGAGTTCGCGTAGCTCGATTCGCGATAACCGGCCTGCAGGCCGCCGCGGGCGCTGAACGAGCCGCTGCCGTGCGAGAACGTGTTGTGGTCCTGATAGCTGTAGCTGCCGCCGATCGAGCCGCCGGCCGACAGATGGCCGCCCGAGTTCTGACTTGTGTGCGAGAAGCTGCCCGCGATGCCGGCTGCCTGCTGGCTGGTTTCATAGCCGCCGCTCGTCACGCTCGCGCTCTGGCTGCCGTACGCATAGCCGCCGGAGGCTTCGAAGCCCTGCGAGCTCGAGCTCGACGACGTATGGTTTTGCGTCGTGAACGCGAATGCCGAGCCGCCGCCCCTGACCGACGTTCTGCTGTTGTTCAGGGTCGTGGTCACGTTGCCGCTGGTGTAGGTCTGCGCCTGCGGATCGAGCGTCGCATTCACGTTGACGGTCTGATTGTTGTTGATCACCGCGTTAGCCGTGCTGGAGACATGCACGCAGCCAAACAGTCCGACCAGACCTTCGACGCCGACCATCTCGCCGACGACCGTCGTATTGAACAGGTAGGCCTTCTGCGGCGCGGCAAGCACGCTGCCGGACGCGGCAACGAGAACGGCCGTGGCAATAAGAGTGCGCTTCATGATTCGCTCCGATACTTAAGTGTGGTCAGTTAAAAAAAATGCCCGCCGGGGGACGGAGCACAAAACTGTTTGCCGTGGCATTACCGGCGCCGGCTGCCTGGTTGATCTGCACGATTCCGTTCGCGTTGCGCAAGGCATCGCTGGAAATGCTTGCCTCGCGCACGCCGTGAATCGCGTTCGACTGCCCCGGACTGCCGTTTTTCGGGGCCGTCGCGGATAGCTCCCCATCCGAGACGGTCTCGACTCCGAGCGCCGCCGCAGTCCCGACCTGGGTGCTGTTGCGCTGCAGATTCCCTGCTCCGGCCGACTGGTTCACCAGCACCGCGCCGGATGTGTTCGAAAACGCATTGGCTTCGATCGACGCCTGCGCGCGCGGCACGTTCGCGGCCACCGACGCGCTTTGCACGCTCGCGTTCGCGTTGCCGAGCGCGGCGCCGTTCGTCACCGTGATCTGGTTGGCCTGCGCGTTGTCGAGGCCAGCCGTTTCGTTGACCATGAGCGCGCCCGTCGCGCCCATGCCCGCGCCGGTGCCGATCGTCGCGATGGCGCCGACGATGGGCACCGCTTGCGCCTGCGCGTGAGCCGCGCCGGCGACGAACGCAGCGACGCCCATGCACAGGCACGCGCAGACGCGCAGGGCCGGGCGTGCCGCAGCGATTTGCCGCGAGCGCAGCGAGGGGCGCAGGCGTGTGCTCATTTCAGACCTCCGAGCGTGCCGCCGAGCACGTTCGATAGCGGCGCGAGCGCGCCCGTCACCGACGAGCTGATCGTGCCGCCGACGCCCGTCGCCGGTCCGCCGATGCCGCCCGAGTTCAGCGGGATCGTGTTGCCGGTCGCCTTGCCGGAGAGGATCTGCGTGACGGCCTGCATGCCGGTGCCGCCGAGTACGCCGCCGGCGGCGACGCCGTTCGAGCCGTGCGCGTTCGTCAGATCGGTGTCGCCGACGAGCGTCGCGATCGTCGGATCGAACGAGTTGGCCGGGAACATGGTGGCGCGCACGGCGACCGGGTCCTGGTCGCGCGGCACGGGGACGAACGCATCGCGCGGCGTGACGCTGCGCTCGACGACGAGGTCGCCCGGATTGGCAACCTGCTCGGCATAGGCATGGCTCGCGAAGCAGGCGGTGACGAGGACGCTGGCGAGCAGGGCGATGCCGGCCGAAGCGGCGCGCGGCAAGACGGGAGCGTTGCTGAACGACGCCGCCGGCAGCCCGAGGGCGTGCGGCGTCTGTTGGTTCGTACTCATGTCCCGGTCCCTTCTCTCTTCTTGTTGCCTGTGTCCCGCCGTCGTGGGGCGCGTCACTGCTCGCGCGGCCACCGGTCCTGCATTGCGTGGTTATTTGCCGTCTGTTCGTGGCTTCGTCCTGCTTACTTGCGCTGGTATGTCGCGACGTTGCCCTGGGCGGCGCGCGCGGCATCGACGGGCACCGGCAGCGGCGAGGGTGGCGCGATCTCGTCCCACAACGTCACCTGGTTGCCGCCGCTTTGCATCAACCGGGGCGTCGCGGCGACCATCAACATGCCGACCGCGCCGCCGCGTTGCCGCGACAGCATCTGGTCGTCGAGCGAAATATCGTTCATGGATGCAGCATCGGCAGCCGGGCTCGACGAATTGGCGGCCACCTGGCTGTCGTCCTCCGCGGCAACCGGCGTGGTGGCTTGCAGGCTGGCGGAGGCGGGGGCGGCGGCATCGCTGGAATCCGTCAGCGTGGCGAATCGCGCCGGGGCGGCTTGCGCTGTCGGGGTGCCGGCATTTGCCGGCAGGGCGCTGAACGCGAGAGCTGCGCAGATCGCGAAGTATGGTGCGCGGCGGCTTATCAGATCGATGCGGAATGCGAGTCGCATGATGTGTCTCCCTGGTGCACGCCAATTAGCGAAACGTGTGCCATCGCTCGCAATCCATTGATACGTCTGGCGCCAACCAGCGCAAACACGACTAATGCGTTCCAAATCGGGAAAAAACGTTGCAGCCCTGAAACGGATCAGCAGAAAATACCTATAATTCGTTAATCGGCGAGGTACGAAATACTGTCGCGAGAACGCCACGAAAAGCGCTTCCACTAATGTTTTATTTGTCGGCTGAATAAATCGCGATCGGCCGCTAAGCCTTGATGGGCAACGGGTCAATCGATTAAATTCGCATAATTGTTTTCGAAGCGGCGCGCGTATAGTAAGCTCTCGAAAACAGCTTCAGATTTAAAAAAGGCCCATATCGGGCCGTCTCGAACACACACGCCGCTTTCTTGGGGATCAGCTGTCCGCACGGAATGGAATGGCCGTTCGGGTTTTGCGATTCGCGAATCCTGGACGAGTCAGCGTGTCTGAACCGCAATTTCAGGTGCATGCGTCGTCCTTAACGTTCGTTGACGAGAGGATCTGAATAATGGAACCCGCAACGCGGCAACTGATTTACGTTTCGCGTGACCCGAGCGCGGAACTGAATACGCGTTTTATGCAGCGTGGCTGGCATGTCGAAGTCGTGGGATCGGCGCGCGATGCGCGCCGGGCAGTGCGCACCGGCTCGGCTGCTGGCGGCCTGCTCGATCTGTCCAGTGATTTCCAGCCGCACGAAATCGCCGCTTTTGAATCCTGTTTGACCATGCCGAACGTCGGCTGGGTCGCTGCCACTACGCCTGGCCAACTCCAGGACGCCGCGTTGCGCCGGCTCGTGCGCGACTACTGTTTCGATTACGTGACGGTGCCGTCTTCGGGCGACCGTATCGTCGACTCGGTCGGTCATGCGTACGGCATGATCTCGCTGAGCGAAACGGCGTCGCACGACGGCTCGCAAGGCGCCGAGGGCGAGATGGTCGGCTCGTGCGACGCGATGCTCGCGCTGTTCCGCTCGATCCGCAAGGTCGCGATGACCGACGCGCCGGTGTTCATCTCCGGCGAATCGGGTACCGGCAAGGAGCTGACGGCAGTCGCCATTCATGAACGCTCGGCGCGGCGCAACGCGCCATTCGTGCCGATCAATTGCGGTGCGATCCCGCCGCATCTTCTGCAATCGGAGCTGTTCGGCTATGAGCGCGGTGCGTTCACCGGCGCGAACCAGCGCAAGATCGGCCGGGTTGAGGCGGCCAACGGAGGCACGCTGTTTCTCGACGAAATCGGTGATCTGCCGCTCGAAAGCCAGGCGAGCCTCTTGCGCTTCCTGCAGGAGCGCAAGGTCGAGCGGCTCGGCGGCCATAGCGCGATCGACGTCGACGTGCGCATCATTTCGGCCACGCACGTGGACATGACCGCGGCGATGATCGAAGGGCGCTTCCGTTCCGACCTCTATCACCGCCTCTGCGTGCTGCAGATCGACGAGCCGCCGCTGCGCGCGCGCGGCAAGGACATCGAACTGCTCGCGCGGCACATGCTCGAACGTTTCAAGAAGGATGCGAGCCGCCGCCTGCGTGGCTTCGCGCCCGACGCGATCGCCGCGCTGCATAACTACGGCTGGCCCGGCAACGTTCGCGAACTGATCAATCGGGTGCGGCGCGCGATCGTGATGTCGGAGGGGCGCGCGATCACCGCGCGCGACCTCGAACTTGCCGAATACGTCGAGATCGTGCCGGTGTCGCTCGCGCAGGCGCGCGAAGCGGCCGAGCGTCAGGCGATCGAGCTTGCGTTGCTGCGGCATCGCGGGCGGCTCGGAGACGCGGCGCAGGAACTTGGCATCTCGCGAGTAACGCTGTACCGGCTGTTGTGCTCGCACGGCATGCGTCATATGGAAGGTGAGCCGATGGTGCCGCCGCACGGCGATTTGCCGGCGTCGGTGCAGCATCTGTAGGCGGCGGGGCGAGCGGCGAGACGGGCGACGTGGCATGTGAAGGTCTGGCGCGTCGCCGTGGGTCTCGGGCTGTGCCGGTTCGGACGGATTGACTGTGCCTTCCGGGCGCAGCGACGCCAGCCGGCAAGCGTCGCGTCGAAGCACTTTTGCATGCGCGTGTTTGCCGCCCGTGTTTGCCGCCCGTATATCGCGTACCGCGGTGTTTTCCCGTCCGTCTGATATTTCCCTCGCTATTCCCCATGCGGCGCGCCATGCCCCGGCGGCGTGCGGTCGCGCTTGTTAGAATCGGGTTTTGCTCAATTCCGTGTGCGCGCCTGATCGGGTTCGCGCCGCGCCGAAGGAAACTGCATGAAACAATACCTGGACCTCGTCCGTACGATTCTCGACACCGGCACGTGGCAGGAAAACCGCACCGGCATCCGCACCATCAGCATGCCCGGCGCGATGCTGCGCTTCGATCTGCAACAAGGCTTTCCAGCGGTCACGACGAAGAAGCTCGCGTTCAAGTCGGCGATCGGCGAGCTGGTCGGGTTTCTGCGTGCTTCGCGCAGCGCCGCGGATTTCCGCGAGCTCGGCTGCAAGGTGTGGGACGGGAACGCGAATCAGAACGCGCAGTGGCTCGCCAATCCGTATCGCGAGGGCCCGGATGATCTCGGTGATGTCTACGGCGTGCAATGGCGCAAGTGGCCGGCCTACAAGGTGCTCGACGCCAGCGAGAGTGCGCAGCTCGCTGACGCGCAGGCGCGCGGTTTTCGCGTGATCACGCAGTTCGACGAAGAAGGCCGCTCGAAGGTGTTGCTTTACAAGGCGATCGACCAGCTGCGCCAGTGTCTCGACACGATCATGCAGAATCCCGCCGATCGACGCATTCTGTTCCATGCCTGGAACCCAGCCGTGCTCGACCAGATCGCTCTACCGGCTTGCCATCTGCTGTACCAGTTTCTGCCGAACGTTACGCGCCGCGAAATTTCGCTGTGCCTGTATATCCGCAGCAACGACGTCGGGCTTGGCACGCCCTTCAATCTGACCGAGGGCGCGGCGCTGCTGCATCTGGTCGGACGGCTGACGGGCTATACGCCGCGCTGGTTCAGCTATTTCATCGGCGATGCGCATATCTACGAGAATCAGCTCGATATGCTGCACCAGCAGCTCGAGCGCGAGCCGTACGAGAGTCCGCGGCTCGCGATTTCCGATCGCGTGCCCGACTACGCGAAGACCGGCGTGTACGAGCCGGAATGGCTCGAGACGATCGAGCCGGCGGATTTCTCTCTGGTCGGCTATCGGCATCACGAGCCGCTGACGGCGCCGATGGCGATCTGATGTCGGCGGGAGCGGGGCGGTAGCGCTCGCCCTCGTCGTCGTCGAATAACAGAAGCCCCGCGATGGTTTGCATCGCGGGGCTTTGTTGTTGCCGGGACGGCAGGCGTCCTGCTCAGCTCTTGTGATGCTCGTCGCGATTGCCGCCGCCCTGGTGCTGCTCGGCATGTTGCGGTTGCGGCTGGGGTTGCGGACGTGGCTGCTGCACCTGCTGGGGCCGCGGTTCGGGGCGTGGCTGCTGCATCTGCGGACGTTGCGGCATCGGCTGCGGACGCGGTTCGAAATGCGGCTGCTGCGCCTGCTGGAACTGCGGTTCGGGCCGAGGGGCTTGCGGCATCGGCTGCGGACGCGGTTCGACACGCGGCTGCTGCGCCTGCTGGAACTGCGGTTCGGGCCGAGGGGCTTGCGGCATCGGCTGCGGACGCGGTTCGACACGCCGCTGTTGCGCCTGCTGCATTTGTGGTTCGGGACGCGGTTGCTGCGGCGGGACGGCGTGCGGCGCCTGTTGCGTCACAGGCGGATGCCAGTTTGGCACACGCGCCTGTTGCTGCGCGGCCGGGTTGTCCGGCGGGTGGGGCGCACCGGACTGTCGCGCGAAGCTCGGCTGTTGCGGGCCGCCCGGTTGCGCCATGCGCGGTGCCTGCTGCGCCATCGGGGTATGCGGCTGCGTCCATGCCGGCTGAGACCTGCCGACCGCGCCCCATTCCTGCGGCGCGCCGCGCTGCCGTGCGTACGCCGCCGGGTTGGCTGAATTCCCACCGGCTGCTTGCGGCGGCCGCGGCACACCATTCGACGGATGGCCCATATTGCCCGCGAGCCCGCTCTCGCCAGACTGCGGCGGACGCGGCTTGCCGACCATCTGCGGCGGCATGCCCGGACGCGCTTGCGGCGCTTCGCCATGCGGCCCCACGACGCCGGCTTCGCCGGGCCGCTGGCCAGCCTGCTCGACGCCATGCGGGCCGTTACCGCCCATTGCGCCAGGCGCGCCAGGCGCACCCGCGGCCATCCCCGGCGGACGTCCCGGCACATGCGATTGCACGACCCGCACGTTCGCCATCGGCAGCGCGCTCGGTGCGCCGGTCATATGCGCCGGCACCGCGGTGCGCACGACCGGCTGGCCGCCGCCGGGCACCCGACCGCCGCTTTGCGCGAAGCGCTGCGCGAGCTCGTCGTGATAAGCGGCCGGCATGACGGGATTGCGAGTCGCGACGACCGGCCGGCCGACGACGCTCGCCGGTGGCCGGTAGTTCGCGCGCCGCAGATCCGACCCGAAGCTTTCGCGCACCGGCGCGATCCCCGGTGCGCCCGGGTTGATCCGCGCGTTGCGCCACTGCGCCGGATCGACCTTCTGCGAAAAGCGTCGGACTGGCTGACCGTGCACGAACGCTGTCGCCGGCACGGCTGTCACACCGCCCGGCACGCGATAGTTCACGTATGTGTTGTGGATGTTCACGTTGCGGCGGTGGCGGTAGTCGTTGACGATCGTCGTGCGGTTCACGCGGTCGTAGTACCCAGCGCTCCAGCGGTCGTGACCGCCCCAATGCGGATGCCACCGCTCGCCCGGCCCGAGCGGAAACCACGCGACGCCCGCCGCGACGACGCCGCCGACCGCCAGGTTCACACCCCAGTCGACGCCGCCGTCGTCGTCGCCGACGAATGCGACCAGCGCCGGCGCATAGACCGGCGTCGCGTCCGCTTCGAGCGGACCTGGCACCCAGGCCCACGTACCGTCGACCTCGGCCCAGCGGCCGTAGTGGTACGGCGCGAAGCCCCAAGGTTGGTCGTCGACCCAGGTCCAGCCCCACGGCGCCTGCCAGACCCAGTGGCCGTCGTGATACGGCGCCCAGCCGGCCGGCGTCGCGTTCGGCACCCACACTTCGCCGTACTGCGGCGTCTCGCGCCATGTGCCGTTGGCATCGAGGTCCTCGTAGCCGGGGATGTCGCGCGACACGTAGCGCGCCGACAGCGAGCGGTCTTCGGTGGCGTCGCGGCTGGCGGCCCACTGGTCGAGCTCGTCGAGAGCGGGGGCGCGGTTGTCGGCGAGCTGCTGCAGGCTGGTGCCGGCAAAGCGGATCTGCTGACCCGCCGCGACCGGCACCTGGCCGCCGTCGCCGTACGCGATCGCGCTGCCGCTGCGCACGGTGACGGTCGTGCTGCTGCCGTCCGGCGCGACGTCGACGCGGTAGTCGCCGGGACCATTCACGCCGAGCGCAAGGTTCGGCGTGTCGATTTCATACGACGAGCCCGGCGCGAGCTCGCGCACGCGCGTCGATAGCGTGCCTTGCGCGACTTTCAGTTGCGCGGTCGTGTCGTCGAGATTGAGCACGTCGAGGCTCGTGTTCTGGCCGAGGCGCACCGCGGTCGAGCCGATGTGCAGCTCGGAGCGTGCGTTCTGGTCGTTCCATAGCTGGTCGCCGGTCGTCAGCGGCCGGTTGATCTGCGCGTACGACCAGTCGGTCGCGCCGGCGGGCTCGGTGGTCACGGCGCCGGCCGTGTAGTTCAGACGCGCGATGCGCCCCGGCGGATCGCCGCCCGACGGAGCGCCGCCCGACGGATCGCCGCCCGGCCCGACGGCCGCCGCGGCTTGTGGCGTGGGTGTCGCTTGCTGCGCCAGGGCGCTCTGCGCCGCGAGCGCGACGGCGGCCGCGATCAGCGTATAGCCGCTCATCCGGCGTCGGATCCCGGCATGCTGCACGGGCTGCTTGGCGTGTGTCATGACTGATCTCCGACGGACGTGGCAATGGGCCGGGTCCGTTAAGTCACTGTACTTGCCGCCTATGTTTCAAGAGTCGCTCATTTGTAAGGTGGATTCACTGGCGTGTAACAAAAGGTCTCGCCACGTCGGGCCGCCGGCAGGTGAACGGGGCGGATTCAACCGGTCGATGCAATAGTTCGATGGAATCGTTCAGCCGGTGTTTCGTAATCCAGGGTCTTTCGTGGTCGCTCGTTCAGCCTTCGTGCTACTGCGTTGAGTTTGGCCTGTGAGTAG